>NZ_JAXHMV010000008.1:0-300899 GCF_034521165.1 Thiohalophilus sp.
GAGGCAAGAATATTAGCAAGTTCTGTTTTATTATAAATAACAATGACTTGCATTGTTTTTATGGGCTCAGGTTCAAGTTTTCGAATATTTTCATAAATGTGTCATGCACTTAGCCAACTGTGTATAACTCCTCTTGGGGTAAACCCTGAGAGGCTTCGCCGATCCCCTGAACCGCCCCCCGGTTGCGGCCAGGATCGCCACCCGGACTCCGCTGCCCCATGGACAAACTGAGCCAGTTTCTCGAGCGTCTGAGCGAATACAGCGGGCGCGCCATTGCCTGGCTGACCGGCGCGATGGTCTGCATCACATTTCTCGTGGTGGTATTGCGCTACGGGTTCGACCTGGGCTGGATCGGCCTGCAGGAAGTGATCACTTACCTGCATGCCACGGTCTTTATGCTCGGGGCCGCCTATACCCTGCGCCATGAAGGGCATGTGCGAGTGGACATTTTCTACCAGCGCTTTGGCCCGCGTGGCAAGGCGTGGGTGAACCTGCTGGGCACCCTGTTGCTGCTGTGGCCCATGTGCCTGTTTATCCTGCTTGTCAGCTGGGATTATGTGGCCGTCAGCTGGGAACTGCTGGAGACCTCCAACGAGCCGGGCGGCCTGCCCTTCGTCTATCTGCTCAAGAGCCTGCTGATCCTGATGCCCCTGCTGCTGATGCTGCAGGGGCTGGCCACCGCCCTGCAGAGCTGGCAGGTGCTGCGCGGGCAGCGGCGTCGCGATAACGACGACGAGCACCAGCAGGAGGTGCTTTGAACATGGCCGAACTGATGCCCTTGCTGATGTTTCTGGTCGTCGGGCTGGTCCTGCTCAGCGGTTACCCGGTGGCCTTTTCCCTGGGCGGGACGGCGCTGGCCTTTGCCCTGCTCGGCCACCTGACCGGCACCTTCGACGAAGCCTTTTTGACGGCGGCGCCCAACCGGCTATACGGCATTATGACCAACGGCACCCTGATCGCCGTGCCGCTGTTTGTCTTCATGGGGGTCATGCTGGAGCGCTCAAAAGTCGCCGATCAGCTGCTGGATACCATGGCCCTGCTGTTCGGCCCCCTGCGCGGCGGGCTGGGAATCTCGGTCATCCTGGTCGGGATGCTGCTGGCGGCCAGTACCGGCATCGTCGGTGCCACCGTAGTCACCATGGGCCTGCTCTCCTTGCCCACCATGCTCAAACGGGGCTATGACCCGGGCCTGGCCGGCGGCGCCATCTGTGCCTCGGGCACGCTCGGCCAGATCATTCCCCCCTCGATCATTCTGGTACTGCTGGGGGATGTCCTCTCCTCGGCCTATCAACAGGCCCAGCTCGACATGGGACTGTTCGCCCCGGAGACGGTCTCGGTCGGGGATCTGTTCGCCGGCGCGCTGATTCCCGGCCTGTTACTGGTGGGACTGTATGTGCTCTATATGCTGGGCGTCGCCTGGCTGCAGCCGGCCAAAGTGCCGGCCATGCCGCGCGCTGAACGTCAGCACAGCAAGCGGGAACTCGCCGGCCGGGTGATCAAGGTATTAATCCCCCCGCTGCTGCTGATCGTAGCGGTGCTCGGCTCCATCATGGCCGGCGCCGCCACACCGACCGAGGCGGCCTCGGTGGGAGCCGTCGGCGCCATACTGCTGGCGTTGCTACAACGCCAGCTCGATCTCGGCAAACTGCGCGAGGTGATGCGCACCACGGTCCAGGTCACCAGCATGGTATTTCTGATCTTCATCGGCGCCTCGCTGTTCTCGCTGGTATTCCGCGGTTTTGGCGGTGACGAGGCGGTGCGCGAGATTCTCACCAGCCTGCCCGGCGGCGTGGTCGGTGCCATGCTGATCGTCATGCTGGTGATGTTTCTGCTCGGGTTCATTCTCGACTTTATCGAAATCACCTTCGTGATCGTGCCGATCGTCGCGCCCATTCTGCTGATGATGGGCCTCGACCCCATCTGGCTCGGCGTGATGATCGCCATCAACCTGCAGACCTCGTTTTTGACCCCGCCGTTCGGCTTCGCCCTGTTCTACCTGCGCGGCGTCGCCTCCCAGGGCATGAGCACCGGCCAGCTCTATCGCGGCGTCGCCCCGTTTATCGCCATCCAGCTGCTGGCCCTCGCGCTGCTGGCCCTGTGGCCGGGCCTGGCCACCTGGCTGCCCGGCATCATCTACGGCAGCGGCTGATTAAAATCTTCACCACCAAGGCACAAAGACACCAAGAAAAAACGGCTCTTCAGGAAAATTCATGGGTAAAAATATGGAGGAATAACGCTCCAAGAGTAGCAAAATACAGACTTGGTTAGGAATGGTGCACCCTGTGCCCCCAATTCTGAGAAGATGGAAGTGCGACCAACCATCATTCAAAGAAAAGGAGCCAGGATGCAGCTCAAGACTATCCTGAATCGGGCGCAAAAATTCAAATCTTTTGTGTATGGTGCCGTCCATTGGGTAGAGGCGGCGGAACCGACGATTGAGGTGGAAATCCATCCGCGCGGCAACAGTCGGGCGATTTGCTCGGGATGTGGCCGGCGCCGGCCCGGCTACGACACCCTGCCGGGACGCCGTTTCGAGTTCATCCCGATGTGGGGCATTAAGGTGTTTTTCCGCTATGCGCCGCGCCGGGTGGATTGCCCAACGTGTGGCGTTCGGGTGGAGCGGATGCCCTGGTCGGCGGGGAAACACCGCCTGACCGAGACCTACGCCTGGTTTCTCGCCGGCTGGGCTAAGCGGTTGAGCTGGAAAGAGGTCGCCGAGGTGTTTCGTACCAGTTGGGACCATGTTTTCCACTCGGTGGAGATGGCGGTCACGTGGGGCCGCCAGCACCAGGACCTGTCGGGGGTCGAGGCGATTGGCATTGATGAGATCCAGTGGCAACGGGGCCACAAGTACCTGACGCTGGTCTACCAGATCGACGCGTCTTGCAAACGGTTGCTGTGGGTCGGCAACAAGCGGAAAGTCAAAACCCTGCTGGGGTTCTTTCGCTGGTTTGGTCAGGAGCGGACAGTACGGCTGCGCTATATTTGCAGCGACATGTGGAAGCCCTACTTGAAGGTGATCGCGAAAAAGGCCGGGCATGCGCTTCACATTCTGGACCGCTTCCACATCATGGCGCACCTGAGCAAGGCGATTGACGAAGTGCGCGCCGGGGAAGTGAAGGCGCTGAGGGATAAGGGGTATGAACCGGTGCTGACCAAGAGCCGCTGGCTGCTGCTGAAGCGACCAGAAAATCTGACGGACAAACAGCAGAGTACGCTGGCCGAACTCCTGCAGTACAATTTGAAGTCGATCAGGAGCTATCTGCTCAAAGAAGATTTTCAACTGTTCTGGTCGTATAAGTCGCCCTATTGGGCAGGCAAGTTTCTGGATAAGTGGTGTACGAAAACGATGCGTTCCAAGATTGAACCGATGAAGAAGGTCGCCCGCATGCTGAGGAAGCATCAGCCGCTGCTGCTGAACTGGTTTCGGGCAAAAAAGCAGTTCTCCAGCGGCATTGTTGAGGGCTTCAACAACAAAGCGAAACTGACTACCAGAAAAGCGTATGGATTTAAGACCTTTCATGCGGCTGAAATCGCTTTATATCATGCACTTGGGGCGTTACCTGTGCCAGAAACTGCCCACGAATTTTTCTGACGAGGCGAAAAAACTTTGTGTCCTGGCGTACCGGTGGTGAATTAACCTGCACGGCTATGAATACCTCCTCGTCACTCGTCCCTCGGCCCTCTCCGCCGGGCTTGCGATTCTGTATAGAGAAGCCTGTTGCCTATGAGCTGGTTAACCCTGTAAAAAAGGACGCATGGCGGAGAAGTCGCGTAGGTCACATTGGCGATAGCCTATGTGACACTACCTTGAACCGAGGTAAGGCTTGATCTAAATCTTCACCACGAAGACACCAAGGAAAACTTTATATCTTGGTGCCTTGGCGTCTTGGTGGTGAATAACCTTGCATAACATCTCTTGTTCTTGAGCCTATCTACGGGTAAAACAGGGCTATGGCAGATAAAATCAAAAAGTCGGATGCAGAGTGGCGGGAACTGCTGACCGAGGAGCAGTTCCAGGTGACCCGGCGGCACGGTACCGAGCGGCCGTTCAGCGGGGAGTATTGCGACAGCAAGGCCCCGGGGACCTATGTCTGTGTCTGCTGCGGACAACCGCTGTTTCATTCCAAAGAAAAATTCGACTCGGGCAGCGGCTGGCCCAGTTACTGGCAGCCGATCAGCGACGAAGCCATCGAGACCACCGAGGACACCAGCCACGGCATGCGCCGCACCGAAGTGCATTGCAGCCGCTGCGATGCCCACCTCGGCCACGTCTTCCCCGACGGCCCACCCCCCACCGGCCTGCGCTACTGCATCAACTCTCTGGCCCTTCGGGCCGTGCCGAGTGACGAGTAACGAGGGACGAGGTTTAATTTATCCCCTTCCCCTGGCCCCCTCGGCTCGGACATCTCCTGCTTCGCTCTACCGAATCCATCCTAAGGACTCGTCTATAAGGGAGGGGGAACAAAATCTTTGCGACTAACAAGATCATTCCCTCCCCTTCAAGGGGAGGGTAAGGGAGGGGTGATACGAATCAGCTCACACAAAATCGCCTCGTTCCTAGTCCCTCGTACCTCGTCCCTGCCCGAAGGGCCTGCGTCTCTGCGGTAAACAGGCTTTTTTTACATCTCCCGGGCGGCCATGTAGGTCTGTTCGGAGATGCGGTGCCACTCCATCGCCTGATCTCGGAATTTTTTGAACGACTCATAGACTTTCTTGCTCATCTTGTCCTTTTCGGCCACTTCGGCGACGACTTCGTCGGACAGGTTACGCAGTTTTTTCAGGACATCGTCCGGATAGCGGCGCAGATCGACGTTGTGTTTTTCCACCAGGGTCTTGAGCGCCTGGTTGTTGCGCGCGGTGTATTCGGCCAGCATGTCCTGGTTGACCACCTTGCAGGCATTACGCACGATGCTTTGCAGATCCTTCGGCAGTTCTTCGAAGGCTTCCTTGTTGATCATGGCCTCCAGCGTGGTGCCCGGTTCGTGCCAGCCGGGGTAGTAATAGTATTTGGCGATCTTGTACAGACCGAAGGCGAGATCGTTGTAGGGCCCGACCCATTCGGTCGCGTCGATGTTGCCCGACTGCAGCGAGGTATACAGCTCGCCGCCGGGCAGGTTGACCGGGGTACCGCCGGCACGTTTGAGAACTTCGCCACCGAGACCGGGGATACGCATTTTCAGTCCCTTGAGATCGGCCAGGGAATTGATCTCCTTGTTGAACCAGCCACCCATCTGCACCCCGGTGTTACCGGCCGCGGCCGGCACCAGGTTGAACGGGGCATAGACGTCTTCCCACAATTCCATGCCGCCGCCGTAATAGAGCCAGCCGTTCATTTCCTGGGCCGTCAGTCCGAATGGCACTGCGGAGAAAAACTGGGCGGCCTCGCTCTTGCCTTTCCAGTAATAGGCGGCGCCGTGGCCCATCTGCGCGGTCCCGCGTGACACCGCATCGAACACTTCCAGCGCCGGGACCAGTTCCCCGGCGCCATAGACCTTGACCTCGATCCGGCCCCCGCTGAGTTCATTGATCAGGGCCGCCAGATTGTTGGCCCCGGTGCCCAGACCGGGAAAATTTTTCGGCCAGGTGGTGACCATTTTCCACTGGTATTTCGGTTTGGCCACCGCCGCGCCGGTACCGGTCACCAGGCCGCCGGCCAGCAATGAGCCGGCACCGGCGGATTTGATAAAGTCACGTCGTTTCATGGCTCCGTCCCCGTTGTTATTGATTCGATACGATTTTTTCTTTGCGAAATCGTCACTTCGTCAACACCCTTGACGCAGATTGTGAACAAACCCGGCTAACTTGACCCGGGATTTGCCACTGGTATCACGGATTTTATTCTGTCACTATTGAGCGGATTGGTCAGACTGCTGTTCCGGCAAAAACTAAACAATAATGCGGGTGCCATGGAAGAACAAGCTCTGAGGCGAATCCACCGGCGGCTTGTGCTTGTCATCACCGCCAGTTTCGTCCTCACTCCGATCATCGGCTATTCGACGGCCTGGTTTTTTACCATGATCAGGGCGGAACAGCTCGCCTCCCTGGAAGCCGCCCTGTTACTGAGCCTGATTACCCTGGCGCTGCCGACCGCCGTCTGTTTTTATTTCAAACGCTATTTTAAACCGCTGCGGGAGTGGCAAACCAGCCAGCGGGGTTACTCCCTCCTGCCGGAACAGCTGGATCAGCGGCTGAAAAATTTCAGTGACAACTACTGGCTGTTTTTTCTGCTCTATGCGCTGCTCGCGCCCACCCTGCAACACTGGCTGGGTCTCTATCCGGCCGAACACTCCGCCTTTGCCAGTCTCACTCAGTTTATTCTGTTACAACTGGTGATCGCCGTGCTGGTCGGCATGCCCGGTTATCTTTATACACTGGCGTTAATCGGCCGGCTGGTCGAGCACAACGGCTTTCGCCAGGTACATGTCAGCATGCAGGCCAAGATGCTGCTGATCGGAGGCTATGTACCGCTGCTCACCGGCACCATCCTGCTGAAATATTACTGGTGGCGGACCCAGTACATGACCGGCGAAATCATACTGATCTGGGCCGTACTCGGGCTGTTTGCCTTTACCGTCACCATTTTATCCATCCGCAGTCTCAAGCAATCCCTGCAGCCGGTGCAGGAGCTGATCAGCGGCAGCGGCGCCACCAATTACGAGGACATGGCCAAACGCCTGCGGCCGCGCTCGACGGACGAAACCGGCTATCTGATTCAGATGCTGGGCCGATTGTTCCGCCGCCTCGGCGATCAGGAAAGCCATGTGCATGCGATTGTCGATCACGCGGCCGAAGGCATCATCGTGGTCAACGACCAGCATTCGATCGAGACCTTTAACCCGGCCGCGGAAAAACTGTTCGGGTTTACCTCCCAGGAGATTCGCGGCAAATCGCTGGACTGGTTGCTGCCCGACTTTATCCTGCCGCGCGACGAGACTTCTCTGCCACGGGAGGAGATCGAAGTCGAAGGACGGCATCGCACCGGTTATGCCATTCCCATGTCGATGTGCATCAGCCTGATGCATAACGACGACCGGATCTATTTTACCTGCCTGCTGGCGGATATCTCGGCGCGCAAGGCGACCGAGCAAATGCTGCTGGATGCCGAAGCCCGTTACCGCAACCTGGTCGAAACCGCCCATGATCTGGTCTGGAGCATGGATCGTGACGGCCGCTGGACTTACCTGAATGACGCGGTGAGCCGGATTTATGGCTATCAGGCCGAGGAGATGCTGTTCCAGCACTTCACCGAGTTTCAGTCGCCCGAATCGATTCGCCATGATCAGGCCGCCATAGACCGGGTACTGCAAGGTCATGAGCTGCTGGAGTATGAAACCATTCATCTGGACAAGGATGGACAGCGGCGTTACATCAGTTTCAATGCCAAACCCCAGCATAATGAAAACGGCGAGATCGTCAGTATTATGGGTACGGCACGGGATATCTCGGCACAAAAAGCCTTCGAGCGCGAGCTGACCTACCAGGCCCAGCATGACACCCTGACCGGGCTTTATAATCGCAATTATTTCCAGCGTGAACTCGAACGTACGCTCAGCCGGATTCACCGCCGCGGCAACAGCTGTGCGCTGCTGTATCTGGATCTGGATCAGTTCAAGTATGTCAACGACACACTCGGCCACGCCGCCGGCGATCGATTGTTGCTCGAATGCAGCGGGCTGCTGCAGGGACATACCCGCGATGCGGATCTGCTGGCCCGCTTCGGTGGGGATGAATTTACCGTCCTGCTGGATGATGTCGAACAACCGGCTGCCATGCAGGTCGCCGAGAGCATTCGCCTGCTGTTTGAAAACTACCGCTTCATTGATGGCGGCAAAACGTTCAATGTCACCTGCAGCATCGGTGTCGCCATGCTCAACAAACAGACCAAAACAGGGGACGAGGTGCTCTCGCATGCGGACCTGGCCTGTAACATCGCCAAGTCCCAGGGACGTAACTGTCTGCATCTGTACGATCCCGGTGACAAGCAGCGCGACGGCATGGCCGAGGATATGGGCTGGGCCAGCCGGGTCCGGGATGCGTTCGAGAATGACCACTTCAAACTGGTGTTTCAACCTATTGTTAATATCGACAGTGGCCTGAGCGAAGATTACGAAGTGCTGCTGCGCATGTCACTGGATAATGATGATGTCATCCTGCCGGGCGGCTTTTTGCCGGCTGCCGAGCGTTTCGGCCTGATCAACCATGTGGATCGCTGGACCGTACGCAGCGCCATGCAATATCTGGCTGAACTGCATAAGGACAATGACCAGATTCGTTTCGCCATCAACCTTTCCGGTCGTGCCTTCGAGGATCGCGAGCTGTTGCCCCTGATTAACAGCCTGTTGCAGGAGACCCGTCTCAGTCCCGCCACTCTGACCTTTGAAATTACCGAGTCGGCGGCGATTTCCAACCTGGCCGAGGCCACCCGCTTTATCTATCAGCTCAAGGATATCGGCTGTCAGTTTGCCCTGGATGATTTTGGCACCGGCTTCTCGTCATTTGCCTATCTCAAGCATTTGCCCGTGGACAAGCTCAAGATCGACGGCTCCTTCGTCAAGGGCCTGGCCAGCTCAGAAGTCGATCAGGCGATGGTGCGTTCCATGAACCAGATCGCCCATGCGCTCGGCAAACAGACCATTGCCGAATTTGTGGAAAACAAGAAAACGCTCGGCTTGCTAAAGGAGTTCGGGGTTGACTTCGCCCAGGGCCATTATCTGGGCAAACCCTCCAGCGATATAGCGGAACACCGCTCGCATGCAGACTCAGTGAAGAACGCCTGAGCAATCACCATCATCGCTCATTCTCTACCCGGGGATGATAGTCCTGCAATATGACACGGACAGTCAGGCCCCCGGCCGCCGAGGTGTCCAGTTCCAGTTCCCCCTGCAACAGATCAGCACAACGCCGGGCAATCGCCAGCCCGAGTCCACTCCCGTTTTGCAGCTGACCGGGTTTGCGGAAATATCGCTCAAAGACCCGTTGATACAATTCCGGCTTGATACCCGGCCCGCTGTCGCTAATGCAGAGCACCATATCCGTTTGCCGTTGTTCGGCTGCAATGCTCACCTGCCCGCCATCAGGCGTGTAATGAATCGCGTTATCGATCAGATTACGCAGTAAGATCTCCAGACTGACCGGCTCGGTCACCAGCGACAAACCGGGGATTGATTCAGATTCAATGGTGATGGATTTTTTCCGGGCTTTAGCAGACAACTGCCTGACGACGGCCTCCAGCATCTGCTTTAAATCGACCGTTACCGGTTCGATGTCCCGGGTATTGTCCAGTCTCGCCAGGGTCAGCATCTGGTTCAACATGTGCGTCATGCGATCGACCCCCGCCAGAATATCCTTCAAAGCCTCCTCACGCTCGGCAGGGATGTCACTGCGCAGCGCAACCTGTACCCGGGTCTTGAGCGCCGATAGCGGGGTGCGCAGCTCATGGGCGGCATCGTCGGTAAAACGGCGTTCTTTCTCCAGTGCGGTATTCAGCGCCCGAAACAGAGTGTTGAGTTCGCTCACCAGTGGCACCACTTCAACCGGCACGCCTTCAAACCGCAACCCTTCGAGATTATCCGGATCGCGGTTGGCCACCGCGGTTCGAAGTCGCTGCAGCGGTTGCATAGCCTTGCCAATCGACCACCAGATCAAAAACGCAATTATTGGAATGGAAATCACCGACGGCGTCAGAAAGTGCAAAACGATCTCGGTCACCAGTTCATTGCGTATGTCATAACGCTCGCCGACCTGGATGAGATAGCCATGCTCATCGTCCCACAGGGTGAAAACCCGCCAGTGTTCTCCGGAAAACGTCTCATCATGATAGCCCCGGTGATGAGGATCCAGCCCCTGCGGTGACAGCGGCTCGGTTCCAATATGCCCGGAATGCAGCAACAGGCGACCCTTCGGGTCCCACAACTGGAACGCCAGCTTGCGCTCGTACTCATGATAGTCTTTTCGCTCTTCGCCTCCCGCATCATCGTCGGCAATAGCCGGCATATTGCCGCCGGCATCGAGAAACTCCTGGATGGACTGAAAGTCCTCGTGTCGGGTCCGGGTCAGAATGATCGACAGCAAGACTCGCGCCGACTGGGCCAGTTGTGCATCAAACAGCTCTTCCACTTCATGGGCCGACGATCGGTAGCTGCCCCAGATGGTCAATGCGCCGCTCAGTGCGATCACCAGAATCAGGATCAACAGCAATCTGTTACGTATGGAATTCAATGTGCCGGCTGCTCCAGTCGATAGCCCACGCCGCGAATCGTCTTGATCGTCCCGGGGCCGACCTTTTTCCTGAGATTATGGATATACACTTCCAGTGAGTTACTCTCGACCCCGCCTTCCCAGCCATACAGGATGGATTCCAGCCGGTCGCGCGGGATCACATTGCCGGCGTGTGTTAACAGGTATTCCAGCAACTGGTACTCCTTGTTTGACAGCGACACCTCTTCGCCATGGATCACAAGCCGGTGCGCGGCGGTATCCAGCTGGATGCTGCCGAGCTCTATCCGGCTTTGCGCGCGCCCTTCCCGGCGTCGGGTAATAGCCCGTAGCCGTGCCAGCAACTCGTCCAGATCAAACGGCTTGATCAGATAATCATCGGCCCCGGCATCCAGTCCGGTAATCCGATCAGAGACCGCATCGTAAGCGGTCAGGATCATCACCGGCAGGGTCTTTTTCTGCTTACGCAGGCGTTGCAGCACCTCAATGCCGGACATGCCGGGCAGGCCGATATCCAGCACGACCACATCGAAATCATCGCTCCCCAGGGCCTGCAGTCCGGCTTCACCGTCGGTCAACCAGTCGACGGTATAACCGTCCTGCTTGAGGCCGGCCCTGACAGCCTTGCCCAGCATTTCGTCATCTTCAATCAGTAACAGGCGCATTGTGTTTGGGTATCCGGATCAGACGTCAAATGTGAACTCTCTCGCATTCTATACATACCACGTCATTCTTAAGATTGTCTTAAGGTTCGGGCGTTACATTGCCTGCCTGTTCAAACCGATGGAACCACCCTATGTTGCGATCTGCCGCCATCGCCTGCTCCCTTGCCGTGACACTGCTGCTTCCCGGTCAGCTACCGGCTGCCAGTGTCCCGGCCCCGGATTTTACCCTCTCCGGCCCGCAGGGGGTGATCGAGCTGCAGGAATATCGCGGTCAGGTCGTCTACCTCGATTTCTGGGCCTCCTGGTGTACCCCGTGTCGCAAATCATTTCCCTGGATGAATGCCCTGCAGGAACGTTACGCCGACGACGGACTGGTGGTACTGGCTGTCAATCTCGATCAGGATACCGCCGCAGCCCGCCGGTTTCTCAAAAAATACCCGGCCAACTTCACCGTGGCCTTCGATCCCGATGGCAACGTTGCCGAACGCTATGAACTCAAAGGCATGCCGGCCAGTTATTTGATCGATCGCCAGGGCAATCTGGTCATGTCGCACACCGGTTTTCGCTCCACCGATGCCGACCGGCTCGAGGCGCGCATCAAGGCCCGGCTGGAACAATAAAACCATGAGGGACCCTATGTTCAAGACAATCATCAGCGCGGTTCTCTTCTCCCTGCTGGCAGGGGGATGCAGTCTGCAGAACGTCCAGCCCTGGGAGCGGGATATCCTGGCCCAGGACAAGATGCAACTCGATCCCTACCCGGTCGACAGCTACCTGGACGACCATATCTATTACAGCAAGGAAAGCTCCACGGGCGGCGCCGGTGTCGGCGGAGGAGGTTGCGGATGCAACTGACAAATCCGCCCCAGGTCCGTCGCAAACTCGCGCTGGCCACCGCCTCGTTGCTGGGCGCGGTGGGCCCGGCTGCCCAGGCCGCCACGGCCGATGACTGGGCGATCGACACCAGCGTTCTCTATTATTCCGAAGACAGTCGCGTAACCGCCATTGAACCGGTTGTCCGCGCGCGCAAGGCCATCGGTGATGACGAGTACATGACCTATCGCCTGGTAGTGGACAGCCTGACCGGCTCCTCGGCCAACGGCGCGATCGCCACCAGTTCGCCGCAGACCTTTACCTCGCCCTCGGGCAATGCCACCTATACGACCCCGGCCAATACCACGCCGCTGGATCCGACCTTCCTGGACACCCGGGTGGCACTCAATGCCGAATGGGAAAAACCCCTGAGCCGTTATCTCAAGGGATTTTTCGCGATCAATGCCTCCAGCGAGTACGACTATACCTCGCTGGGCGTCTCCGCCACCCTGGCGCGCGATTTCAATAACCGCAATACCACCGTCAGTGCCGGCCTCTCCTACAACCTGGACACGATCGAACCGGTCGGCGGGATTCCTGACGGCCTGACGGCGATGCCAACCACTACCAGCGTGCAGAAAAGCACTCTGGGCAGCAGTGATGATAAAACTGTCGCCGATTTACTGCTCGGCGTCACCCAGGTCATCGATCGCAAGACCCTGATGCAGTTTAACTATACCTACGGGATGGATGACGGCTATCTGACCGATCCCTACAAGATCCTCAGTGTCGTCACCGGCCCCTCATCCGAGACGCTGGCGGCTATGCCCTATCTTTACGAGAACCGTCCCGACAGCCGGGCGCGCAATGCGCTTTACTGGAAAACCGTGCACCAGTTTAACGAGGATGTGATCAACTTCAGCTATCGCTACTACTGGGATGACTGGGGGATTACTTCGCATACCCTGGACGCCCGTTACCGCTACGAGATGGGCGGCGGTCATTATCTGATGCCTCATGCCCGCTATTATCTGCAGGACAAGGCGGATTTTTATAACTACAAACTCGTGGACGGTAACATCCCGCAATATGCCAGTGCCGATTATCGTCTGGCCGATCTGAGTACCACCACCCTGGGCCTGAAATACGGTATCCAGCTGAGCAATGACAGTGAGTTCTCGGTGCGGGCGGAGATGATGACCCAGCAAAGCGAAGGCGATGCCCCGTTCCCCGATGTGGACGCCACGATCCTGCAGCTGAATTATTCATTTGTGTTCTGATATACGGCCCGTTATCGGGTAATATGGATGGCCGGGTTTTCGGCCATCCAGTCCGCCATGTCACATGATCTGCAGTTTAAATCCGGCCCCGGTTTTCGCTCGGCCCACTTTCAGGCCATGGCCAGCCCCTGCGAACTGCTGCTGGACAGCGACGATCCCGCCCTGGTCGAACAACTGGCCCGCACGGCCCAGGATGAGGCCCTGCGCATCGAGCGCAAATTCAGTCGCTATCGCGATGACAATATTATCCATCGTATCAACCACGCCCGCGGCCAGCCGGTCAGCGTCGACCCGGAAACCGCGGCCCTGCTCGAATATGCCGATCACTGTTACCGGATCAGCGACGGGCTGTTTGATATTACTTCCGGCGTGCTGCGACGCGTCTGGCACTTTGATGGCAGTGACCGGGTTCCTGATGCTGAAGTGGTGGAGACGGCGCGTCAGGCCATTGGCTGGCCCCGGGTCGACTGGCATCCACCCGCGATTCGCCTGCCCGAGGGCATGGAGATCGACCTGGGCGGGATCGGCAAGGAATACGCGGTGGATCGCACCGCGCAATTACTGGCGCAACAGACCGGGGCCAGTTTTCTGATCAACTACGGCGGCGATCTTTACGTCAACCGGCCCCGGCAAAACGGGCATGGCTGGATCATCGGCGTGGAACAACCCGGCCAGCATACCGACAGCGGAGATATCAATCTGGCCTCGGCGGCGGGGGAAAGTTTCGAACTGCAGCAGGGCGGCGTTGCCACCAGCGGGGATGCACGCCGTTTTCTGCTCAAGGACGGGGTGCGTTATTCCCATATTCTCAACCCGCTGACCGGCTGGCCGGTGTGGGATGCGCCCCATTCGATCACGGTGCTGGCCGGCACCTGTACCGACGCCGGGATCCTGGCCACGCTGGCGATGCTGCAGGGCGCGGGGGCCGAAGCCTTTCTCGACGCCCAGCAGGTGAAGTACTGGGCCCTGCGCTAGATTCGACTCAACACGCCATCAGGTTGGCGTATTCGACCATCAGCCATTTACTGCCTTCGGACTCGAAGTTGACCTGCACCCGGGCATGACGGCCCTCGCCTTCGTAGTTCAGTACCACGCCTTCACCGAAGGTTTCATGGCAAACCCGTTGGCCCAGAATAAACGCCGACTCGTTGAACGAGACGTCGCCACCCCCGGCAGAGAAACTGGCGGCCGGTGTCACCACGCCGGTCAGGCGCTGTTCCTCGATCAGTTCCGGCGGAATCTCCTTGAGAAAGCGCGAGGGTTTGGCGTAATGCTCTTCGCCATACAGACGACGCTTTTCGGCATAGCATAGCGTCAGTTGCGCCATGGCGCGGGTCATGCCCACATAACATAGACGCCGCTCCTCCTCGAGCCGACCCGGGTCTTCCGCCGACAGGCGATGGGGAAACAGGCCTTCTTCCATGCCGCACATGAACACCTGCCTGAACTCCAGCCCCTTGGCCGAGTGCAGGGTCATCAGTTGCACGCAGTCGTCCCATTCGTCCGCCTGACGCTCACCCGCTTCCAGGGCGGCATCGGCCAGAAACGCTTCCAGGGGTGCCAGTTCGCGCTCGCCATCTTCCACCGGTTCCGGCGTGAAGTCACGTCCGGCGCTGACCAGCTCCTCCAGGTTTTCGATCCGGACCTGGCCGCGCTCGCCCTTTTCCTTTTCATAGTGGGCGATCAGGCCACTGGCCTGAATAGCCTGTTCGATCTGTTCATGCAGTTCCAGATCGCGAATGTCATGGCCCAGCTGCTCGATCAGATGCACAAAGTTCTGCAAGGCACCCAGGGCCCGGGCCGACAACTGTTTGTGCTCGATCAACTGGGTCATGGCCTGCCACAAAGAGACGCCGCTGTTGCGGGCCGTCTCGCGTAGCGAGGTGATCGTGCGGCTGCCGATTCCGCGGGTCGGGACATTGATGATCCGCTCCAGCGAGGCATCATCTTCATGATTCACCGCCAGGCGCAGATAGGCCAGCGCGTCCTTGATTTCCTGGCGCTGGAAAAACCGCAGTCCACCATAAACCCGGTACGGGATGCGCTCCTGGAGTAACGCCTGTTCCAGCACCCGGGACTGGGCATTGGAGCGATACAGCAGGGCACATTCACTGCGCGCGCCACCCTGGTCAATCCAGTCCTGAATCTGTTCGACAATATAGCGCGCTTCTTCCTGCTCGTTGAATGCCCCGTACAGCCTGATCGGCTCACCCTCGGCACCGGCGGTCCACAGACTCTTGCCGAGGCGATCGGTATTGTTGACAATCAGCGCGTTGGCCGCATTGAGGATCGTCGAGGTGGAACGGTAATTCTGTTCCAGGCGAAAGGTCTGGGTATTGGTAAAGTCCTGGGCAAATTGATGAATGTTTTCCACCCGGGCGCCGCGCCAGCCATAGATGGACTGATCATCGTCGCCGACGGCGAACACCTGACCGCTCTGGCCGGCCAGCAGACGCACGAAGGCATATTGAATGGTATTGGTGTCCTGAAACTCGTCCACCAGGATATGCCCGAAGCGGCGCTGGTAATGGCCGAGGATATCGGGATGCTTGAGCCACAGCTCGTGAGCGCGCAACAGCAGCTCGGCAAAATCCACCAGCCCGGCGCGGCGGCAGGCAGCTTCATAGTTTTCGTAAATGGCGATCATGTGCCGTTGCCAGGGATCGCCATGATGTTCCAGGTGCTGCGGCCGCAGGCCTTCGTCCTTGCGCGCATTGATAAACCACTGCGCCTCACGCGGCGACCAGTGCTCCTCGTCCAGCCCCATCTCGCGCACCACCCGCTTGACCGCGCGCAGCTGATCCTCGCTGTCCATAATTTGAAAGCCCTGTGGCAGCTCGACTTCTTTCCAGTGGGCACGCAGCAGGCGATGGGCGATACCGTGAAAGGTCCCCACCCACAGCCCGGCCGCGGGAATGCCCAGTAACTGCTCGATGCGCGAACGCATCTCGCCGGCGGCCTTGTTGGTAAAGGTCACCGCCAGAATGCCATAGGGCGAGACGTTCTCGGCCTGCAGCAGCCAGGCGATGCGATGCACCAGCACCCGGGTCTTGCCGCTGCCGGCGCCGGCCAGCACCCGCACATTGCCCGTCGGAGCGCAGACCGCCTGGCGCTGGGCGTCGTTGAGGGGGTCGAGAATGCCGGAAATATCCATGCGGCGCAGTTTATCAAATTGGCCGCGCCCGCGGGGTTTGCCGGTCCGTATTTTTCATTTGCCGGGTTTTGAACCATACTTGAACGGATCGGGGTTGCCGATGACCCCGCCACCGACGGGCCATCATCCCGGAAGCCGAACACGCGCCAGGACAACACAAATACCCCCATGAACAGCAACGTATCGGATATTCAGGCCAGACTCGAACGACTACACCAGGATTATGCCCGCCAGCTGCCGGACAAGGTCGGCGTCATCGATCGGCTCTGGCAGCAACTGCTGGCGGCCCCCGATGCAACCACCTGTCAGGAGCTGATCCGGCTGTGCCACACCCTGGCCGGCTCCGGGGCCAGTTACGGCTTCGTGCAGGTGACAGAGCATTGCCGGCAGATCGAGCAGGCATTGCAGAGCCTGGACGATCACGCAGACATCCCCGATGCGTTATCGCAACAGATCAACCGGCATCTGAACCAGCTGCGCGAATTGTCCCGCCAGGCCCCGGACAACCGGATGGATCCCGACGCCAAAACGGCAGACCCGTCAGCCGATCGACTTATCTATATACTGGATGAAGCCGATCACTACGCCCATGAACTGGCCGGGGAAATACGCAACTACGGCTATACTATCGAGCTGTTCGACGAACCCCGTCTGTTACAACAGCAACTGCAGCAACAGTTACCCGCCGCCATTGTACTGACCTGTTCCCTGGCCGAGGCGGATCCAGCTGAACTGTCCCGCTTTGCATCACTGGCGCAACAGGCGTCGACCCTGCTCATCACCGACAACGGTGATACGGCGCATCGTCTGCAGGCCGTGCGCAACGGCATTCAGGCCTATTTTCTCAAGCCGGCCAATATTATCGATCTGATCGACACCCTGGACCATCTCACTCACGAAGAACCGCATACCCCCTGTCGGATTCTCATCGTCGAGGACTCGCAACCGGCCGCCGAATTTTATGCCGCGCATCTGCAGCAGGCCGGCATGGAGGTGCAGTACATCACCGATCCCATGCAGATCATGGAGGCAATTTCCGGCTTCTCCCCGGAACTGATCCTGATGGATCTCTATATGCCCAAATGCAGCGGCAAGGAGCTGTCGGAACTGATACGCCAGAAGGAGAGCAACCTCGCCACCCCGATTGTGTTTCTATCGGCCGAAAGCGATCTGGAAAAGCAGCTGGATGTCATACAACACGGCGATGACTTTCTTACCAAACCGATCAGTGCCGGCCACCTGGTCGCGGCGGTACGTTCACGCACCCGCCGTTTTCGTGAACTGCGGGCGTTGATGCTCAGGGACAGCCTGACCGGCCTGTATAACCATACCGCCCTGTTCGATCTTTTCCATCGCGAGTTGCAGCGGGCTTCCCGCCACAGCGACATAGTCAGTTATGTGATGCTGGATCTCGATCGCTTCAAACAGGTCAATGACAATTACGGGCACGGCATCGGCGATCAGGTTATCCAGTCACTATCGCGCCTGTTGCGCCAGCGGCTGCGTGGCAGCGATTATATCGGCCGTTACGGGGGGGAAGAGTTTGCGATTGTCATGCCCAACACGCCGGCCGATGCAGCCTGCGAGGTGATCGACTCGATACGAGTCGATTTTGCCCGCTTGCGACAACATACCCATGACGGGGAAATTTACTGTACCTTCAGTGCCGGCGTGATCGACAGCACGCTGAGCGACGATGCCGGCAATCTGGCCCGTGCGGCCGACGCGGCGCTCTATCGGGCCAAACAGGCGGGGCGCAACCGGCTGATGCAGGCGGACAAGGCGGACCTGTAATTCCAGCGATGGGCGACGCCCCGCTGTTCAGCTGTCCAGGACGTTGGGCAGTTGTTTGGCCAGGCTCTGCTTTTCCTTGAGTTTGTCTTCCGTCAGAATAAAGCCCAGCAGCCGCTCATCCGCATCGACGAACAGGGCCCGCATGCCATCGTCATCACGGTCGATTTGCCAGTGACCGTCGCCCGCGGCTTTTGGCGGTGGCGAGATGACCAGCGGAAAGTCCGGGGTTTTGACCACCACCGGCATCGGCGGGTAAACCAGATCGGTCGGCTCGCCGGCCAGGGTTTTGGCCAGGGCTCGCGCCGCGTTCATGATCGGCATCACATACGGCAACCATAAACCATCCACCTCGGCACAATCGCCCAGCGCGTAAATATCCGGGGCACTGGTGGCCAGCCGGCGATCCACCGCGATGCCGCGATTGACTTTCAAGCCCGCAGCTTCGGCCAGTTCAGTATTGGGCACCAGCCCGGCGGCGGAAAGGATAAAATCGCTCTGCAGTTCCGTGCTGTCGGAGAGGGTCAGACGCAAGCCTCCCTCCTGTCGGTCGATCCGCGCCACCGTGCGCTCCAGATACCATTCAAACCCTTTGTTCCCCAGCACCTGCTGCATATGCTGGCCGACCGCTTCGGGTAACAACAGACTGAGTGGATAGGGATCCGGCCCGATCACCTGGACCCGATGGCCACTGCGCAACAGATCATTGGCGAATTCACAGCCCACCAGCCCCGGGCCGATCACCGCGATCTGCTGCTTGCCCTCCAGTTGCTGACGGAAGGTGCGATAAGCCGTGAGATCGTTAACGCTGATGACCTCGTCGGCCGCCTCACCCTGCAGGGGTAACTGACGTGGCGTGGCACCGACTCCCAGTACCAGCTGGCCGTATGTCACCTCGCCCTGGCTGCTGGCCAGTCGATGGGCCTGCGGATCGATCGCCGTAATATCGGTTTCTACCCGGATATCGGCCGCCAGCTCCTCGCGCATCTTCTCGACCGGTTTCATCACCAGCTGCTCGGGCGTCTTGTTCCCCGCCAGGGCATTGGACAGCATGGGTTTGGAGTAAAACACCCCGTCGTCGCGACTGATCAGCAATAGCGAACTTGTCTTGTTCAGCTTGCGATATTCCCGGGCCAGGGTATAACCGGCCAGACCGCTGCCGACGATCACCAGATCGTATTCAGATTGAGGCATGTCATCGATTCCATTTTCGGGGGACAGTTTGTCCGCTGATAAAGCTACAGGGTATAAAGACTATCATGCTCACAAGCGATCGACATCTCAACATGCACCTGTTCCTGATGGGACTGTTTGCCCTGTTGCTGCTATCCATACAACCGGCCCGTGCGGTCGAAACCGGTGCGGTACGCAGTGACGACAGCACCGAGATCACCTACCGTCGTCATCCAGGCGATAAAGACGCCCCGCTGTTTATCTGGTTGCCCTCCGAGGATGGCCTGCAGGCTGCCGAACGCGAAACCGCCAGAACACTGGCCGGAGCAGGTTACGAACAGTGGCTGGTGGATCTGTTTGAATCCCGTTTTTTACCAACCACCGCCAGCAGCCTGGACCGGATTGCTGCACAGGATATCACCGCCCTGATCGACAGGGCGAATCCGCAAAAGCGCTCGGTTTTTCTGCTCAGCAGCGGTCGCGGCGCCCTGCCCGTGTTACGCGGCCTGCACGCCTGGCAGTTGCAGAATCCGGACAACGATCACACGCCCGGGGTGATCCTGATCAGTCCCCAGTTTTATCATCAAACACCCGATCCCGGGGAGCCGGCCCGACTGCGACCCATCGTCGAACAAACCAACGCACCGATCTTTATTCTGCAACCGGCCAAATCACCGTGGCGCTGGAAACTGGAACAGACCCTTCCCGCGCTGCAAACAAGCGGCAGCGAGGTATTCTTCCGTTTGCTGCCCGACGTGCGGGATCGCTTTTATTACCGTCCCGATGCCACGCCATCGGAACAGCAACTGGAAACGCGGTTACCCCAACTCATACGCCAGGCGGCACTGGCACGGCACCGCTGGCCGGATCGGCCCCGTTCGGTGTCGCCACTGGAGCAACAACTCGACCCATTGCCTGCCAGCAAGCCGGCCCGCGCCCTGAAACCCTACGCCGGCGATCCCCGGCCGCCGCCACTGCAACTGCCCGGGCTGAATGGTGAAGACGACGATTTGGCGAAGTACCGTGGCGAGGTCGTACTGGTCAACTTCTGGGCCAGCTGGTGCCCGCCCTGCGTACATGAAATGCCCTCCATGGAACGGCTGCAAAACCGACTGCAGGACAGGCCGTTTACGATTCTGGCCGTGAACATGGCCGAGGACAAAGCCACCATCCGGGATTTCCTGAAAAACAAAGTCAACGTCACCTTCCCGATCCTGCTGGATCGCGACGGCAAGGCACTGAAACAATGGGACGTCTTCGCATTCCCCACCAGCAATCTAATCGATAAACAGGGACAGATTCGTTATGCGCTATTCGGTAGTGTGGACTGGGAACGGCCGGATATCCTCGACAAAATCGAAAAGCTCCTGAAGGAATAAAGAGACTGTTATTCTATTATTTTTTACCGCGGAGACGCAGAGGACGCGAAGAAAATATTTATTTGACCTGTTTTATTTCGTTTAACGACAGGCAATACACATAAATCCACCCCGCTAACAAAACAAATAATACTGATAAAAACCTTTGCGCCCTCTACGTCTCTGCGGTGAAAATTTTTATTTAAGCCAGTCGCGTAGGTCACGCTGGCGATAGCCTGCGTGACACCTCTCGAATGAGGTGTCAGGTATCGCACTCGCGCAACCAGACCTGCGATACTGTGAACAGAATCTGATTTTATGCCGGATTGAAACGCTACTCGAGGAATAAAAAGGGCAGGTCAGTGGCCTTCGGCCAGCAATTGTTCCAGATCGTGACGAATTGCCTCTGTTGAATCACTATCACGGATCAGCAGGCGCGCCTGTCCCTGACGATCGAACACATAAACCGCGCTGCTGTGTGAAACGGTGTAATCACCGTCAGCATCAGGTTTGTCGTAACCATAGGTTACACGATAACGTTTGGTCAGCTTCTGCAGGGCCTGCCGACCCCCACGCAGGCCAACAACCTGTTGGCCAAAGGCCTGTACATACTGTCCCAGCTCGTCAAGACTATCACGCCGCGGATCTACGCTGACAAACAGTATCCTGATCTCACTTGCTCGCTTGCCTAATTGCGAAACCGTACTCTGCAGTCGACTCAGGGTCATCGGACAGACATCCGGACAATGCATATAGCCGAAATACATTAACAGGATCTTGCCACGATAATCCTGCGCATCAACCATGCTTTTACTGTTTGCGGAGCGCATGTTAAAAGCCAGCGGTGGCATAAGGCCAGTAATGTTCTTTGTTTGCCACTTTTCATCACTGTCAGTGCAGCCATGAAGAAATAGCACGATCATCAGTAACACGACAAGATGCCCCAAGCTGGGTATCGTTACTTTACGGTCTCGATGCATAGTCATGTTCATACCTGCTTGCTTTCGCCACCGGAAACATTTTTCTGCTCAGCTTGCGCGCTTTGCCTCATCCACAGGCGAATAATCAGCAAAATGCCGACCACGCTCATCATCGCAGCGGGGATCCATGTGGTCAGTCCGCCGATGGTCTGATCCGTTAGCGGGCTAATCGGCCAGGCCCGACCGCATACGCTGTAGACGTCATACAGCACCTTCCCACTCAGTGCGATATAGGCGCCAATGATAATCTGCAAAACCATCACAACCCATAGCATGACTATTCGACTTGAATAGTGCAGGGTTATCCGTCCTCGCGGCGGTCGCGGATCCACGATCAGCCACCAGAACAACAGACCGTCGATCAGCATGCTCCAGTTCATAATCTTGTAACGTGTCGCGCTGAGCATCGCCTCGAAGTGCACCTCCGGGATCAACCATAAATAGATCAGGCCTACAAACAACGCTGGCGCCACGACCGGGTTCTGGAGGAATCGATAGATCCCGCGTACAGGCCGGCTATACCAGATCGGCAACAGCATCTGCTGGCGCCATTTTTGCGGGATGCCCCGGCCGAGAACCTTATGGGGTGTGGCCAGCACAATCAGAAACGGTCCGAGATGATGCAGGACCAGATGCTGCAGGCGATGCACCCAGAACATGTGCTGGGACAGGTAATCCACATAAGTCTGCATCACCCCGTAAATCAGTAATAACCCGAGGCAAAAACTCAATGTGGGCCAGAAACCGGTGCGCAGCTTATCGCGCCGTCGCTGTTTTATCCCCCGCCAGTACAGAACTGCCGCAGCCAGGGTGCTGACCAGCACGGTGGGAGAAAACTCCCAGGGTTTGATCAAAGTGACAAGTGACGGCATACCTGTTCAGTGGCTACGGATGCGGCCTATGTTACTGGCCGAGCCATTCCCGAGGTTGTAGATACTGCTCATACAGCTCGGCTTCGGGCGTGCCCGGTTCGGGCGACCAGTTATAGCGCCATTGGGTCAGCGGCGGCAGGGACATGAGGATCGATTCGGTGCGCCCGCCGGTCTGCAGGCCGAACAGGGTGCCCCGATCGTAGACCAGGTTGAACTCCACGTAACGTCCGCGTCGATACAGCTGGAAATTCCGCTCCCGTTCGCCGTACTCATGATCCTTGCGTTTGGCTACGATGGGCCGGTACGCGGGAATATAATGATCGCCGACGCTCTGCATGAAGGCGAAGCTCTTGTCGAAGCCCCATTCATTCAGGTCATCGAAAAACAGTCCGCCGACTCCGCGGGTCTCGTCGCGGTGCTTGAGATAAAAATAGTCGTCGCACCATTTTTTATAGCGCGCATAGACCTCGTCACCGAAGGGGTCGCAGGCCTGCTTCGAAACGGTATGCCAGTGAATCACATCCTCGCGAAACGGATAGTACGGCGTCAGATCAAAGCCACCGCCGAACCACCAGACCGGATCGGCGCCCTCTTTTTCGGCGATAAAAAAGCGTACATTGGCGTGCGAGGTCGGCACATAGGGATTGCGCGGATGAATCACCAGCGACACGCCCATCGCCTGGAAACTGCGCCCGGCCAGCTCGGGACGGTGTGCCGTGGCCGAGGCCGGCAGACCCGGGCCATATACGTGCGAGAAGTTAATCCCGGCCTTTTCGAAGACCTTGCCCTCTTCCAGAACGCGGGAACGGCCGCCGCCGCCTTCCTCACGCTCCCAGCTGTCCTCGATAAAACCGTCACCGCCGTCTTCTTCAGTCAGCGCGTTGCAGATTTCATCCTGCAGGTTTAACAGATAGGCTTTGACCGCTTCGGGATTGACTTCACTCATCGACAGTAGACCTTAATTGATATTTATTTTCACCACGGAGGACACTGAGAGCACAGAGAAATAATAATTTAAGTGCTGTAGGTCAGGTTGCGCGATAGCGCTACCTGACACCCCGTTCGAGAGGTGTCACGCAGGCTATCGCCAGCGTGACCTACGCGACTTGAACCACTCTGCGAACTGATAGTCTCCGGTTTTACTTAATGACTTCCTCGTCCCTCGCGCCTCGTAACTCGTCCCTGCCCGAAGGGCTTGCGTCTCTGCGGTGAGATTTTCTTATCCTCGGATCAGCTCGCCACTGAGCGCATCGCGGATTTCGGTCGGGCTGCTGTGTGGGCCGACTTCACCCTCCAGCACAAAATCAACCTGCTGGCCGAACTGTTCACGCACTTGTGCGGCCGTGCGCGCCGGCGGCTGACCGCTGAGGTTGGCGCTGGTCGAAACCAGCGGTTTACCGAAGGCCTGACACAGTTCCCGTACCTGCGGATGGGCGGTGACGCGCACCGCGAGCGTGGTAAAGTCACCGCGCAACCACTCACTTGTATCCGCTTTGGCCGGCCACAACCAGGTAAACGGTCCCGGCCAGCTGGCCAGAACCCGATGCCGCGCCTCTTCCGGTAATTCGTCCAGATAGGGCGCTACCTGCCCGACCTCGCTGGCGATCAGGATCAATCCCTTGTTCCTTTCACGTTGTTTTAACGCCAGAATCTTTTCGATCGCCCGACTGTTATCCGGATCGCACCCAAGGCCATAGACCGCCTCGGTGGGATAGGCAACCACCCCGCCATTGCGTAACACTTCCACGGCTTGCTCTATCGACGAGGACATGGCTGTTACCCTTCATTATTCAAGGTCGCATCGCGGCGCAGCCGCTCCTACAGCGGCCGGTGGCACAACAAATCAGATCACCGTCGATTCACGACTTCCGATTCTCCTCTGCCGAAGGTCGCATCGCGGCACAACCGCTCCTACACCGGTAGATGGCACCACAAATCAGACCACCATCGATTGACGATTCACGACTTCCGATTTTCCGCTGCCGAAGGTCGCATCGCGGCGCAGCCGCTCCTACACCGGCCGATGGCACAACAAATCAGACCACCATCGATTGACGATTCACGACTTCCGATTTTCCGCTGCCAAAGGTCGCGGCGCAGCCGCTCCTACACCGGCAGATGGCATAACAAATCAGATCGACAACGATTAACGATTTTCGACTGCCAACTGCAGGCTGCTAACTGCCAACTTTTTCTTATTCCTGCTCAGTCTCTTCTTCCTCGGTTTCCACCGGCTCGCTGTAATTGCAGTCCTTTTGCGGACAGACTTTTTCGGTGCCGCGGCGCTTGGTGGTCTTGAGGGTCAGCATCGGCCAGCCACACTGGGGGCAGGCTTCGTTGAGCGGCTGGTTCCAGACGGCGTATTTGCAGTCGGGATAGCGCTCGCAGGAGAAGAAGATCTTGCCGCTGCGCGCCTTGCGCTTGAGCATGTTGCCCTGCTTGCATTCGGGGCACTGCACGCCGGTGTTTTCCGGTTTCTCCAGCGGCTCGATATAACGGCAATCGGGATAACCGCTGCAGCCGATGAATTTGCCATAACGGCCATGACGAATGATCAGGTCCGAACCGCAATCGGGACATTTGCGCCCCTCGATCACTTCCGGCTCGGCGTTGGCGTCTTCGTTGACGTTACGGGTGTAGTCGCAGTCGGGATAATTATTACAACCGATAAAGCGGCCGCGCCGGCCCAGGCGAATGGCCAGGCTGCCGCCGCACTTGGGACATTTCTCGTCGATCTGTTCATGGGTCACGTCCTTGCGATCCACGCTCTTGTCCTTGTCCTCGACCAGTTCGTGGAAGGGCTTCCAGAACGCTTTCATCATCGGCACCCAGTCCTTCTCGCCGCGGGAGATGGCATCCAGATCATCTTCCATGTGCGCGGTGAACTCGTAGTCCACATACTGCGGGAAATGCTCGGTGAGGAACTTGTTGACGATACGTCCCACGTCGGTCGGGATAAAGCGCTTCTTGTCCATCTCCACATATTCACGCTGTTGTAACGTGGAGATGATCGAGGCATAAGTCGAAGGTCGTCCGATGCCATACTCTTCCAGTGCCTTGACCAGGCTCGCCTCCGAATAGCGCGGCGGCGGCTCGGTGAAATGCTGTTCGGGCAGGATCTTGAGCAGCTTGACTTCATCGCCTTCTTTCATCGGCGGCAGGATCCGATCCTTGTCATCCTTCTCCTTGTCTTTTTTGGCGTCGTCCTCGCTCTCCATGTACAGCGCCATAAACCCCGGCTTGACCACGGTGGAACCGTTGGCTCGAAACAGGTTTTCCGGGCTGCCGGCAGCCAGATCCACCGCCACGGTATTCATGGTGGCGTGAATCATCTGGCAGGCGACGGTGCGCTTCCAGATTAATTCATAGAGACGAAACTGATCCTTGCTCAGATGTTTTTTGATCTGATCCGGCTCATGCAGCACGGAAGTCGGGCGAATTGCTTCATGCGCTTCCTGGGCGTTTTTTGACTTGGTCTTGAACAGACGCGGTTCCTTGGGCAGGTTGTCCGCACCGTACTTGTCCTGAATAAACTGACGGATCTCGGTCAGCGCTTCTTCCGCCAGGTTCACCGAGTCGGTACGCATATAGGTAATCAAGCCGACCGTTTCGCCGCCGATATCGATACCTTCATAGAGCTGCTGCGCCACGCTCATGGTCTTGCGCGCGGTGAACCCCAGCTTGCGCGAGGCTTCCTGCTGCAGGGTGGAAGTGGTAAACGGTGCGGCCGGGTTGCGCTTGCGCTGCTTCTTTTCAACCTTGTGGACCGTGAGTTTGCCGTTGGCGGCGGAACTTAAAGTCTGCTCGGCGTCTTTGGCTTTCTTTTCGTTGTTGATGGTGAACTGGCTGACTTTCTTGCCCTTGAGATACGTCAGCTTGGCGGCGAAAGCCTGCTTGTCCTGCTCTACCTCGGCATCGACCGTCCAGTATTCTTTGGGCTTGAAGTTTTCGATCTCGTTCTCGCGCTCGACGATCAAACGCAGGGCGGGGCTCTGTACCCGGCCGGCGGAG
Organism: Thiohalophilus sp.; assembly: GCF_034521165.1. Classification (NCBI taxonomy): domain Bacteria; kingdom Pseudomonadati; phylum Pseudomonadota; class Gammaproteobacteria; order Thiohalomonadales; family Thiohalophilaceae; genus Thiohalophilus; species Thiohalophilus sp. Next base: position 26,316 of record NZ_JAXHMV010000008.1, read on the forward strand.
AGCCCGCGGCGGATTTTTTTCCATAACAGGGGCGAGAGATTAAAACCCACCAGATAATCCAGCGCACGGCGTGCCAGCTGGGCGTGGATCAGATCGTCGGACAGTTCGCGTGGATGCTCGACCGCATCGTTGACAGCGCGCTTGGTGATCTCGTTGAAGGCCACGCGGCCCACATGCTTGTCCTTGAGCAGGCCACGGTCTTTTAAAATTTCATACAGATGCCAGGAGATGGCTTCGCCCTCGCGATCCGGGTCGGTCGCGAGATAGAGGTTGTCGGCTTTTTTCAGGGATTTGGCAATCGCATCAACATGTTTTTCGTTCTTTTCGATGAGTTGATACTTCATCGCAAAGTCATGTTCAGGATCGACCGCGCCTTCCTTGGGCAGCAAATCGCGCACATGACCGTAGGAGGCCAGGACTTCATAATCCTTGCCGAGATATTTTTTAATCGTTTTGGCCTTGGCGGGCGACTCAACGATGACCAGACTTTTAGCCATAAGATTGGTTACTCTTATAAAAGCAAATGCCCGCGTTTAGCGGGCACTGTGGTTAACTCTGCTTGTTTTGCCACTCAATGCAGAATACCGGGCATTTCGTCAAACACCAGATCTTCCATCCAGGCAAATGCCGCTTCCCTGCCCGGTTGATTAAACAGTACCATCAGGACAACCCATTTGAGCTGTTCGAGATCAATTTCATCTTCGCCCAGTGCCATGACCCGATCGATCACCATCTCGCGAGTGAAGTGATCGAGGACACCGGTCTGTTCCAGAAACAGCAGAAAACCGCGCGCTTCGATATCCAGCCGTTCACACTCTTCGGCGGTATAGATACGAATTGAACCGGTGGTTTTGCCGCTGTAAATCGACGGGTCATCCTGCAGAGCAACCAGTCCTTCCAGCCACTCAAAGGCGCGGGTGATTTCGACCTGACGAAAACCGGCTTCCTGCAGTTCAACGCGCAGTGTTTCCTCGTCCGTATCGAATTCTATTTCATCATTCATATAGTTTTCAAACAGATACATCAATACGTCGAGTACACTCTCTTTCATTTTTCTACCCCTCTAGCAGGTCTGGCAATAATGACCACCGGTGGTGGCGGCTACAAAGCCTTGCAATTCCAGTACCAAGAGCATGGAACAAACGGCATCGGCCGTCAATCCACTACGTTCTACCACGGTATCCACGGATGTCGGCTCGTGACCGATGCACTCCAGCACTTTTTGATACTCCGCGTCCAGTTCGGGCGCTGTGCCACAAACCGGTTCTTGCGTCCCGCTCATCGGTGTCCAGGCCACCAGGGAACCGAGTTCTTCCACCACATCCTGCGCGGTCTCGACCAGTTTGGCCCCCTGGCGCAATAACTGATGACAACCCCGGGCCTGCGGATTATGAATGGAACCGGGTACGGCAAAGACCTCGCGGCCCTGTTCCAGCGCCAGGCGGGCGGTGATCAGCGAGCCGCTCTGCCGGGCCGCCTCTACGACCAGGGTGCCCACTGCCAGGCCGCTGATAATGCGGTTGCGGCGCGGAAAATTGGCCGCCAGCGGCGGCATGCCCGGGGCAAACTCGGAGACCAGCGCCCCCTGCGTGGCAATCTCGTGCGCCAGCTCGCGATGCCGGGCCGGGTAGACCCGATCCAGTCCGGTGCCCACCACGGCGAGACTGTAGCCGCCGCCTTTGAGGGCACCCCGGTGGCTGGCGGCGTCGATGCCCAGGGCCAGGCCGCTGGTGATGGTCAGTCCCATCCCGGCCAGGTGGCGGGCAAACTCCTGCGCCGTCTCCTGCCCGGACGGGGTCGGGTTGCGGGTCCCGACCATCGCCAGCTGGGGCAGTGCCAGACAATCGGGATCCCCGAACACATATAACAGCAGAGGTGGATCGCTGATCTCCCGCAGGCGTGCGGGATAACGGGGATCCGCCAGGGTCAGGATATGCGCCCGGGGCTGCGCGGCCCAGGCCAGATCGGCCTCGATTGCCGCCTCATCCGGGCTCAGCAACGCCGCCAGCGTCTGCTCGCGCAAACCGGCCGCGGACAACGCCGTTCGCCCGGCGCCGAGAATCTTCCCGGGGCTGCCAAAACGCTCGATCAGGGAGTGAAAAGTCGCGGGGCCGAGGTACGGGGCCCGATGAAGCACCAGCCAGGGGCGCAGTGATTCCTGTTCGTCAGCCATAGCTCCTGTCCAGACCAACTCCGTTTGGTCATCGACCACGGCCGGATCAGCCGGCCGGGTTGACGGTTTGTTGAGCCATTGTACCACCCGGCGGGGATTTGCACAGCCCCGCCGGGTTCAGAGGGGTTACGGGTTGGCGACCTTGTCGTTCACATGCAGGGAGCGATAGGCCTCCATCACCAGCGCGTAGCTGACCTTCTCGTAACTGCGGAACACCATCAGGACGCCGGCCCGCTCGTCGGGCAAATCCACATGGAAACCGAGCCAGCTGTCGGGATCCCGGGCCGTGCCGCCGTCCTGGTAGATGGCCAGCACATGGCCCGGCTCGAGGCCGTCCCGCGCGCCCTTGCTCAGGACCACTACATTATACTGTCCGATCTGGGAGAGGCCGTTATGCACCGCGATGATCTCGCCTTCGACTTCTTCTTTGGGTGGCCGCGGGAAGAAATTGAACTCGAGCTGCTGCTGCTCGATCGGCAGCAGGCGATCGCCGTTGAGCACTTCCTGCTGGGCCCGCGAGATGTTCAGGGTGACCACGTCATCGCGACCGCTCTTGCCGCGAATCACCCGGGCGTCGGCCAGGCGAATGACTTCATACCCCAGTACTTCGCCGCTCTGTGGATCCTTGTAGACCCGTCCCGGGCGCACCACATCGTAGCGACCGATGCTCTCATCCTGGATGTTGCGGGCATAAATCCGATTGCCGGTGCCGCTGATCAGATGCCCCTCGTAACTGGACACGATATAGGGGGCATTTTCCAGCTCATCCTTACCGATGACCCGCGGGCGCTGCAAGAACGGCGCGATCACCGAGCGACGGATGGTCGGAATCGCCTTTTCGATCGATTCGTAGCGCGGCCGCGGCGAGAGTTTTTCGGTCTGGATGCCGCGCGGCGGGGCCATACCCGCGCTGCCTTCCAGCGTCAGATAGGGTTTGCCGTCGGCATCGCGATACAGCACCACCACGTCACCCGGATAGATCAGGTGCGGATTACGAATCTCGGGGTTGATATGCCAGACCTGCGGCCATAACCAGGGATCATTGAGAAAACGTCCGGCAATACCCCACAGGGTGTCGCCTTTTTTCACCACATAACGTTCGGGATAATCGGGCTTGAAAACCGGTTTTTCCGGTTCCGGGGCACTGGGCTCTTCCAGGGAGTAAGAACTTGTCTGGGGCGCCGGCGCCGCGGGCGGCTGCTCCGGGGCAGAACCACAGGCCGCCAGACCCAGGCCCAGTAAAAGTGTGGACAGGAAACGTGTCAATCTGAGGCCAGTCAGTTTATTATTCACCATGGAAGGTTCCCCTGTCAGAGGCCGCTTTGTTATTCGAGTTTAATTGACCTGGCGCCCGGAACAAGCCCGAATCTGACAGGTCTATCCTAGTAGTATCATAATGTTAGCAGCTTTTTCTACACTTGTACTAGAGAAACGTCACGAAATTATATGGCAATACTCAATATTTTAAATTATCCCGATGATCGGCTGCGCATCAAGGCGAAGCCGGTGACCGAGTTTGATGCGCGCCTGCACCGGCAGATCGACGACATGTTCGAGACCATGTACGCCGCGCCGGGCATCGGCCTGGCCGCCACTCAGGTGGATTTCCATCAGCGGCTGATCGTCATCGACGTTTCCGAGGACAAAAGCCAGCCGCTGGTGGTGATCAACCCCCAGATCACCGAAAAGGACGGCATCCAGCAGATCGACGAAGGTTGCCTGTCCGTCCCCGGCGTCTACGAGCCGGTCGAACGGGCCGAGCATATCCGCCTCAAGATGCAGGATCGCGACGGCAACCCGGTGGAGATGGAAGCCGAGGGCCTGCTGGCAGTCTGTATCCAGCACGAAATGGATCACCTGGAAGGCAAGCTGTTCGTCGACTACCTCTCCGACCTCAAGCGCCAGCGCATTCGCAAAAAACTGCAAAAACAACAACGCCAGGCCGGATAAATCCGGCAGGTGCTAGATACTAGGGGCCAGGTCCTGGAAACTAGCCCCTGGCACCTGGTCACTTATCCGCGGCCGCATAACTTCAAAAAAAACAAACGATGACCTCTCCTTCCCCCCTGATCTTTGCTGGAACCCCCTCTTTCGCCGCCACGGCCCTGCGCGCCCTGCTTGATGCCGGGCACAATATCGTCGCCGTCTATACCCAGCCGGATCGCCCGGCGGGGCGCGGGCGCAAGCCGCAGGCCAGTCCGGTCAAGCAGCTGGCGCTGGAGTACGATCTGCCTGTCTGTCAGCCGGAGAATTTCAACTCCGACGCGGCCCTGGCCGAGCTGGCCCGCTGGCAGGCGGATCGCATGATCGTCGCCGCCTACGGACTGCTGCTGCCCCAAAAAGTGCTGGATATTCCCCGTCACGGCTGCCTGAATATTCACGCCTCGCTGTTGCCGCGCTGGCGGGGGGCGGCACCGATCCAGCGCGCCATTCTGGCCGGTGACCGCGAGACCGGCATCACCATCATGCAGATGGACGCCGGGCTGGACACCGGCGACATGCTGCTCAAATTATCCTGCCCCATCGCCCCGGACGACACCGGCGGCCGTCTGCATGACCGGCTGGCGAAACTGGGCGGGGAGGCGATTGTGCAAGCGCTTGCTAACCTGGATAGCCTGACACCACAACCACAGGACGACAGCCAGGCCACTTACGCCCGCAAGCTGGACAAGGCCGAGGCGCGGATCGACTGGCACAAACCGGCCGGGCAACTGGCCCGGGAAGTGCGCGCCTTCAACCCCTGGCCGGTCAGCCACACCCTGCTCGACGCTCAGCCGCTGCGCATCTGGCAGGCCCAGGCCCAGCCGGCAACGCCTGGCGCGACGCCCGGAACCGTGCTCAGTACGGATGTCGACGGGATTGCGGTGGCCTGTTGCGAGGGCAGCCTGCTGCTGCAGCAAATCCAGCCGGCCGGCAGCAAGGCCATGAGCGCGGCCGCCTTCCTGCATGGCCGCCCCGGGCGTATCGAACCCGGCATGCGGCTGGGTGACAGCCAGTCGACATGAACGCCCGCCTCGCCAGCCTGCAGGTGCTGCAGCAAATCGTGCAGCAGGGACAGAATCTGGATAACGCCCTGGAGAGCGTGATCCCGCAACTGGAACAGGCCCGGGATCAGGGACTGCTCCAGCATCTGTGCTACGGGGTCATGCGCTGGTATCCGCAGCTGGAGTTCCTGCTCGCCCGGCTGCTGCACAAACCTTTAAAAAAGAAAGACACCGATCTGCGCCTGCTGCTGCTGCTCGGCCTCTATCAGCTGCGCTTCACCCGGATTCCCGCCCATGCGGCGGTCGATGAGACCGTGGCCCTGACCCAGCGCCTGAACAAACCCTGGGCGCGGGGCATGGTCAACGCGGTCCTGCGCAATTACACCCGTCGTCAAGCTGACCTGGAACAACGCCTGGAGCAGGATCCGCCGGCCCGCAGCGCGCACCCGCCCTGGTTACTCACCGCGTTACAACAGGCCTGGCCCGATCACTGGCCGGCGATCGTGGAAGCGAACAACACCCAGGCCCCCATGAGCCTGCGGGTCAATGGCCGCCACGGTTCGCGCGACGCTTATATAAAGCGTTTACTCGACGCGGGGCTGGAGGCACGCCCGGCGGCGCACACCGAAAGCGGCGTGATTCTGGCCGAACCCTGCCCGGTGGAGCAGTTGCCCGACTTCGCCACGGGTGACGTCTCGGTGCAGGATGGCGCCGCCCAGCTGGCGGCGACCCTGCTCGATGCACAACCGGACGAGCGGGTGCTGGACGCCTGCGCCGCCCCCGGCGGCAAGAGCGCCCATCTGCTGGAACGCCAGCCCGAGCTGCAGGAATTGATCGCCCTGGATCTCGATGCCGCCCGGCTGCAACGGGTACAGGAGAACCTGACCCGTCTGCAGCTGACTGCCACCCTGATCGCGGGCGATGCCGCCCAACCGGATAGCTGGTGGGACGGACAGCCCTTCGATCGGATTCTGCTCGATGCGCCCTGCAGCGCCAGCGGCGTGATTCGCCGTCATCCGGACATCAAACTGCATCGCCGGCAAAGCGATATCGCCGCACTGGCCACCACGCAACATGCTATGCTGTTGGCCCTGTGGCCACTGCTCAAACCCGGCGGTACGCTGCTGTATGCCACCTGTTCGGTCCTTCCCGAGGAGAACCGGCAGCAGGTAGAACGCTTTCTCGCCGCCGAGAACTCGGCGCGACACGTGCCTCTCGCGACGGGCTGGGGACACCCCCTGTCGACCGGACAACAGATCCTGCCGGGTGAGGATGAAATGGATGGTTTCTATTACGCACGCCTGGTCAAGACAAGCTGACACCCGCCGCCCGGCCCCGCGGCGCTGGCTGCGCTGCCTGTTGCTGGTCAGCGTGCTGGGCAGTGCCCCGCTGGCGCTGGCCAACAACGGGTTTGTGATCCGCGATGCCGGCATGAGCCTGCAGGGCAGCGTCTATCACCTCGACGCCCGGATCGACTATGAGCTCTCCCCCGAGGCCATCGACGCGGTCAAAAACGGCGTCCCGCTGATCATCGCCATGGATATCCGGGTGGAACGCCAGCGCCGCTGGTGGCTGAACCAGGAAGTGGCGACCCTCACCCAGAATTATCTGCTGCTCTATCATGCGCTGACCGAAAAATACGTGATTCACAATCTCAACAGCGGGATTCAGGAAAACTACGTCAATCTGGATACCGCCCTGTGGGCACTGGGCCGGGTCGACAATCTGCCCCTGATTGACGCCAATCTGCTGGAGTCGGGCGCCGAATACACGCTGGAGCTGCGCAGCCGACTGGACATCGAATCCCTGCCGGCACCCATGCGCCCACTGGCCTATATTTCCAGTGACTGGCAACTGCAAAGCGACTGGTACTCATGGTCATTGGTTCACTGATCCGCAAACTGTTTTCCGGCAGCGCACCGATCATCATCCTGTTCGTGCTGCTGTTGACCTCGCTCTATCTGATGAGTGGGGCCACGCATAACTCGGCGCTGTTCGGCAAACTCTATTCGTTGATGCTCGGCATCAACCTGCTGGCCATCGGCCTGTTGCTGGTATTGATCGGCAAAAGCCTGTGGCAACTGGTCCAGCAATATCGCAAGCGCGACACCGGCACCCGCCTCACCGCCCGACTGGTGGTCATGTTTATCATCCTGTCGGTCACACCGGTGTCGGTGGTCTATTATTTCTCGCTCGATTTTATCAAGCGCGGTATCGACAGCTGGTTCGATGTGCGGGTCGAGAATGCCCTGAACGATGCGCTGGAACTGAGTCAGGCATCACTGGGCATGCGCATGCGCGAGTTGCTGCGCGAAACCCAGAATCTGGGCCGCAACCTGTCCGATACGCCCAACAACCTCGTGGCGCTGAAACTGAGCGAGATTCATCGCAGTACCGAGGCGTCCGAACTGACCCTGTTCTCCCGTAACGGGCGCATTATCGCCTCCAGCAGCATGGAATCGACCCAGTTGTTACCCGAACGCCTGGACGATGCCAGTTTGCACATGCTGCGTCAGGGCAACGATGATATCGGGCTGGTCCCCATCAAGGACAGCGGGCTGCATTTTCGTGCGGCCGTCACGGTGCCGGGGCCCGACGCCGTCACCGAACCCCGCTTTTTACAGGCGCTGTTCCCGGTCAGCGATCGCATCAATACCCTGGCCGACAGTGTGCAGACGGCCTTCAGTCAGTACCGTGAAGTGGCCTATCTGCGCACCCCGCTCAAATACAGTTTTATTCTGGCCCTGTCGCTGGTGTTGCTGCTGAGTATTCTGGTGGCGATCTGGGCGGCGTTTTATGCGGCGCGGCGCATGGTCCAACCCATTTACGATCTCGTGGAAGGCACCCGGGCGGTGGCGGCCGGCAATTACGACAAGCGCCTGCCCCTGCCGGGCAAGGACGAACTGGGTTTTCTGGTGCGTTCGTTCAACGAGATGACCCACAAGATCGCCATCGCCCAGCAACAGGCCCAGCAGAGCCAGCAGCAACTGGAAGCCCAGCACGCCTATCTGGAAGCCGTGCTGGCCAATCTCTCCTCCGGGGTGCTGACCCTGGATCACGATCATCGTCTGCGCACCCACAACCTGGCGGCCAGCGAGATACTGAACGTGGATCTGGATCGCTATCACGATGCGCGCCTGGATACCCTGGCCGGGGCCGAACCGGCCTCGCGTCAGCTGATCGATGCCATCTGCCAGTATCTGGATGCCGGTGAACAGGAATGGCAGGAACAGGTCACCCTGTTCGGTCCCAACGGCCGCAAGGTGCTGATGTGCCGCGGGACTCCGTTACCCGACAGCGGCGATCGCGACAGCGGCAATATCATCGTCTTCGATGACATCACCGCGCTGATTCAGGCCCAGCGCAACGCCGCCTGGGGCGAGGTGGCCCGGCGCCTGGCCCACGAGATCAAAAACCCGCTCACACCCATCCAGCTGGCCGCCGAGCGCCTGCGGCACAAATACCTGAAAAAGATGGAACAAAAGGATGCCGAGGTGCTGGACCGCTCGACCCACACCATTGTCCAGCAGGTGGAGTCCCTCAAGGAGATGGTCAAGGCCTTCTCCGATTATGCGCGCATGCCCGAATTGCAACTGGAAACCCTGGATCTGAATCACATCATCGACGAAGTCCTGGACCTGTATCGCACCAGCAACCACCAGATCCGCTTTCGGCTCGAACTCGACCCGAGTATGCCGCAGATCGAGGCCGATGCCGGACGCTTACGCCAGGTCCTGCACAACCTGTTCAAAAACGCGCTCGAAGCCATGGAGTATGCCAGTGGCTCCCGGATCCAGGTCAGCACCCATTGCGCTCACGAGCAGAGCTGTCGCTATGTGGAATTGAAAATCGAGGACAACGGCCCGGGTATTCCCCCCGGTGTGTTCGATCAGCTGTTCGATCCCTATGTCACCACCAAGCCGCGCGGCAGCGGCCTGGGGCTGGCCATCGTCAAGAAGATCATCGAGGAACACGGCGGCATGCTGTGGGCCGAGAACAACCCCGACGGGGGTGCCACCATTATTATCCGCCTGCCGGTGGTTTCAACCGGCACGGAGATCCGCGATACAATGGACAGCGACGCCGAATCAACCTATAACAGCAACGATGATGCCGCCGCCTGAAGCCGCCACCCGGGACCTGTCCCAGCCCGCCACGACCGCCGCGCCCTATATTCTGGTGGTGGATGACGAGCCGGACATTCGCCAGTTACTCCAGGAGATCCTCGAGGATGAAGGCTACGAGATCGCCGTGGCCGAAAACGGCGAAGCCGCCCGCCAGCAACATCGCCAGCGCAAACCGGATCTGATCCTGCTGGATATCTGGATGCCGGATATCGACGGCATCAGCCTGCTCAAGGAATGGAAAGACGAGGAACAGGCCGGCGGGCCGGTGATCATGATGTCCGGCCATGGCACCGTGGAAACCGCCGTCGAAGCCACCCGCCTGGGGGCCTATGACTTCATCGAAAAGCCGATCTCCCTGGCCAAGCTGTTGCTGACCGTCGAACATGCGCTGGAAACCCAGAAGCTGCAACGCGAGAACCAGGGACTGCGCCGCCACAGCCTGCAGGTCAATGAACCCATCGGTAAAAGCGCAGTCATGCAGGGCCTGCGCGATCAGCTGCGGCGCATCGCCGAACATGACAGTGGCGTGTTGATGAGCGGCGAACCGGGTTGCGGGATCCACATTGCCGCCCGTTACCTGCACGACGCCAGCAGCCGCCGCGACGGCCCGTTTGTCGAGGTCAATGCCGCCAGTCTCGCCCCGGACAACGCCGCCCGCGAACTGTTCGGCGTCGAACAGGGCGGCAGCGTCCATTACGGCCTGCTCGAACAGGCCAACGGCGGCACGCTGTTGCTGTACGACATCGCCGAAATGGATCTGGCCACCCAGGCCCGGCTCTATTCCGCGCTGGATACCCACAGTTTTTATCGCACCGGCGGCAACCATCCGGTCGAACTGCGCGTACGCATCATTGCCGCCACCCATCAGGATCTGGAACAACGGGTGGCCGACGGCCGGTTTCGCAAGGATCTGTTTTATCTGCTGAATGTCGTCCCGGTGCGTATCCCCGCGCTGCGCGAACATCGCGAAGACGTACCCGATCTGCTCAACTTTTTCACCAACCTGCTGGTGGATCAGGAGAAGCTGCCGTATCGCAAATTCACCCTGGCGGCCCAGAACCGGCTGCGCAACTATCACTGGCCGGGCAACCTGCGGGAGCTGACCAACCTGATCCAGCGGCTGTTGATCGTCGGCTCCGGCCACGAAATCGATGTGGACGAGGTCGATATCGCCCTGGGCGAGACCGGCCCGACGTTGCACAAACGCGAGGTCGAGGTGAATTACGATCTGCCGCTGCGCGAGGCCCGTGAACAGTTCGAGCGCGACTATCTCGAGTATCAGCTGCGCAAGGCCCGGGGCAGTGTCGGCAAGGTTGCCCAGGCCGTCGGGCTGGAACGAACCCATCTGTATCGCAAGCTGCGCTCACTGGGCATCGATCCGAAAAATGTTCCCCAGGACGGGTAAACGGTCATCAAACACTTTACAATTGCGTTCAAATAACAAGAACGACTCTGGACCTTTATGAAGATCATCATTCTCGGCGCCGGTCAGGTCGGCAGTTCGCTGGCGGAGAATCTGGCCAGCGAGGCCAACGACATTACCCTGGTCGACCAGCGGGAAGAGGTGCTGCAGGGACTCCAGGATCGCCTCGATCTGCGCACCGTCATCGGTCATGCCTCGCATCCCGAGGTTCTGCAGCGCGCGGGCGCCGACGACGCCGATATGCTGATCGCCGTGACCGACAGCGACGAGACCAACATGGTCGCCTGCCAGGTGGCCTATACCATCTTCCATACCCCGACCAAGATTGCCCGTGTCCGGGCCCTGGAATACCTCAAGCACAATAACCTGTTCAGCCCGTCCGCCCTGCCCATCGATGTGTTGATCAGCCCCGAGCAGTTGATCACCAATTATGTGCAGAGCCTGATCAATCACCCCGGTGCCCTGCAGGTGCTCGATTTTGCCGACGGGCTGGTGCAGCTGGTCGGGGTGCGCGCCTATTACGGCGGTCCGCTGGTCGGGCATGAGCTGCGCACCCTGCGCCAGCACATGCCCGGTGTCGAGGCCCGGGTGGCGGCCATTTACCGGCGCGGCCGGCCGATTATTCCCGAAGGTCACACCGTGATCGAGGCCGATGATGAAGTCTTCTTCATCGCCGCCAGCAAGAACATTCGCACCGTGATGAGCGAACTGCGCCGCCTGGACAAACCCTACAAACGCATCATGATCGTCGGCGGCGGCAATATCGGCAAACGCGTCGCCCAGGCCCTGGAGCGCAAATACCAGGTCAAACTCATCGATCACAATCCGGAACGGACCCGGCAAATCTCCAACGAATTGAGCAAGACCATGGTGCTGTGCGGCGACGCGGCCGACGAGGAACTGTTGCTGGAAGAGAACATCGACAAGACCGACGTGTTCTGCGCGCTGACCAACGACGACGAAGCCAATATCCTCTCCTCCATGCTGGCCAAGCGCCTGGGGGCGCGCAAGGCGATCACCCTGATCAACCGCGCGGCCTATGTGGATCTGATCCAGAGCGGCGTGATCGACATCGCGCTCTCGCCCCAGCAATCCACCATCGGCAGCCTGCTCGCCCACGTGCGACGCGGCGATGTGGTCAAGGTCCACTCCCTGCGCCGCGGTGCGGCCGAAGCCATCGAGGCGATCGCCCACGGCGATATCAATACCTCCAAGGTCGTCGGACGCAAGATCGAGGAACTCAAACTGCCGCCGGGCACCACCATCGGCGCCATCGTCCGCGACAAAGAGGTCATCATCGCCCATCACGACACCCTGATTGAACCCGACGACCACGTCATCCTGTTCCTGGTCGACAAGGCCCGCATCCCCGATGTCGAACGCCTGTTCCAGGTCAGCATCACGTTCATATAAAAACAAGGTACGAGTGACGAGGGACGAGGGACGAGGAAAATGAGTACATTCCATTCTTTCATTGCCGGAGCACGCTGTAACGCCGAGCGTAAGCAAGACAACAACGGAGGGCTCGTGAGCCTTTCTCAGCACTCAGAACTCAGCACTCAGCACTGTTCCTGATCATGCATTTGTTAGTTATCCAACGCATCCTGGGTATTTTGCTGATGGTCTTCAGCCTGGCCATGCTGCCACCGCTGTTCGTCTCCTTTCTCTATCTCAATATTACTTTCGAAGCCTTTTTCTACAGTTTTGCCATTATCCTGATCAGCGGGATCGTTTTATGGCTGCCGGTCAAAAACCAGAAACAGGAACTGCGCGTGCGGGACGGGTTTCTGGTGGTGGCGCTGTTCTGGACCACATTGAGCCTGTTCGGGGCCATCCCGTTCATTCTCTCGCCGGATCCGTCCATCTCCATCACCGATGCGATTTTCGAGTCCTTCTCCGGTTTGACCACCACCGGCTCCACGGTCCTGACCGGGATCGATTACCTGCCCGAGTCCATCCGCTTCTATCGCCAGCAATTGCAGTGGCTGGGCGGCATGGGGATCATCGTGCTGGCCGTGGCCATCATGCCCATGCTCGGCATCGGGGGGATGCAGTTGTACCGCGCCGAAACGCCGGGGCCGGTCAAGGATACCAAGATCACCCCGCGCATTACCGAGACCGCCAAGGCCCTGTGGTATATCTATCTGAGTCTGACCGTGCTCTGCGCGCTGGGTTACTGGCTGGGCGGCATGAGTCTGTTCGATGCTATCGGGCACAGTTTCTCGACCGTCGCCATCGGCGGCTTTTCAACCCATGATGCCAGCATGGGCTATTACATCGACAAGCCCATGGTCGAGGTGGTGGCGATCATTTTCATGTTCCTCTCCGGTATCAACTTCGCGCTGCACTTTACCGCCTGGCGCCATCGCTCACCGGTGTATTACCTGCTCGATTCCGAATTCCGCGCTTATGTGGTCATTCTTCTGCTGGTGGCGCTGATTACCGTCTTTTACCTGTATAACGAAAACGTCTTCCCCGGCTTCGATCGGGCTTTGCTGCACGGGGTCTTCCAGACGGTCTCGATCGGCACCACAAGCGGGTTTACCACGCACCAGTACCACCTGTGGCCCGGCTTTTTGCCGGTGCTGTTACTGTTTGTCAGTTTCGTCGGCGCCTGCGCCTGGTCCACCGGCGGTGGCATGAAGGTGATCCGGTTTTTGTTATTGATCAAACAGGGCATGCGCGAGATCACCCGGATCATTCATCCCAACGCCGTGATTCCGATCAAACTCGGTGGCAAACCGGTCTCCCCGCGCATCATCGACGCGATCTGGGGCTTTTTCTCCGCCTATGTCGCGGTCTTTGCCATCATGCTGCTAATCCTGATGATGACCGGCCTGGATCAGGTCACCGCCTTCTCCGCCGTGGCCGCCACCATCAATAACCTCGGCCCCGGTCTGGGCGAGGTCGGCGTCACCTATGCCTCGCTGACCAATACTGCCAAATGGATTCTCTGCTTTTCCATGCTGCTGGGGCGTCTGGAAATCTTCACCCTGCTTGTTCTACTCACTCCCGCCTTCTGGCGCCGCTAAACCTCAATAACCCTGTATCCCGCGCGTTGTAATTTTCACGCCGGCTACTTATGCTGATTGCATGAACATGATCAACAACCTCGAAAAAATGCTCGCCGACGGGCAGGACAGTCTGCTGCTGCGCTTCGGCCTGGGACAGGCCTATTACAAGGAAGGCCATTACGACAACGCCATCGCCCACCTGCAACGCGCCCTGCAATTCGACGGCGAATACTCCGCCGCCTGGAAACTGCTCGGCCAGGCCCACGCTGACAGCGGCGATCGCGATCAGGCCATCGCCACCTATGAAAAAGGCATCGAAGTCGCGGAAAAGAAAGGCGATATGCAGGCTGCGAAGGAAATGCGGGTGTTTCTCAAGCGGTTGTTGAAAGAGTAGGCTGTAGAGTCTGTAAACGTAATATTTAAAAAAAGTCATCGCAATCTGGCAGCTTGCGGCCAGTAGCGGACGCTCATGTTTTTACTCTGACCCCAAATATCCCTGCCATTGGCCACCTCCTTGTGGTTTGACTAACTATCGCAGGTTGATTGTCTCAGTAGTATATTAGCAAAATCTGTGCTCTGACCCCGGTTCCGCTGACCCCGGTTCCGTGTAGGGGTCGGAAGGTGGTCTTGCAGGCCCGGCAGGTGTACCGGCGGCGGACCACCCAGAGGGTGACCCGCTTGCCGTGGATGGGAAGATCACGATAGGGAACATCACGCTTGCCGAGCCGCACGAACTCACCCCGCACGCCGCACTCTTCGCAGGCTAATGGTGTAGGTGCCTCAAGCCGAAGATGTATGTCGTCATTCTGTTCCTCAGAACCCACTAACTGATACCCAGGGAGGTTTAAGGGATTAATCATCTCCCGCCTCGGTCAGAAAAACAGATAGGTAGCGTAACCTGCAATCATTGCCATGGCAAAGATGACGGCTACAAACGCTACTAGAAGCTTTAGTGTGAACAAAGAGCGCAACAGAATGATCTCGGTCAGGCTGGCTCCGGCACTGCCGATGATCAAGGCCAGTACCGTCCCGGCACCCACGCCTTTAGCCATCAGAGCCGCTGCCAGCGGTATGACGGCTTCAGCGCGAATGTACAACGGCACACCAATGACGGCTGCGATCGGAATAGCGAACGGGTTGTCCGGACCAGCATACTGCTCCAATAGACCAGTAGGCATGAAACCATAGATCACGCTGCCAATCGCAATACCGATAAGCAGGTAAGGCAGCACATCAACAAAGTCCGACCAGGCGTCCCGCCAAACGCCACTGTACTTCCCTTTTTTCTTAACCGTGACAGAAGGTTGACTGTCACAGCATCCGCTGGACGTAAAATCTGTCTTCTCATCAGCGGCGCAAAAAGCCGTCTTCGGAATTGTATCGCAGCTGTTGGTTCCGCAACTCGATACGGTCGGTGTAGCACCGCATGGGTTTGCTGATGAACTACATCCACTGTGCTCTTGTGTTGCCATCCGACGCACATAACGCTCGAACCCAAGCGTGTGCAGTAACCAGCCGGCACCGAGTGAGACCACGAGAGCTGCGAGCACGTAGATAGCGGAGAGGGCCAAGCCAAAGGTGGCTATCAGTAGAACGACGATGATGGGATTCAGCAACGGAGAGGCGAAAAGAAATACCATCATCGGACCAAACCCAGCACGCGCACGAATCAGGCCTTTCAGCATGGGAATGGTGGAGCAACTACAAAAAGGCGTGATTGCCCCCAGACCAGCGGCGAGAAAATAGCCCCTGCGCTGGTTGGAGCTCAGTAAAGCTTCCACTTTGGATGGCGGGATATGGCGTTGAAGAACCCCGACTAGCAGGCTGATACCAATGAATAAGACCGATAGCTCGACAGCGAGGAAGGCGAACATGCTTAGGGTATCTTGCAGTTGAGGCGACATTTTTACTCCTATATTTCTAGATACATCGAATATAAGATAGGTTAATTGCGCTTCTCAGGTCTGTCAACTATGATTCTAGAAATATCGAATCTTATGAGGGGTGTTATGAATCACGAAAAAGTTGCAGCCAGCTTAGCTGAGTTAGGGAATAGTCACCGACTGTCTGTGTTCCGTTTTCTGGTCAAAGCTGGCCATAATGGGTCTTCGGTCGGGGATATCCAGAAGGGATTGGGTATTCCTGCTTCGACGCTATCGCATCACCTTGCACGCATGGCTAAGGTTGGGCTAATCCGGCAGGAGAAACATAGCCGCACCATCGTCTGCATACCGGAGTATGAGCATCTAGAGAACCTGATTGGGTTCTTGCAAGAAGAATGTTGTGCAGGCGTCCAGATTGAGCATGATTCAGAACGGCTTTGATGCTCGCTCTGCTCAAACTGCCATTCCTAGCTGGCATCGTCATTGAAAAGTTAGGCATAGAATGGAAACAGAAATCTGACAGAAAAGTCTTGAGAATATCAACCATATAATCCGTTGAGAAAGGTTTTCTCCTTTGGGTTTTTGGCGTTTTATCAACCGAAAATTCCGGATACCCAAAATTGCACAGAACCGGGCTCTTTGCAGAGCTCCTGGCTAATCTCGGTCTGACCAGCCTCTAAACGGACCAAATAATTGCTTCTTCGGATAACTCATTTTTAATCAATTACTTAACCACACCCGCTGAGGTAAGAACTTTTTTATTCAGGTAAAGACTTTATTTTCCAGGTAAGAACATTTTTTTCCCCGGACAATAACCTGGCCTGGAAACCTTGCCTTATTCGACGGTCACGCTTTTGGCGAGATTGCGTGGCTGGTCCACGTCGGTGCCCTTGAGCAGGGCGACGTGGTAGGCCAGCAGCTGCAGCGGGACGGTGTAGATGATGGGCGAGATGGCGATATCGACCGGCGCAATGTCCAGTACCGTTACGCCCTGATCGGCACGCATGCCGGCGTGTTGATCGGCAAAGACATAGAGCTTGCCGCCCCGTGCCCGCACTTCCTGCAGGTTGGACTTGAGCTTGTCCAGCAGCTTGTCATTGGGCGCGACGGCGACTACGGGGACATTGGCATCGACCAGCGCCAGCGGGCCGTGCTTGAGTTCGCCGGCCGGATAGCCTTCGGCATGAATATAGGAAATCTCTTTTAACTTGAGCGCTCCTTCCAGGGCCACCGGGTACATCATGCCGCGCCCCAGAAACAGGGCGTGCTGCTTGTCGGCAAAGTTCTCGGCCAGTTTCTGGATCTCCCCGTCGAGTCCGAGCACTTCCTCGATAATGCTCGGCAGATGGCGCAATTGGTCCACCACCTTGGCCTCGATCTCTTTGGACAGACCGTGGCGGCGCGCCAGCACGACCAGTAATAACAATATGGCAACCAGCTGGGTGGTGAAGGCCTTGGTGGACGCCACACCGATCTCCGGGCCGGCGCGGGTCATCAACGACAGTTCGGATTCGCGTACCAGCGAACTTTCCGGCACGTTGCAGATCGTCAGTGTGTGCTCGTAACCCAGTTCCTTGGCCAGGCGCAACGCCGCCAGTGTGTCGGCGGTTTCGCCGGACTGGGATATGGTAATGAACAGGGTATCGGGCTGGACGACGTGCTTGCGATAACGAAACTCGCTGGCCACTTCCACGTTACAGGGCAGGCGGGTGACCGACTCGAAGCCGTACTTGGCGATCAAGCCGGCGTGATAGCTTGTGCCACAGGCGACGATCTGGATGTTGCGAGTCTTCTCGAAAATCGCCGCGGCCTTCGGGCCGAAGCTGGCTTCCAGCACCTTGTCTTCACCCAGCCGCCCTTCCAGGGTCTCGGCAATAGCATGAGGCTGCTCGTAGATCTCCTTGAGCATGTAATGCGCGTATTCGCCACGCTCGACCGCGTCGGCGCTCAGTTTGCTTTCATGGATTGGGCGCTCGACTGGCTGATGGTGTTCATCATAAATGGTGACCCCATCGCGGGTAATTACCGCCACATCGCCTTCTTCAAGGATATAAAACCGGTTGGTTACCGGTAACAGGGCCGCCATATCCGAGGCAATAAAGTTCTCGCCCTCGCCAATACCGATCACCAGCGGTGAGCCACGTCGTGCCGCGACCAGCTTGTCCGGCTCCCGGTTGTAGACCACGCCCAGGGCATAGGCCCCTTCCAGTTCGGCAACGGTCTTCTGCACCGCCGTTAGCAGTTTCTCACCCTTGTTCAAATGCTTGTGCAGCTGATGGACGATGACCTCGGAATCGGTATCGGAGGTAAACAGGTATTCCTCGCCCAGCTGGGCATTCTTGAGCCCTTCAAAGTTCTCGATGATACCGTTGTGCACCAGTGCCACGGTTTGTTTGCACACATGGGGATGGGCATTGTGCGTGGCCGGCTCGCCGTGGGTCGCCCAGCGGGTATGGCCGATACCTATGTGGCCATCGGCCGGGGTTTTCTCCAGTTCCTGCTTGAGATTGGCGATCTTGCCGACGGTGCGCACCCGGTTCAGGCACGCCTGGTCATCCAGCACGGCCACCCCGGCCGAGTCATAGCCGCGATATTCCAGCCGCTTGAGCCCGTCGACCAGGATCGGGGTGATGTTTCGATGGGAAATGGCGCCTACAATACCGCACATAATAATTACAGGGCCGAGGGACGAGGGACGAGGGACGAGGCCTTCATTACAACCTGCATACTTCTGGACCTGTTGCTATTAACGTAGATTGGATTCTGATTATACGATTTTATATAAGCCATAATACGCTTTTCCTCGTCACTCGTCCCTCGTCCCTCGTCCCTGTTTCGTCGGTCGCTTCCAACCCGTCACGGTTTTCTGTTTGGTTCGACTCAGGGTCAAAGCGTTTTCAGGGGCATCACTGGTCAGGGTGGTGCCGGCACCGATGGTGGCGCCGTCACCGACTTTGACCGGGGCGACCAGCTGCACGTCGGAGCCGACAAAGGCGTTGTCGCCGATTTCGGTGCGGTGCTTGTTGGCCCCATCGTAATTACAGGTGATGACCCCGGCACCGATATTACTCTGTTTGCCGATTATTGTATCGCCCACGTAACTGAGGTGATTGATCTTGCTGCCTTCGCCCACCTGGCTGTTTTTCAGTTCCACGAAGTTGCCGATATGGGTCTGCCCGGCAAGCTCGGTCCCCGGACGGATGCGGGCAAACGGGCCGATACGGCTGCCGGCGCCGATATGCGCGCCTTCGATCACGCTCATAGGCAATACCTGCACCCCGTCTTCCAGCGTACAATCTTTTAACACACAGTTGGGGCCTACCGTCACGTTGTCGGCCAGGCTGACCTCGCCTTCGACCACCAGGTTGATATCCAGCGCCACATCCTGGCCGCAATGCAGTCGTCCACGGATATCCAGCCGCGCCGGATCGGCCAGCGAGACGCCCTCGCTCATCAGTCGCGTGGCCTGTCGCAGCTGGTATTCGCGCTCCAGCGCGGCCAGTTGCTGGCGGCTGTTGACCCCGAGCACCTCGCTGACTTCAGCCGGATGACTCACCTCGATCGGCACGCCATCGGCCACCGCCATGGCGATGATATCGGTCAGGTAATATTCGCCCTGGGCATTGTTGTTATCGAGCCGGCCTAACCATTTCTTGAGCCGCCCGCCGTTGACCGCCAGGATGCCGGTATTGACCTCGGTGATACGCCGCTGCTCATCCGTGGCATCCTTGTGCTCGACGATGGCGGTGACCCGACCATGTTCGTCACGCACGATGCGCCCGTATCCGGTCGGATCGGGCAAATGCACGGTCAATAGACACAACGCCTGATCGGCATGCTCCACCAGCATGGCCAGCGTGTCGGCTTCGAGCAACGGGACATCGCCGTAGAGCACCAGCACGATTTGCTCGTCCGCCACCTGGGGCAGGGCCTGCATCACGGCATGGCCTGTGCCAAGTTGCTCGGCCTGCAGGATCCATTCGATCGATTCGTCCCCAATCTGTTGCGGGACCTGCTCGCCGCCGTGCCCGTAGATGACCCCCAGCCCGTGCGGGCGCAGCTCGCGGGCCGTCTCGATCACATGCTGTAACATCGGCCGGCCGGCCAGCGGATGCAACACCTTGGGCAGGCGCGAGCGCATGCGGGTGCCCTGCCCGGCGGCAAGGATGAGGATATTCAGTTCAGATTTGGCCATAAGGGGATTGTAACGAGTCCATCGGATCAATGCAGCGTCGGCTTCGACGTTTGCGCAGGCTCCACCGGCTGCCCGCTGTCGACTTCCTGCGCGCTCGAATCACGGATGCCGAGGATATTGATAATAAACACTACGGTCCGATCGACAAAGGGCGGGTTGCCGTCCAGTTCGATTCGCCCGTTCTCGATGCTGGTGACGCGCATGGTGACCGCCTGGCCCGTGTCGTCCCGAAACTCGGCTTCGGCGCCGATCCGCTGATACTCTTTGGGAACGTTTTTCAGATCATCGGAAAAGGTCAGACTCGGATCATAATGACCAAAGCCTTCTTCCGGGGTCAGGGTCACGGTCACCGTATCGCCCACCTGGTGGCCTTCCAGTGCCTCCATCACCCTGGGAAACATCCGTTCATCCTGATCGTGCAGATAGTCGTTGGGGATATCGGACTGCTCGAGGACCTCGCCTGCCTCGTCGGTAATCGTGTAAACAAAGGTCACGATTTTATTTTTTTCCACCCGTTCTTCAGCCATGACACCTTCTCTTAATCATAATTGCATGGGCGACTGCGGCAGAATGTCAGGTAGCGCTGTGCGCAACCTGACCTGCGCCTCTGTTCATCACTCCGACAAAAGCCGGGGCCAGATCGTCACCCCGGCGAAAGCCGGGGTCCGGATAAATCAGTTACTGGATTCCGGCTTCCGCCGGAATGACTTGATCAGTGGTACCCAAAATAGCAAAGGGGCAGTATAACAACTGCCCCTTTGCTCTGACACATCCATTGTCGGGTGACGATCAGCGTTTCTTGCGCATCTTCTGGATGGTCTGCAGCTGGGCCACCGCCTCGGCCAGTTTGGCCTGGGCCTCGGCCAGCTCCATTTCGCCGGAACGATCCTTGAGCTCCTGCTCGGCGGCCTGCTTGGCTTCCAGGGCCGCGGCTTCGTCCAGGTCGTGGGCCCGCACGGCGGTATCCGACAGCACGGTCACGTGATGCGGCTGAACCTCGAGGATCCCGCCGGAGACGTAGAAGCTTTCCTCCTCGCCACCCTCTTTGGTCACGCGGACCTCGCCGGGCTTGAGGGGGGACAGCAGCTGGGTATGGCGGGGATAGATCCCCACCTCACCGGTACTGGCCGGCGCCACCACAATTTCGGCCGTCCCGGAGAAGATCTCCGCTTCGGCGCTTACGATGTCAAGATGCATGGTCATGGCCATGTTTCACTCCTCGCCCGATTACAGGGACTTGGCTTTCTCCAGGGCTTCCTCGATGGTGCCCACCATGTAGAAGGCCTGTTCCGGGATGTTGTCGTACTCACCTTCAACAATGCCCTTGAAGCCACGGATGGTGTCTTTGAGGGAAACGTATTTACCGGGGGCGCCGGTGAACACTTCCGCCACGAAGAACGGCTGCGACAGGAAGCGCTGGATTTTACGCGCGCGGGACACAGCCAGTTTGTCTTCTTCGGACAGTTCGTCCATTCCGAGGATCGCGATGATATCCTTCAGCTCCTTGTAGCGCTGCAGGGTACCCTGGACGTTACGGGCCACGTCGTAGTGTTCCTCACCGACAACCAGCGGGTCCAGCTGGCGCGAGGTGGAATCGAGCGGATCCACCGCCGGGTAGATACCCAGCTCGGCGATCTGACGGGAGAGTACCAGGGTCGCATCCAGATGCGAGAAGGTGGTCGCCGGCGACGGGTCGGTCAAATCGTCCGCGGGAACGTAAACGGCCTGGAACGAGGTGATGGAACCGGTCTTGGTGGAGGTAATACGTTCCTGCAGGACACCCATCTCTTCCGCCAGGGTCGGCTGATAGCCTACCGCGGAGGGCATACGTCCCAGCAGGGCGGAGACTTCGGTCCCGGCCAGGGTGTAACGGTAGATGTTATCGATAAACATCAGTACGTCACGGCCTTCGTCACGGAAGTACTCGGCCATGGTCAGACCGGTCAGGGCGACACGCAGACGGTTACCCGGCGGCTCGTTCATCTGACCGTAAACCAGGGCCACCTTGTCGAGTACGCCCGATTCGGTCATTTCGTGATAGAAGTCGTTCCCTTCACGAGTACGTTCGCCGACACCCGCGAAGACGGAATAACCGCTGTGCTCCATCGCGATGTTACGAATCAGCTCCATCAGGGTTACGGTTTTACCAACACCCGCACCCCCGAACAGCCCGATTTTACCGCCCTTGGCGATGGGCATGACCAGGTCGATAACCTTGATGCCGGTTTCGAAGATTTCGATCCCGGTCGCCTGTTCGGCATAGGTCGGCGGCTTGCGATGAATCGGCATGGAATCGTCGGCACCGATCGGACCCTGTTCGTCCACCGGGTTACCCAGCACGTCCATGATGCGACCGAGGGTCTTGAGACCCACCGGCACGGTGATTGGCGCGCCGGTATTGGCCACCGCGGTTTCACGCTTGATCCCTTCCGAGCTGCCCATGGCGATGGTACGAACCACGCCGTCACCCAGCTGCTGCTGGACTTCGAGAGTCAGGCCGGTTTCCTCGACTGTCAGTGCGTCATACACTTTCGGCATCCGGTCGCGCGGGAATTCCACGTCGATGACCGCGCCGATGATTTGTACGATTTTTCCAGAACTCATTGTCAGTTCCCCTGTAACTTTGCTTGAAATCGGTTATACCGCCGCGGCGCCCGAGACGATTTCGGACAGCTCCTGGGTAATGGCGGCCTGGCGGGCCTTGTTGTAGGCCAGCTGCAGGTCATCAATCAGGTTGCCGGCATTGTCGGAAGCGGCCTTCATGGCCACCATCCGGGCCGCCATTTCGCAGGCGACGTTCTCTACAACACCTTGATAAACCTGGGATTCGATGTAACGTACCAGCAGGCCATCCAAGACTTCCTTGGCATCCGGTTCGTAAATGTAATCCCAGTGGTATTCGAGTTCTTTGTTCCGTTCGGCGGAAGCCACCGGCAGCAACTGTTCGATCGTCGGCTGCTGGGTCATGGTATTGACGAAGCGGTTATAGACCACGAACAAACGGTCGATCTCGCCGTTGTCATACGCATCCAGCATCACCTTGACAGTACCGATGACATCGGTCAGCGACGGTGCATCGCCAAGATGGGTGGTCTGCGCCTTGATGTTGCCCGTCAGCCGCTTGAAGAACGCCAGCGATTTTTGACCAATGGTGCAGAAGTCCATATCGACATTCTGTTCCTGCCACTGCTTCATGTCGTTGAGCACAGCCTTGAACATGTTGTTGTTCAGGCCGCCGCACAAACCGCGATCGGATGAAATGATGATATAACCGACCCGCTTGACATCGCGTTCCTGCAGATACGCATGGTGATATTCGGGATGGGCAAAGGCCAGATGATCGATAACACCCCGCATCTTGTCCGCGTAGGGACGAGAGCTGGCCATCCGATCCTGGGCCTTGCGCATCTTGCTTGCCGCCACCATTTCCATGGCGCTGGTGATCTTCTGCGTATTTTTAACGCTATTGATCTGAGTGCGTATTTCTTTGCCGCTCGCCATTGCGATAACCTCGCTTACCAGGTACTGGTGGCTTTGAATTTCTCGATTGCATCCTTCATGGAAGCCGCAATCTCGTCGTTGTAGTCACCACTGTCATTGATCTGCTTGAGCAGGTCCGCCTGGTTCGACTTGAGATACGCCTGCAAGGCTTTTTCGAAATCGACGATCTTCTTCACTTCGACGTCGTCCAGGTAGCCTTCATTGGCGGCGAACAGCGAAAATGCCTGTTCGGCCACGCTCATTGGCGCGTACTGATTCTGCTTCATCAGTTCGGTAACACGCTGACCACGCTCGATCTGCTTGCGGGTGGACTCGTCCAGGTCAGAAGCAAACTGGGCAAAGGCCGCCAGCTCACGATACTGGGCCAGCATCAGACGCACACCACCACCGAGTTTCTTGATGATGGCGGTCTGGGCGGCACCACCAACACGGGATACCGACAGACCGGCGTTGATCGCCGGACGGATACCCGCGTTGAACAGATCCGATTCCAGGAAGATCTGACCGTCAGTGATGGAGATAACATTGGTCGGTACGAAGGCAGACACGTCACCGGCCTGGGTTTCGATGATCGGCAGGGCGGTCAATGAACCGGTCTTGCCTTTAACTTCACCGTTGGAAGCCTTCTCGACGAATTCCTCGTTAACCCGCGCGGCACGTTCCAGCAGACGCGAATGCAGATAGAACACGTCACCGGGATAGGCTTCACGACCCGGCGGACGACGCAGCAGCAGGGAAACCTGGCGATAACCCCAGGCCTGTTTGGTCAGATCGTCGTAAATAATCAGGGCGTCTTCACCGCGGTCGCGGAAGTATTCACCCATGGAGCAACCGGCATAGGGTGCCAAAAACTGCATGGCCGCGGATTCGGAAGCGCCGGCGGCGACCACGATGGTGTGTTCCATAGCACCGTGTTCTTCCAGCTTGCGTACCACGCTGGCCACGGAAGACTGCTTCTGGCCGACGGCGACGTAGATACATTTCACGCCGGTGCCTTTCTGGTTGATGATGGCGTCGATGGCCACAGCGGTTTTACCCGTCTGGCGGTCACCGATGATCAACTCACGCTGACCGCGGCCAACCGGCACCATCGCGTCGATGGATTTGAGACCGGTCTGCACCGGCTGGTCAACCGACTTACGCCAGTACACGCCCGGGGCCACTTTTTCGACCGGGGCGGAAACCGCGTTTTCGATCGGGCCCTTGCCGTCGATGGGATTACCCAGCGCGTCGACCACGCGTCCCAGCAGGGCTTCGCCGGTCGGCACTTCCAGGATACGACCGGTACATTTGACCTTGTCGCCTTCGGTAAGATGTTCGTAGTCACCGAGGATTACCGCACCGACGGAATCGCGCTCGAGGTTGAGCGCCATACCAAAGGTGTTGCCGGGAAACTCGATCATTTCACCCGCCATGACGTCGTCGAGACCGTGAATGCGGACTACGCCATCGGCCAGGGCCACGACGGTACCTTCATTGCGAGCTTCAGAAGCGGCTTCGAAACCTTCGATGCGCTTCTTGATCAGCTCGCTGATTTCAGATGGATTCAGTTGCATGATTGATATCCTTGTTGAAAGCCTTTAATGCGTCAGTGTGTTGGTCAGCCGCTCCAGCTGACCGGTGACAGAAGCATCAATGACCAGGTCTCCGGCGCGGATGATCGCACCACCTATGAGTGACTCATCGGTCTTGTTGACCAGTGTCACTTCACGACCCAGACGGTTTTTCAACGCGGCGATCATGGCCTGCTGTTGATCGTCAGAGAGCGGATAGGGCGTCGTCACTTCCGCTTCAACCGTCTTTTCTGCTTCTGCGCGTTGTTCTTCGAACTGCTCGGCAATTTCGGGAAGTACATCCAGGCGTTTGTTATCCGCCAGAACCTTGAGCAGGTTGCTGCCATCTGCGGTGAGCTTGTCACCGCAGATATCGACGAACAGCTTGACCTTTGCGTCCTTGCTGACTTCCGGGCTGCCGACCAGATCCATCGCGGCATCATCCGCCGCCACGGCGGCCAGCCACTGCAGCATCTCGGACCATTCTTTTAATTTGCCCTGCTGCTTTGCCAGATCGAACGCGGCCTGCGCATAGGGGCGTGCAATGGTGCTTTTTTCTGCCATAGTTCAGACCCCTGGATTAAATTTGCGCGACCAGATCCTTGAGCAGATCTTCGTTGGCCTTGGCATCGATCTCACGCTTGAGGATCTTGCCGGCGCCGCTAACCGCCAGTGAAGCGACCTGGCCACGCAGTTCTTCGCGGGCGCGGTTAACTTCCTGTTCGATTTCGGCCTGGGCCGTTGCAATGATGCGTTCGCCTTCGCTGCGCGCGGTTTCTTTGGACTCTTCAACAATCTCGGAAGCACGCTTCTGAGCCTGGTTGATAATGTCCTGAGCCTGCTGTTTGGCTTCGTGCAGAACTTCTGCCGCCTTCTTTTCAGCCAGCTCTTTCTCATGCGCGCCGCGCTCGGCTGCGGCAAGGCCATCGGCTATCTTTTTCTTGCGCTCGTTCAGCGCGCTCATGATCGGTGGCCACACGAATTTCATGCAGAACCACACGAACACGATGAACGTAATCGTTTGGCCTATGAGAGTTAAGTTGATATTCATCGCCAGAACCTTGGTTGATTAGTTCGAATGTCTGTCTCGGTTACTCGACTATTCTTAAACTTAGGCAGCAACGGCGAACAGAATATACAGGGCGATACCCACGGCGATCATCGGAACCGCGTCGGTCAGACCCATGACGATGAAGAACTGGGTACGCAGCATCGGAATCAGTTCCGGCTGACGGGCAGCACCTTCAAGGAAACGACCGCCCAGAACACCGATACCAACCGCGGCACCCAGTGCACCCAGACCCAACATCAGAGAACCTGCGATGTATAACAGAGCTTGTTCCATTGTTTTCTCCTGTAGCTTTAAACGTTAAATAACAAAAAATAAAAACTTTTTACGTCAGTGTTCCGACTGCGCCATATCCAGATATACGATGGTCAGGGTCATGAAGATGAATGCCTGCAGCGTAATGATCAGAATATGGAAAATGGCCCAACCCAGTTGCAGGAAGCCGCCAAAAATGCCCATCGCCAGACCGCCGCTGTACATCAGCGCGATCAGAATGAAGATCATCTCACCCGCGTACATGTTGCCGAACAGTCGCAGGGCCAGTGAAATCGGCTTGGAAATCAAGGACACGAATTCCAGAATAAAGTTGACCGGGATAAACAGCGCCTGCACCAGCGGATTCTTGGCCTGGAACGGCATCATGGTCAGCTCGCCCAGGAAACCGCCGACGCCCTTGTTGGCGATGCTGTAGTGCAAAATCAGATAGAACACCGCTAAGGCCATACCGAAGGTGGCATTCGGATCGGTGGTGGAAACCACCTTGAAGTAAACGTGATGGGGATCGACGCCGAACACGCTGGAGCCGACCCAGCCGGCCAGCGAGGGCAGCCAGTCGACCGGCACCAGATCCATCAGATTCATCAAAAAGATCCAGATGAAAATGGTCAGGGCCAGCGGTGCGACCAGATTGTTCTTGCCACTGAAAGAACCACGCACGCTGGTGTCGATAAATTCGGAAATCCATTCGACAAAGTTCTGCCAGCCGCTCGGGGTTTCGGCACTGGCGGTTTTGGCCGCCTTGCGGAACAGCCATAAAAACAGGGCGCCGAGGACGATGGACCAGAGCATGGTATCGACATGGATTGCCCAGAAACCCAT
The DNA here is from genome assembly GCF_034521165.1 of Thiohalophilus sp. Lineage (NCBI taxonomy): Bacteria > Pseudomonadati > Pseudomonadota > Gammaproteobacteria > Thiohalomonadales > Thiohalophilaceae > Thiohalophilus > Thiohalophilus sp. Next base: position 53,336 of record NZ_JAXHMV010000008.1, read on the forward strand.
TTCCCGGGCTTCGGCCGCGCTATGGGCGAAGCCCCAGCTGCCGTCGGGATGCTGGCCATAGGTCCAGTTCTGTAAATGGTGCTGTATATACTCTTTTGAAGTTAATTCGCTTGCCATTGTTGTGTCGGATCCAAATTTTATAACGTGAAATCTTGTGCCCCGGTCGCCAATTTAGCGGGCGCGCAACGGACGGGCGAAAAAATAGCCGAGCTGGGCAGCGATAAAGCCGATCAGAATCCCCATCGCTTCGAGCTCCAGTACCACCATGCCAAGCGCCAGTCCGCCGATGATGGTAAGCAGGCGGAACAGGGTGGCCTTGTAAAACTCGGCCATGCGCAGCACATTATTATCAGCCGCTGCATTATCGGACTCTGTTGCCAGACTTATCCGCCAGGCACCCGCCAGGGCACCGGCGATACCCACGGCGCCACCAAACAGTGTCGCCAGAGTGAAATCCATTCCCTTTTGCAGGAACATCACGATTGCGGCTGCCGTGGTCAGCACCACCTGAATCAGGATCAACCTCAGGAGCGTACGTCGGAAGGCAATCTTCGCCGCATTGGGCATGCCGAAGTGGGTCACTTGGTGCCTGCCCTCCGAGCGGAACCTCAGGTATCAAGGGCGCGTAGTATATGGGGTCGACCCGACAGGGTCAATGATGGGCACATCACCAGAGTTTATCCGCCTTTTTATAAAAACGGTTAATTTTCAATGGCTAACGTGAGGTATAGCGAAACCGGTATAGCGCTAATCACTATTTAATATGAGCCAGGATGCCGTCCAGTTCATCCAGACTATTGTATTGAATAATCAACTTGCCCTTGCCTTTATTATCGCCCTGGATCTGTACTCTGGCGCCGAGCTTTTCCGACAGATCGTCTTCGAAGCGACGAATGTCGGGGTCCTTGTTCTGGTTCGACTTTTTGGGTTTGGCCGGTTGCGAAAGCTTACGCACCAGGTTTTCGGTCTCGCGCACCGACAAACCACGCTGGGCCACTTGCCGTGCCGCCTCGATCTGGGCACCCCCCTGCAGGGCCAGCAGGGCCCGGGCGTGGCCCATCTCCATCTGTTCCGATTCCAGCAGTTCCTTCACCGCCGGCTCCAGACTCAGCAGGCGCAGCAGATTGGACACGGCGGCCCGCGAGCGGCCGACCGCATCGGCGGTTTGCTGATGGGTCAGGCCGAATTCCTCGATTAGCCGCTGCAGAGCCATCGACTCCTCGATGGGATTGAGCTCCTCGCGCTGGATATTTTCGATCAGCCCCATGGCCATGGCGGCCTGATCGGGCACATCGCGCACGACCGCCGGAATCTCGTGCAACCCGGCCAGTTGCGAGGCGCGCCAGCGGCGTTCACCGGCGATCAGTTCGAAGTGACCGGCCTGGCTGTGCGGGCGTACCACGATGGGCTGGACCACCCCCTGGGCTTTGATGGAGTCGGCCAGCTCCTGCAGACTCTCTTCGGGAAAATCGTGCCGCGGCTGATAACGGCTTTTATGAATCACATCCACCGGCAGCATGCGCAGGTGATCGCCCTGGGGATGTTGATCGGGCTCGGGCAGGGCGACCTCACCTTCTTCGGTGGTCGTTTGCACCGGCGGCGAGGCGGCCGCCCCCAGCAGCGCATCGAGTCCGCGACCCAGTCCGCGTTTCTTACCGGCCATGATTAACCTGCTCCTCCGGCACTCGTGCCCAGGATACTGGCTTCCCGGGTGCCCAGCCCGCCCTGATCCTTGCGTAGGATCTCCCCGGCCAGGGCCAGATAGGCGAGCGCGCCACGCGAGCTCTTGTCGTAATTGATCACCGGCAGGCCGTGACTGGGAGCTTCGGCCAGGCGCACGTTGCGCGGGATCACCGTGCGATAAACCTGCTGCGGAAAATGGAAAATCAGCTGCCCGGAAACGTCGTTGGCCAGATTGTTCCGCGGATCGAACATGGTGCGCAGCAAGCCTTCCACTTTCAGTTCCGGATTGACGCTGTTACGAATACGTTCGATGGTATTGAGCAGGGCCGACAACCCCTCCAGCGCATAGTACTCGCACTGCATCGGGATCATGACCGACTGGGCCGCCACCAGGGCATTGAGGGTCAGCATGTTCAGCGAGGGCGGGCAATCGATCAGGATGTAATCGTACTGATCGCGGACATTTTTAAGACAATCACGTAATTTACGCTCACGATCGGGGCTGTTCATCAGCGCAACTTCCGCCGCGGTCAGATCGCTGTTGGCCGGCAGCACGTCATAGCCAATGCCCTCCGGACGCTGCAGAATCTGTTCGACCCCCGCCTCGTCCAGCAGCAGATCGCAGGTGGTCAGGGGCAGGTTGCTTTTGTCCAGCCCGCTGCCCATGGTGGCGTTGCCCTGCGGATCGAGATCCACCAGCAGGATCCGGCGCTTGGTCGCAGCCAGGGAGGCGGCCAGGTTGATACAGGTGGTGGTCTTGCCGACCCCGCCTTTTTGATTGGCAATGGCAATGGTTCTGCCCATGTTCTGATTCCCCTGTATACCGGCTCAGTGCCGGCCGGCGACATGCCGGACCACTAACAGATGACGCTCCGCTTCCAGTCCGGGGACGCGTAATGAATGGCTCGCTTCCAGCTCGAAATCCGCACTCAGATCATCGAGCTCCGCCACCGGGTAGGCCCCTTTCATGATCAGAAACCGGCCGTCGGGCCGGCACAGATGGCGCGCGCCTCGCACCAGCTCCCCGAGGGTCGCATAGGCACGTGCAATGATAGTATCGAAGCCCGGTGAGGATTGGAACTGCTCCACCCGCGAATGTACCACAGTTACATTTTCCAGCCCCAGCTGGGCCACGGCCTGGCGCATAAAACGGACCTTTTTGCCGTTGCTGTCGAGCAGGGTGAACTGTCGCGCGGGACAGGCCAGTGCCAGCGGAATGCCGGGCAGACCGGCGCCACTGCCCACATCGAGAATCTGCTCACCCTGCAGATAGGGCATCACCACCAGCGAATCCATCAGATGCCGGGGGATCATCTGCGCCGGCTGGCGCACCGCTGTCAGATTGTAAGCATGGTTCCACTTATCCAGTAAGGCAATGAAATCCAGCAGTTTTTGTTGAGCCTGCGGCGGCAGGGAGAAGGGCAATTCTCCCGCCCGCCGCGACAGCTGATCCGACAGTGTTTTGTCCACTGTGCGGCGTTCCGATCTAGCGGGCGATCGCCGCGTCGCTCAGCTTGTCGAGCGCGCCCTGCATCCTGGCAATGATCTCGGAACGGTTGCTAATGCCGTGGCGATCGGCGATGTACTGCGGATCGTTATAGCCCAGCCAGACCTGCCCGTTTTCATCTTTCCAGGCCAGCGCCTTCATCGGCAGATCGATCCCGGCGGTTTGCTGGCTGGTGAACATGTGACTGCCCAGCGCCGGGTTGCCGAACAGCAACAGCTCGGTATCGCGCAACGGAATATCGACTCCGGCGGCTTTTTCGGCGTGGTTCCAGCGGGTGACGATGCCGATGCCTTTTTTCTTCAGCACGTTCTCCAGCCGATCGAGGGTTTCGGCGGCGCTGTGCGGACTTTGCTTGACCACCAGTCCCGGCACATCCCCGGCCCAGGCGGCCGGCAGCAGACAAAGCCCCAGAATAAAGACAGTTAGACGTTTCATGGAATTTCCTCCTCCAGTTGGATTGTTGTTATGGCGAAGCCGACGGTGGCGGGGGCACCAGAGATAACCCGACTTCGCCGCAGACCTTCTCCCGGTCTGTCGTCGGCCATTGTAAAGATCCAGACCCCGGCTGCCCATCGCCCCGCCATCATTTATCCCTGGCGGCTAAAACCCCTAAATCATCACGGGATTGTGCCGATAGCCAACCAAAGCACCGTCACGGCGGCCGTACCCGGCAAACGTCGTGCGAATCAAGTCGAGGTAACTTATGGCTCGCAAACACATTCTGATAGTCGATGACTCCCCCACCGATGTGCAGGCCCTGACGGATCAGCTCGGCCAGATTGGCGATTTCGAGATCAGTGTCGCCACCGATGGCGAGGAGGGAGTCAAAAAGGCAAACGACCTGCTCCCGGATCTGATCCTCATGGACATTGTGATGCCCGGCATGAACGGCTTTCGCGCCACGCGTGAAATCACCCGCACAGAAAAGACCGCCCATATTCCGGTGCTGATCGTCACCACCAAGGAACAGATGTCGGACAATATCTGGGCGATTCGACAGGGGGCCTGCGGCTTTTTGAACAAGCCGGTGGATCTACAGGAGCTGAAGCCGCTGGTGGAGGAAGCGCTGGCCTGAGACTCAGCCGGCCGCCCGCTCGGCCGACTTGCCGGCGTCTCGCTTTTTCAGATGTACCAGCAGCAGGGAGATCGCCGCCGGCGTGACCCCGGAAATCCGCGCCGCCTGACCGATCGTCGCCGGACGAATCCGGTTGAGCTTCTCGCAAACCTCGGCGGACAGGCCCTTGACCGCGTGATAGTCCATATCCAGCGGCAGCGCGGTCGCTTCATTACGCCGCTGGCGGGCGATCTCCGTCTGCTGGCGCTCGATATAACCGGCGTACTTGGCCTGGATCTCCACCTGTTCGGCGACCACCGGATCCGGGGCACACTCGTCACCATCCGTCAGCAAAGCCAGATCGGCATAACGCACTTCGGGGCGGCGCAGCAAATCGTGCAGGGTCGCCTCGCGCGACAGTTTCTTGCCCAGCAGCTGTTCCTGTTTTTGTGTCGGGAGCTTGTCCGGGTGCACCCAGGTCGAACGCAGTCGTTGCAGCTCTTGTTCGACTGCCTCGCGTTTTTGTTCGAACGCGGTCCAGCGCGCGTCGTCGATCAGCCCCAGTTCGCGGCCTTTTTCGGTCAGGCGCAGATCGGCGTTGTCCTCGCGCAACATCAGGCGGTACTCGGCGCGACTGGTGAACATGCGATAGGGCTCCTGGGTCCCGGCGGTGATCAGATCGTCCACCAGCACGCCCAGATAGGCTTCGTCGCGCGCCGGGCACCAGGGTTCTTTATCCTGGATCTGCAGGGCCGCATTGATCCCGGCCAGCAGCCCCTGGGCGGCGGCCTCTTCATAACCGGTGGTCCCGTTGATCTGCCCGGCGAAGAACAGCCCCGGCAGATGTTTGGTTTCCAATGACGATTTCAGATCGCGTGGGTCGAAATAGTCGTATTCGATGGCGTAACCGGGGCGGGTAATGTGGGCGTTTTCGAAGCCTTTGATCGAGCGCACCAGATCCAGCTGCACATCAAAGGGCAAACTGGTGGAGATGCCATTGGGATAGACTTCGTGGGTACTCAGGCCTTCGGGCTCGACAAATACCTGGTGGGCGTTTTTATCCGCGAAGCGCACCACCTTGTCCTCGATGGACGGGCAGTAACGCGGCCCGACCCCTTCGATCTCGCCGCTGTACATGGGCGAGCGATCCAGTCCGCCGCGGATGATGTCGTGGGTCTGCTCACTGGTGTAGGTGATATGGCAGGGCACCTGCGCCGGATGTTCTTCGGCTCGACCCATATACGAGAAGACCGGCACCGGATCATCGCCATGCTGGGTTTCCAGTTGGGAAAAATCGAGGCTCTTGCCATCCAGGCGCGGCGGGGTGCCGGTCTTGAGCCGATCGACCGTGAAGGGCCGCTCGCGCAGGCGCCGCGACAGCGCATTGGCCGGCGGATCACCGGCCCGGCCGCCTTCGTAATTGGACTCACCGATATGGATGCGCCCGCCCAGGAAGGTACCGACGGTCAGCACCACCGCCCCGGCGGCAAATTTCAAACCCATCTGGGTCTCGACCCCGACCACCCGATCGCCCTCGACGATCAGATCCTCCACCGCCTGCTGGAACAGGGTCAGGTTGGGGGTGATCTCCAGCGCCAGGCGGACCGCCTGTTTATACAGGGCGCGGTCGGCCTGGGCGCGGGTGGCGCGCACCGCCGGGCCCTTGCTGGCGTTGAGGATGCGAAACTGGATCCCGGCCCGATCGGTGGCGCGGGCCATCAGCCCGCCCAGCGCGTCCACTTCCTTGACCAGGTGACCCTTGCCGATACCGCCGATGGCCGGATTGCAGCTCATCTGGCCCAGGGTCTCGATGTTGTGGGTCAGCAATAATGTGCGCACACCGGCCCGGGCCGCGGCCAGCGCCGCCTCGGTCCCGGCGTGGCCGCCACCCACTACGATGACATCGAATTTATCCTGATAAAACATGTGCCTGAAGCCTGATGAATCGGGTGAGATATTGTACGCGGCTGTTTACTATTTCGCCATCGGGCAAATACTCTGGCGGGCGCAGCCTGTGGCCCGGAACGACGAACCGGGTGAACGCCTCACCGGAAGCGCGGACCGCCACTTGCATCAAGCCTTTTCGGCAACCCGGTTCTGCTGGCGGCACCATTTGCGGTGCAGTTTGCTCGACTGCGTCAGATATTGCTGCCGTTGAGCGTTGCTATACTTTTGTACTCGCTGCCAATCCGCCTGCTGGATTTTCTCGCTTGTTGCATCGTTGTTGCGTAATTCATCGAGCATGTTTTCCAGCACACAATAGTCGTGAATTTTGCCCAACCTGTTGCCGAGTTTTTTCAGCTTTTTTGTTGGCAAATCTATGTCAAATCCTGCCTCGGACAGAATCGTGAGCTGGTAAAACAGCGTTTTTACCCTTTTTCTGAGCTTGTGTAGCTGAACACAGCCCGCTGTAGCCAGCGCCTTGTGCCCTTTTTTACAAATCCTTCTTGCATTGGCCGACAGATATTCAGCCAATTTCTTTTTTGACAGTTCGATCGATGGCAACTCATCGATCGCCGTCACAACAATCTGTCCCGAGTCACGTAGCTGAGCCGGCTCTGGAACCGTTGTTTGATATGCCTGACCCAGAAGTTTCTGGATCAGAATAAAGCTTTCTCTATGGGAAACGTCCTCTTCTTCCTCCGCTTTGGCGCACAGAATCCCGCAGACAACATCATAATCCCGTTGGCCCGACAAACATTGACTCATTGATTTCAGGGTGTCGCCCATTTTCGTTACCGGAATGTCTGCATCGGATAAATCCCGGATCAGCCTTAACAGAGAACGCAGTTTTTTTATACATACTCGAAGCTGATGTATCTGTTTCTCATCATTCAGGTTGCCACCATCCAGCCATTCCCTTATTGGTTCAGCATTTATGGTGAGCAGATTTGTCATATCCACTTTCCGCATAGGTAATTATCACTCAATTTCCCGGGCTTTAAACGGTTAAACACGCACTGTCATAAAACCGCAATATCAGCTTCAAAATTCCCGGTTACAATTTTGTCATGCACCCATTATATCGTGAAGACCACTATAGCAAGCTTAAACACCTGCAGGACCAGATCCATCGTCTTGCTCGCCACGTAGTCCAGCACGGCGCCTATCGACTGGAGAACCAGCGCACCACGGCACCGCCGGAAACCGTCAATAAAAGTATCGTTAATCTGGCGCACTATCTGGCCCTGCGTGAAATCGATTTACGGCCGTTGCAGGAAGAACTGGCGGAAGCGGGGCTCTCCTCACTTGGGCGTGCCGAAGCTCATGTCTTTGCCAATCTGAGTAATATCATCAATATTCTCGGACAGATCCTTGGTGATCCACTACAACTCGATCCCGGATTGCCGTGGCCCGGTTTCAGGGAAGGTTTCGAGATACTCGACCAAAATTCGGACCAGGCATTGGGGGCTTCACCGGCCAATCGAACGACACGCATCATGGTGACCTTATCCAGTGACACGGCTCATGATTACAGCGCCATCTATGATCTGATTCGTCAAGGGATGAATATCGCCAGAATCAACTGTGCGCATGATGATCCGTTTACCTGGCGATCAATGATTAAACATGTTCGTCAGGCCAATCGGGAGATGCACTCATCGTGCCGGGTTCTGATGGACCTTGCCGGACACAAAATCCGTACCGGACAAATCAGGCCTGCAGCTGATTCGACCGTTTTCAGGCACAACAGAAAATCTTCTGCCAGCGGAAGAACGGAGTTCGCCATTTTGCCTGTCAGACTTGCAAATGAGCTAACCACCCGCGAACCCGATACTCATACACCTTTTATCGTGCCTGACGCGATTTTCAGTCAGCTCGCCGAAGATGATCGACTTTGTTTTGTCGACGCCAAAGGCAAACGGCGTCATGTGACTATAGCCACCATCACGCAGCCTGACTCCATGTTTGGTTATGTGCACAAAAATATTCGTCTTCTGGCGAACACGGTTATTGAATGGCAACGCCTGAGCGGCAGCGCCTATAAAACCCTGCAGTCATTTCACTATCCTCAAGTCAATAACCTGTCAGGCAACATTCGCTTGCGTGCTGGCGACATTTTGCATCTTCACAAACGGTCAGATCACGGCCACCCGGCTGAATATAGTGAAAATGGAGAATTGCTGGTTCCGGCCAGCATCGGCTGTACCGCCCCGGCAGTCATCGATATTCTCGAGCCGGGTGCGCCGGTCTGGTTCGATGACGGGAAAATCGGTGCCCAGGTTATCCAGAAATTCGATGACCACCTTGTCCTGCGTATCACCCGGGCCGGCCCGACAGGCGCCAAACTAAAGCCTGACAAGGGCCTCAACTTTCCCGACACGCGACTCAACCTGCCCGCATTGACCGCCAAAGACAGAGTGGACCTGGATTTTATCTGCCAGCATTCAGATATGGTTGGTTTTTCTTTTATCGAAACGGCTGATGATATGCATGAACTGATCGCCGAGTTGGCCGATCGCAATTCGAGCGACATGCCTGTCATTGCCAAGATTGAAACGACGAATGCCGTGAAAAATCTGCCTGATATTCTCTTTGCCAGTATGTTCAGTAATCACTCGTTCGCGGTCATGATCGCCCGTGGTGATCTGGCTGTAGAGCTTGGCAGCGTGCGTATGGCTGAAATACAGGAAGAAATACTCTGGCTGTGCGAGGCCGCGCATGTACCGGTCATCTGGGCAACTCAGGTCATGGAATCGATCGCCAAAACCGGGGTTCGCTCCCGTCCGGAGTTCACCGATGCCGCCATGAGTGTGCGGGCGGAATGCGTCATGCTGAACAAGGGTCCCTATATTCTCGATGCGCTGCGCTCATTGAGCGCGGTGCTGAAAGTCATGCAAAACCATCAACGCAAGAAGATTTCACGGCTTCGCGCCCTGCACTGGTAATCACACCGAAGGACCGCTCTGCTTTATTACCCTGCGCTGGTGACAGGGGTGGTGGGGGTGTTAACCCGCGACGACGATCGGGGCCGCCTCCGCTTGTTGCAACAGGGCCAGCCTGGGGCTGCCCCCGGTACCCGCCCACCGCTCGTCAGTCCCGCACACGATCGGCCTGGACATGTTCCCCTGCCGCCGATCCAGACAAAAAATAGTATTGACAATCATTCTCATTTAGATATAGTAGAAACCAAGATTAACCACCGGGCAGGAATACACAATGTATGTTTGTCTTTGCAAAGGCGTTACCGACACCCAGATCCGCGACGCCGTGATCGACGGCGCTGACAGCCTGCGCCATGTGCGCCAGCAACTTGGCGTGGCCAGCAACTGCGGCCGCTGTGCCCAGTGCGCCCGCGAGGTCATCCGGCAAACAAAGCAAGAGATCGCCAGTCTCGACGCCGCCTGTCAGGTCGCCTGATCGCTGCGGTTTACCGGGTTGCCACCCGCGACCCGGCTCGCACCTTTGCTCTACTTTCACACCCCCAACCGGGGCGACGCCACCCTCTGACCAGCCAGGTTCCGGCCAGTCTACAAGGCGAGAACGTCACCGAAATGCCAAAGGCGATCTCACCATCGAACAAGAAGCCGTGCCGCTGCTGCGCTAAATAGGCGTTCCGAATACCCGTCCATTTTACTGAGTCGCCTGGATCAAGGGGCAACGCGACGGATCCCGGTGTTGCCGGGGTTCAGGTGGAACCGCTTCGCTTGTTCCACCCTACAGCGGAGGGAGCGGGGTATTGGGAGCTTTTATTCAGGCGGTCGAATATTGCGAATCCAAACAGGATTACGTCAGCCGGTAACTGTTCGAATCGATCCTGGAAAGCGAGGAAGAGCACATCGACTGGCTGGAGACCCAGCTGGAGCTGATCGACAAGGTTGGCTTGCAGAATTACCTGCAATCACAGATGTGATCACCGGGGAGCGTGTCCGCGTCACGCCCTTTGACGGCCGCGAGCCGCTCAATAGTGCGGCGGATTCTCCTGCTCCTGCGGATTAACGGCGGAGAGGCGGATTTCCCGGAATCTTGCTTTCAGCTCGGCCATTTCCTGTTGTAACTGATCAAGCTCCCGGCGCTGCTCGGCAATAATCTCGCTGAGCCGGTTTAGCGTCTCGTCCTGAAAGGCGACCCGGGTTTCCAGCTGTTCGATGCGCTGTTCCATGCTGATGACTCTCTTTGCAGTGTCGGTAAGATGTTTGCGCGTCGGCACGTCTGTGGCAATCGCCTAGCCGACATTGGCAACACGCGGGGCTTCGCCGGGAAGCGACGTGAGTGTCCCGGATTGGTTTCGCTCGAAGACCGCCAGTGGATGCGTGGTAATCACCTCCAGCGCCACCCGATCGCCGGGCGCCAGATGGATCTCGTGGTTAACCCGCGCCTGCAGTACCGGCCCGTCATCCACCCGGGCGCCGTACAACCGGCTTCCGCCTTCGTAGCGCCCCCACTCAATAACACCGTTACCATTCGCCGACGGCATTAGCGACAGATCGTCCGGGCGTAACAACAGGTCCACCTCGCCGGAGGCGCCGCCCACCGGGGCCGCCGGCACCGCGCCCAGCCGGGTGTGGACCCGATCCTTTTCCAGTTGTCCGGGCAGGAAACTGGCCTCGCCCAGAAACCGCGCCACGAACCGGCTGGCCGGCCGGGTGAAACAGGCCTCGGGGGTATCGACCTGCTCCAGGTTACCCTGGTTGAGGATCCCGACCCGATCCCCGACTGACAGGGCCTCTTCCTGATCATGGGTCACCCAGATGGCCGGCACGCCCGCCTCTTTCAACACGCTGCGGATCTCCCAGCGCAGACTGTCCTTGAGCGCGGCATCCAGGTTGGACAGCGGCTCATCCAGCAATAGCAGCGCCGGTTCATGCGCCAGGGCGCGGGCCAGCGAGACCCGCTGTTTCTGTCCGCCGGACAGGTTACCGGGCATGGCATAACGCAGACCCTGCAGCCCCAGCAGTTCGAGCCAGTGATCGACGCTGGACGTGTCGCTCAGACGAAAGGCGATGTTCTGCTCGACGTTCAGATGCGGAAACAGCGCGAAATCCTGGAACACCATGCCCACATGGCGCTTCTCCGGCGGTACGTGGTGACGGGGTGTGATAACCCGGTTACCCAGGCGGATAGTGCCGTCGCACATGGGGACCAGCCCGGCCAGGGCATACAGCACAGTGGTCTTGCCACAACCGGTGGGTCCGACCAGCATCAGAATCTCGTGCTCGGCCAGGCTGACATCGAGGTGTTTAACAATCGGCGTGTCGCCATAGCGCACACACAGGTTCTCTACATTCAGCATCAGGATCGCTCGTCGTTTAACATGGTCAGCTCGGCACGCCGTTCGCCCGAGAGCATGAAGGCCAGCGCAATTCCGGAAATCAGTACCAGCAACAGGCCGGGAATCGCCGCCCGCCCGAAATAGCCGGCTTCGTACACCCGCCACAGATAGGTCGACAGGGTTTCAAAACCGGTGGGGCGTAACATCAGGGTCGCCGGCAACTCGCGCATGGCCTCCAGAAAGACCAGTGCGGCGCCGGCGACGATGCCACGCAGGGTCAGGGGTAGCGTAACACGGCGGAACGCTTCACGGTGGGTCGCGCCCAGACTACGGGCGGCATAGATCAGACTGTCGTCCATGCGCTCGGCGGTGGAACGCACCGAGCCCACTGCCAGCGGCATGAAACGCATGACATAAGCCAGCACCAGCAGGGCCAGCGTCTGATAGAGCAACGGCAACTGCAGGCCCACGTAAACCAGCGCCGTGCCCATGACGATGCCCGGCACGCCGAAGCCCAGATAGGTGATCCGCTCCATCAAGCGCCCGGCCCGCCCGGCAATGGCGGCGTAGGCCACCGGCACCGCCAGCACGACGGCCACCAGTGCGGCCAGTAGCGAACTGTAGGCCGAGTTCCAGGCATAGACCGGATCGAAGCCGCCGCTGCCCTCGCGGATCAGCCACTGGGCAAAGATGAACAGGGGCAGCCCGATAGCCAGGCCCGCCACGATCAACACCGCCACCGAGGCCCCGGCAATGTGCCAGCGACTGGGCCACAGCGACAGGGTGCGCCCGGGCTGTTCGCGCGATGTCCCCACGCGGGATTCCAGATAGAGCACCACGGCGACGATGACCAGCAACTGCAACGAGAGCATCGCCGCCTGAGCCAGACCAAAGGCGTTGTATTCGACGAAGATCACCCGGGTAAAGGTATCCAGGCGCATGATCGCCGGGGTGGCAAAATCCGACAGGGTGTACAGCGCCACCAGTAGTGCGCCGGCGGCGATGCCATTGCGCACCCGCGGCAGCACCACGCGCCACAGGCTCATGGCCAGGGACAACCCGAGAATCCGCGAGGCGTGGACCAGGCTGCCATCGAGGCTGCGCAACGAGGCCCGAGTTGTCAGCAACACAAAGGGAAAAGTGTAGAGCGTCATCACCAGCGTCGCCCCGGCCAGGCCATGCACGCTGGGCATCGGCAAGCCGATCAGATTTTCGATCTCGCCGCCGGGGCCAAAGGCGGCATAAAAGGTAAACGCGCCGATGTAACTGGGCATGGCCAGCGGTGCGGCCAGGGCGATCAGCCACAGGCGGCGAAACGGCAGCTCCACGTAGGCGGTCAGCAGGGCCAGCGGCACACCCAGCAATACCGAGCCGATCACCGTAAAGCCGGTTAACAGCAAGGTGTTGATCAAAATGCCCAGGGTGTGGCTGTCGAACCACTGCGCGGCATCGGCGCCCAGCACGATCAGCACCCCGATAGGCGCCAGCGCCGCCAGCGCGACCAACGCCGCCACCGGATAGGAACGGGGGAACCGGGTCATAGCACGCCGACGTCGCGCATCAGATCGAGTGTGGGGCGCAGATCGGCCAACCGGGTCAGATCGATGCCGGGCGGGTTAATGTCCCTGAGCGGTGGCAAGCCTTTGGGCATCGCCACCCCCTGCACCATCGGAATCTCGTAGGCTTCCTCGGCCAGATAGGACTGCACCTCGCGACTCAACAGATAACGAATAAAGTTACGTGGTGTTTCCCCTTCGCTCAGGGCCATAACCCCGGAGGCATTGAGCAGACAGCCGGCATCATCATGGGTGAAAGCCAGATCGACTTTAGCGTCCGGCTTGCCGGTTTTCAGCCGCAGGGTGTAATAGTGGTTGGCAAAACCGACATCCACCTCGCCGCGCTCGACCGCCAGCACCACGCCCAGCTCGCCGGCATAGCTGCGCGACTTCTTCTTCATCTTGCCCAGCCACGCGCGGGTGGCCTGTTCACCTTCAAGCAGGCGCATCGCAGTGATAAAGGACTGGAACGAGGCATAGGCCGGTGCCCAGCCGATTTTCAGATCGCTGTCCGCCAGTGCCATGATGTCATCGGGGATCTGCTCGGGCGCGATCCGTTCGGTGTTGTACGGCAGAGTCCGAATCCGACCGGTGACCGGCGACCAGTTTGGGTAACGAAAATCGGCTTTGAGCTGGTTGCGGATATCCTCTGGCAAGGGCCGGGCCAGACCGGCATCACCAACCAGACCCAGTGCGCCCGAATCCACTGCCCAGAACAGATCGGCCCGTTTAACGCCGGCCCTGGCCTCGGCCACCAGGGTATTGGCCAGTGCCGCAGTGGGCCCCCGACGGATCTGCAGATTCAGCTTCGGGTTGCGCTTTTTGATCGCCCCCAGCACGTCTTCATACAGGCCTCCCTCGCCGCGGCCCAGGTAGAGGGTGAGATCCCCTTCCAGGGCCGGCAGCGACTCCACCGACACGGCGCCGGCATCAGCAGCCAGCGTCCGGGTTATCCCCGGCGGCAACGCGCCGCTAGCGAGCAGCGCCGTCAGGCTTTGCAAAAAAGTCCGGCGCTGCATTTCAAAAGACATCCCGCTTGTTCTTTTCGGCCTCGCTCAGCAGTTGGCGAGCCCGATCCAGTTTTTGCTGCATGGCATCAACGATCTGCTTCACCACTTCCATCGAGCCGTCGGCATTGAGCTGCTGCGGCAACGTGACATTGAAGTCCTTCTCGAGATCTTCGACCAGCGCGGCATCCTGTTCGATCAAGGCGCCCTCAATGCCCTCGAAGCGGGTCTGGTAAGTTTCATACACCAGTTCCTTCGCCTCTTCATACTCTTTCTCGGCAAACTCGATCACCACTTCACTGAGGTTATGTTTGATCTCATCGATCGTTGCCACGGGCCCCATGGCCTTGCTCCCCCCGGACGTGGTGTGGCCTTCGACCTGCAGTTTGGCGGCCAGCTTGACCGCCCCCAGTGACTGCCAGAACGCCTGTTCCAGGATTGCCTGCTGCTGGCGCACCTCGGCCACCGGTTTTTCTTTCATGATCGCCTCCTGAACCCCGTACAACCCCTGCCAGATGTTGGCGTAAAGCGGCACATAATTGGTTTCGATGGCGGCGTGAAATTTCACCGCTTCCCAGTGATCCACCAGTTGGGTCGGCTCGGCGGCCGTGGCGCCCTGTTTTTCATAAGTGGCGACGATGCCATCCACCTTTTCGATCAACCAGTGAACCTCCTTGGTGTACTCATTAATGTGGGTCTTGAGATCCTTGACATGATCACCGATCTCGCCGCTGGCCCGGGCCGGACCACTCATAAGGGCAGTGGCAAAAGCCGCTACCAACAGCCATGGAAAACGCGTTGTCATAAAATGAAGCATGATCCCCTCTCAATTCGAAATCTACAGGAGTGATATTCTAAATGATACGTATTATCATTCAAGCTTTTTCGAAATCCCGCCCGAAAAATACCAGAATCGGGGACTGAACAAAGGAGAGCCCGTGCCGGGTTGGTCTGGCCTGGCCTGGCCTTCAAATCGGGAAACCTCTCGCAGCCGACGCGGATGGATACCTACCTCATCCGGCAATAGCTTGCACAATTCCGGCAACGCCGGACAAATATACTTGTTTAATAGGCAGGAAGAGCTGAAGCCCGGGCCGACGAAACCACACCGAACCGTTCAACGACATGGACCATGTTGATCCATCAGTATTTCCTCGATTTCAAAATACCGGGACGGCTCAGCCCGGCCATGGGCGTGACGAGCTGAGCCCTTGCGGCTCAGATCAATGAGCGCAACGAAAACCGCCGCCCGCCGGGGCGACGGTGTTTCTCTTCGGCCAGTTGTTCCACGATATAGGTCCGCAGCGCGGCATGCGCCGCTTCCTTGCTGGCAAACGGCCCCCGATCCGGACCCTTGCGCACCGCAAAAAACCATTCGCCATTCACCTCGTAAAATCGCTCCGAGCGGGCCGGCGCCTGTTCCTTTTCGTCGTCAAACCGGTACATGGTGATCACCGCCTTATGCCTTGTCAGGGTCGAAAAGCATAGCGGGGGCAATCTTTTTTGCCTGTCAGACCAGGCTGAAAATCGTGTAGGGCTTTTCTCTGATTCCTGTCAGAATTCGCCGACAGGCTGTCAGCCTTCTGGACAGATTCAATCCTGCCCGGTCCGAAGCAATCGCTTATTTCTCGCTTCAAGGAGTGTAAACGTTATGTCCCTGAATTTACCGCCCATCGGCATCACCGTCAGTCTGTTGCTGGCCAGCAACGTGTTTATGACCTTTGCCTGGTATGCTCATCTGCGCGATCTGACCCACAAGCCCTGGATCGTCGCGGCGCTGATCAGCTGGGGCATCGCCCTGTTCGAGTACCTGTTGCAGGTTCCGGCCAACCGCACGGGCTACACGGTGATGAACCTGGGCCAGCTGAAGGTTCTTCAGGAGGTGATCACCCTGTCGGTATTTGTTCCTTTTGCCTACTTTTATATGAAAGAGCCGCTGCGGCTGGATTTCCTGTGGGCCGGTCTCTGCCTGCTGGGAGCGGTCTATTTTATCTTCCGCCCCCATTTGCAGGGTATTTTACAAAGCTGAAGGGAACCTTTTGCCGC
Organism: Thiohalophilus sp.; assembly: GCF_034521165.1. Taxonomy (NCBI): domain Bacteria; kingdom Pseudomonadati; phylum Pseudomonadota; class Gammaproteobacteria; order Thiohalomonadales; family Thiohalophilaceae; genus Thiohalophilus; species Thiohalophilus sp. The sequence goes on from NZ_JAXHMV010000008.1 coordinate 69,402, forward strand.
GCACGAACGTGTAACAGGGTATGGCCATAATCCCCCTGCTAGCCGGGCGCCGCGCCCGCCAGTTTGAGCAACAGCTGCGCCCGCACCTGCCGGCGCTGTATCGCTATGCGTTTCGACTGTGCGGCAATCGCGACGATGCCGAGGATCTGGTCCAGGAACTGCTGACCCGCCTGTTCGAGAAACAGCCCCCCCTCGTTCATCTGGATAACCCGCAGGCCTGGTTGCTGACCGTCCTCTATCGCCAGTACATCGATGCGCGGCGCAAATCGCAGCGCACGCCCACCGATCTGAACGACGCACACAGTGACGAGATTCTGGACAACCTGCACCAGCGCCGGGATACCCCCGATCACGCCCTGGAACAGACCCGCCTGCAACACGACTTGCAACAGGCCATCGATTCACTGAACGAGGAGCAGCGCCTGGTCGTGCTGCTGCACGATGTGGAGGGGTTCACCCTGCCACAGTTGCAGGCGGTGCTGGATATTCCCGGCGGCACGCTCAAGTCGCGCCTGCACCGCGCTCGCGCCCGCTTGCGTGAGATTTTTTCGTCCGAGCGGGAACCTTCCACGCCCGTCGAGCGTGTTAACGAGTAAGGAGCGAACCGATGACGATGACCCACTGCACCACTTTTCAACAGCAACTGGATGACTGGCTTGACGGCCAGGTGCCGCCCACCGTTCAGGACGCGCTGCAGGATCACCTGCAACAGTGTGATAGCTGCCGGCGGAAATACGCCACAGCCCGGGAGCTGCAACAGGCATTGCGCGATCTGCCCGTGGCGCCGCCCTCGTCCGACTTTGCCCGGCGCGTCATGCAACACGCCACCCGGCCGCGGCGCATCGCCACAAGCGGCTGGCTGAAAGGATCGATCGCGGCCGGCGCGCTGGTCACCGCCCTGTTCGCCGGTTATCTGGCCGGTAACCTCTCCGGCAGCGGCGAGACTGACGGGACGATCATGGTCACGCTGGCGCCACAACAAACCCGGACCGTGCAGCTGGCCTTTCACAGCCGGCAGGCGCTGGAGGATGTCCGCCTGACCCTGCAGTTACCCGAACACGTCGAGATCGACGGCTATCCCGGCCGCCGCGAGCTGAGCTGGCAGACCGATCTGGCCCAGGGCAGTAACCGCCTGCGGCTGCCGCTGATTCTGCGCAGTAATGACTGGCAGGGCGGTGAGCTGATCGCCCGCCTCGAACACGCCAATGGACAACGGGAATTTCGTATCCAGGCCCGGGTTAATTCGCCGGCCAACACAGTCACCCCGCAACAGACGCTGTAAACCCAACCCGACAGGAGCACGACCATGAAAACACTGAAACTTTCGCTTTTGACCCTGATGGCAGCTTTACTACTCCCGCTTGGCGCCCAGGCCCAGGAGGATGATCTTGAAGTCACCCTCGAGGCAGTCCCGGCCGACAGCTCCGCCGATGCGGCGGTCAATGATATTGTATTACCTCAAGATGCCGATGCCGAGGCGCATGAAAACGCCGCCTTCGGCATCGACACGGCCAACAAGGCGCGTCGTCTGCGCGAGGAGATGGGCGAAGACTTCGGCCAGGATGTCTCCGGCGCCGCCCGGGAACGGGCCGAGGAACGGACCCAAAATATCGAGATCCCAGGGGGGAACCCTGGAGGTCGTCCGTAACCACGCGCTAACAACAACCTCCCACGCAAGCCACGCCGGTTTTACCGGCGTGGCTTGTTGTGTTTAACCAATAACATAAAACATAAAGGTTTATCCTATGGCGTGTTACCGGTTTACCCACTATCTGGCGCCGCTGGCGATTCTTTTCCTTCTGTTCAGTGCTGTTACGCCGGCGTCCGGAGCCACCTCCGGCCAGGCGGAATTCGAGCAGGGTCTCGCGGCGTCCCGCAACGGCGACCATCAACAGGCGATCAAAGCCTATTTACAGGCGCAACGCGCCGGCTTCGATAAACCGGCCCTGCAGTACAACCTGGGTGTCAGTTACTTCCGCCTCGCAGACTATGCCAAAGCGGCGCAACAGTTCGAGCAACTGACCGGCGATCCGCAGTGGGCCGCGCTGGCGCATTACAACCTGGGGCTGGTGGCCCGGCGCCTGGACGATCCTGATCGGGCCGCCGATCATTTCGAGCAGGCCTATCGGCGCAGCGATAACGCCCGGCTGCGGGCGCTGGCCGCCAGCGCCCTGGATCGGCTGCCCGGCACGCGCGCCGATGCCGGCACCACCCTGTCCGCCACGGTGGCCGTCGGCTACGACAGTAACGTGGCGCTGGCGCCCGATGCCGAGACCGTCAACCTGACCGACAACAGCGATCTGTTCGTCGAGGCCGGGGCGGTAATCAATCACCGTCTCAGTGCCGACCGTAACCGCGCCCGCTATCTGTTCGGCGGCCTGCACCTGCGCCAGTACCTGGATGTCAGTGAATTCGATCAACAAAGCCTGCGCCTGGGCTTCAATCAGGAGCAGATCCTGCAGCGCTGGCAACTGGATCTGCGCGCCTATCTGGACAGCATCCATGTCGACTCGGACCGCTTTGAACAATCGCTGAATTTCGCCGCCCACGCCCGTCGGCCCCTCGGCGGCGGTCGCGATCTGCGCGTGCATTACCAGGCCGGCCTGATCGACGGCGGATCCCGTTATGCCTATCTCGACGGCTGGGAACAACGGCTCGGCATCGACAGCCTGTTGCCGACCGGCGCGGGCTGGTTACGTTTCGGCTATCAGCTTGAACTCAATGATCGGGACGATCTCGAACAAAATGGCGAGTTCTTCAGCTACTCACCGACCCGCCACAGCCTGTTCGCGCGCCTCACCCTTCCCGACGCCGGCCACTGGCGCTACACCCTGCGCGGCGAATACCGCTACAGCAATTACGATGACCCCTACCGGATCAGTAACGGCACCATCGAAGAAGTGAGCCGCGAGGATCATCGCTATCTGGCCGGCATCCGCGCGCAGCAACGCCTGGCCGACAAAACGGCATTGTTTGTCGACTATCGCTATATCGATAACGATTCCAATATCACGGCGTATGATTACGCCCGCCACCAGGTTATGGGCGGGATTGAGGCGCGGTATTAACCGCTTGTTATGGCCTTGTTGATGTCCGGGACGGCCTTGAGTCGGTATAACAGCAGGATACACACTGCATAAAACCCGATCGCGCTCCAGTCCGCGATCGTCCTGTCACGGACCGGCTCGATCAGCAACAGGATCCCCACAGCCAGGACATAAACCAGCACGAAACCGCCATGGATCGTTTTGTTCCGTCGTTGCCCCCGCGCGAGGACATACCAGATCAGTACCGCCAGGTGCCACAACGCCATGAAGGCAAACAAATAGAGCATCACGTTCGCGCCCAGGGTGACGTCGTTGGTACTGCTGCTATCCCCGGCGGAAGTGAGATGCCCGATCAACAGGATCGCATACAGCCAGGCGACCAGGGTGACCTGGGCCAGATCGCACAGGAACATCAGGATAATGCGCCACGGCCCGAGGCTGGCCAGCGTGGAGGCGTTATCCGGCACACAGAAATAGGCCGAATAGGCAATAAATTTGTAGGCCGTAAAGATGATCACCAGCAGGGTCAGTGCGATGCGTTTCCAGAACTCCGGGTTGTGCAGGGTGCCGGGGTAATCGGCCATGTACTGCACATACTCGACCGAGACCACCAATAACCCCAGCGCAATGACCGCCAGGATCAGGTCGCTGATTTTCTCGGAGAGCTTGCTGTAAAACGGATTCATTGTTGTTCTCTTTGTGGTGGCGCCGGCGACCTGTGCCGTGCGGTGATTATTTTACCGATTTTTCATGAACTTAGCTGGCTGAAAATTTTTTTGCCCGGCGGGCTTGATCGTTCTCTAAAAGTTCTCTACAGTTAGAGAACGTTAGGAGAACATATGCTTACTCAACTCGAACAGCGCATACTGGATTTCATTCGGGACTATATCGGTGACCATGAGCACGCACCGACCCTGAGCGAGATCGGCCAATCCCTGGAGATCAGCTCCAAGGGCACGGTCCACCGGTATGTGCAGTCGCTGATCGAGAAGGGCGAGCTGGAGCATGTTCAACGTGGATGGCGCGGCATTCGACTTGCCAGTCCCACTCCCACTCGATCCACAACCCTCCCGCTGGTGGGTCGGATTGCCGCAGGCCACCCTATCGAGGCCATTCCTGGCCAGGAAGAACTGAATCTCAGCGACATGTTTGTGGGGCGCGATCGCTACGCCCTGCAAGTGAAGGGCGACTCCATGATCGGGGTCGGCATTCTCGACGGCGATCTGGTGATCATCGAACCCCGGGATCGCGCCGAATACGGCGATATCGTGGTCGCCCTGATCGACGAAGAAGAAGCCACGCTCAAACGTTACAAACGCTATGCCGACGGCCGCGTGGAACTGAGCCCGGAGAACCCGGATCTGCAGCCCATGGTCTTCGATCCGCGCCGGGTCCGTATCCAGGGCATCCTGGTCGGCCAGCTGCGCACTTATCAATAAGCGTTCCGGTGGATCATGCCGGATCGATCCCCTTTCCCCTCCGCCAGCACGCCCGCCTTCAAAGCCTGGCCGCGCGCCATTTTGCTGGTGGACATGAACGCCTTCTTCGCCTCGGTGGAGCAACTGGACCGCCCCGAATTGCGCGATCGGCCGGTGGCCATTACCAATGGCCAGCAAGGCACCTGCATCATCACCTGCTCCTATGAGGCCCGTCATCACGGCGTGAAGACCGGCATGCGCCTGAAAGAGGCGCGCCAGTTATGCACCGATCTGATCCAGGTACCCTCACGCCCCTATCGCTATGCCGCCGTCTCCACCGCGATAATGAGCGCGCTGCAGGAGACGATCAGTCCTGACATGGAAATCTTTTCGGTGGACGAGGCCTTTCTCGATATTACTCGCTGTCAAAACCTGCTGGGCCATCCGGCCGATATCGCGCAACGCGCCAAACAGGTGGTGTTCGAGGCCTCCAGCCTGCGCTGTTCGGTCGGCGTCAGCGGTGACAAGACCACGGCCAAGTATGCCGCCAAGCTCAACAAACCCGACGGGCTGACGGTGATCCCGCCGGACGAGGCAAAACAACGACTGGCCGATGTGCCGGTCACCGAACTGTGCGGCATCAATCGCGGCATCGGCGAGTTTCTGGCCGCGCGCGGCGTGCACGTCTGCGGTGACATGGCGAAACTGCCCATCGGGGTGCTGGCGCAGCGTTTCGGCAATCCCGGCCGGCGTATCTGGTACATGGCGCGGGGCGAGGATCCTGATCCGGTGCATATCAATGTGGCCCCGCCCAAAACCATCGGCCACGGCAAGGTGATCCCGCCCGATACCCGGGGCCGGGAAACCTTGCTCACCTTTTTACTGCACATGAGCGAGAAAGTCGGCGAACGGCTGCGGCGTCACAACATGCAGGCCCGGGCGTTTTTTATCGGGCTGCGCTGCCGCCAGGGCTGGCTGGGTGAGCGATGCCAGTCGCGCCTGCCGACGGATGATGGCCGAATTATCTACCAGCTTTGTCAGCAGGTGCTGCGCCATGTCTGGCGGGGCGAAGGGATTCATCAGGTGCAGGTCACGGCGCTCGATCCGCACAGCGGCCATCAACAACTGCAACTGTTCGAACCCGCGCCCATCCAGCAACGCGCCAGTAATGAAGTGATGGATGCGATCAATCAGCGCTATGGCGAGTTTACCCTGGCCCCGGCCCGGCTACTGGGCCGCTCCGAGATGCCCAACGTGATCTCGCCGGCCTGGCGGCCGTTCGGGCACCGCAAGACAATCTGAATCCATCGCCCGAGGCACGCTACCCGTGCGAGGCAGCTCGCGCCTTGCAGGATGTCTAAATAAGCGTTCCGAATACCCGATCATTTTACTGAGTCGCCTGGTTCAAGGCGCAACGCGACGGATCCCGGTTTGCCGGGGTTCAGGTGGTGATCGGGTATTGGGATCTTTATATTTAGCACGGGCTTCTGGATCACTGGTCTGCAGCGGGCGTTGAATGCCTTGCCTTTAATTCCTCCACATGGGCGATCAGGCTGTCCACCGTGACCCTTAATAAATCCAGTTCTTCAATCTCGAGCTCATCGAGCTGCTCCAGGTTGTATTCGATGGTATCGATGATTTTCTTGTGCGGGCGCTGCATGGGGCGCATGAAATAGGTGGTTACCGTTGCCACAATCGTACCGAAAAACAGGATGGATCCGATGACAATCCAGACACCGCCGATCAGCTGCGCCGCCCCGGATGTCGGGGTGTCGGCAATACCGGCGGTCGAAAAAGCCGCCACGCCCCAGTAAAGGGCATCGCCATAACTTGTGATCGTGGCCAGGGCAACATCCCGTTCTGCCAGATAAATCCCAAAAGAGAAGCTCAACCACAGTATCACCAACAGCAAGACCATTCTGGTCACGGGAGTATGTGTGTACACATCATTAACGAAACGTTTGAACCGTTTATGCGACAGCCGTTTTTTCATCGTGGTTTACCTTGTTAACACGTAACCGAGATGACACCGCGGGTTTGCGTGGCAGGGATCTTTTAATCGGGACGAAACTGCCGCACTGCCCGCGCGAACCATTTGAGATACCGACGTTGCGTCTGCGTATCGAGATCAGCATAGCGCAAGAGCAAATAAGTTTGTGTGATTTGCCCGATCCGTTCGCTCTTTGTCGGCTGTTGTTGCACGGCACGTTCGCCGAAGGCACCGGGGGTTTCGGCCGGTGACTTGTTGATGCCCCGTCGTGCCAGTTTGCGCAGAAACCGGTGGTAGATCCGGTTAACGTGCTTATGAGTCTTTGCGCCCGATCGGAATACCAGCGCCGCGATGATCAGCAGGGCCAGTGACAATATCACCATCAACAGGAACACGAGTTTGCCCCAGTTGATATCCTCCATGCCCAGCGCCCGCAGCAGCGCATTCTGTCGACTCTGGTTATAGCCCACCACCCACTGCTGCCAGCGGTTATTGACCGCGTCCCAGGCATAACCGGCCCGGCGCAGGGAACGCAGCCACCAGGGACGTTCGGCGTCCAGCCGGCTGCGCACGGCCGGCTCTCTTTGCGCCAGATCGGCGCTCATCTCGATCCGCGATGGCGGTATCACGCCGGTGGGATCGACCCGGACCCAGCCACGCCCCTGCAACCACACTTCACTCCAGGCATGGGCATCCGACTGGCGCACGATCATGTAATCGGCCAGCGGATTCATTTCGCCCCCGTAATACCCGGTCACCACCCGGGCCGGAATGCCGGCCTGGCGCATCATGACGGTAAAGGCCGAGGCATAATGCTCGCAGAAACCGCGCCGGGTCTCGAAGACAAACTCGTCAACCGGATCGTCGAACAGCAGTGGCGGCTCCCGGGTATAATAAAACGGTTGTTCGCTGAAATAATCGAGGACGCGCTGGACCAGTTGCGACGATGATGTCGTTTCTGCGGCCAACGCCTTGACCAGTTCCCGGGTGCGAGGTGACGTGCCCGGTGGCAGGGCAAGATAACGTTCCCGCTCCAGCAGAATATCGGGATCGAGCCGGTAATCCGTATAGGAGCGCACTTCATAACGAAATACCTCGCTCACACGCCGGCGTGACAGCAGCTGATATTCACTGTTGAGCTGTGCCTGCTCGGGAAGCGTGGCCGGCATCTCCAGGGCAAACAACCATTGGCGGTTATGCGGCTCCAGGGTGACCTGGTAGTCCAGCGCCGGACCATTGAAATCAAGATCGAATTGTTGTGGCAGACGAACCCGGTGCGGCTCTGTTTGCCATTTTCGGCCATCGTATTGCCACAGGATCGGCCCCCGCCAGTAGCGTTGTGCCGGCGCCGGCCGATTCCCTTCGAACTGAACACGAAAGGCGACCTCATTGGAATCGACCAGGCGACTGATGCGCCCCGGTTCCATTTCATCGCTCAGGCCGGTGCGCGAGGCAGCGGCATCTTCCGGCAAACCCCACAGGGGCCCGGGAATACGCGGAAACAGGAGGAACAGGATCAAGGCCACCGGTAACGCCTGCAGCACAAGGCGAACAGCGTGACGCAAATCACCCAGCAACGGCTCCCGGGCCAACGGCCGGGTCGGCTGCTGAAAACTGATCAGGCTGGCAATCAACAATGCCACGACCACCAGCGTATAGGCCCCCATCAGCAAGGACTGGCTGAACAAAAAGGCCGTCACCATGACAAAAAAGCCGAGAAACACGACAACCGTGACATCCCGCCAGCTGCGCATTTCAAACAGCTTGAGAACCAGCATCAACACCAGCAACGCGGTTCCCGCTTCGCGCCCCACCAGCGTACGGTAAGTGACCAGCAGCACCGCAATCGCAAGCAGGACCAGCAGGATGCGCATAAACCGGTTCGGCAACGGCACCCGGCCGGCATCGTGCAACAAGCGCCAGGCAATCACGCTCAACGTGGCGATCGACAACCAGAGGGGCAGATGCGGCACATGCGGCAATACCACCAGCGTGATGCCGGCCAACAACAAGGCATTGGGCAACGGTAATCGATTTGGCCGCGCCATCTCAGCCTCCGAACAGGGCGAGTGCCTGCAGGCACTGTTGTTGATGGGCGTGACCCCGACCCGGTTCGATGATCTGATCCGGTAACCACAGTCCGAATTCGAGTCCCTGTTGCCCGGCCTCGATCACCCAGCGGCACAATTGCGACAGGCGGGCTTCGGTCTCCCTGCCCTCGAGCATGCGCCAGTCGAGCCATAACCGTTCACTGCGATCGCCACCGAATTGCTTGGTTAACAGTCCCTGCTCACGGGCCAGCGCTTTCCAGTGAACGTGCTTGAGCGAATCCCCGCTGCGATACCCGCGCAGGCCGGCAAAGTCATCACTGCCAATACCCTGATCGCCGACCAGGCTGGCCATATAGCGGGAGGTTTGCGGCAGGCGCGCCTCGCTCGCGGGTTCGGGATAGACCAGATAGTGCGAGTCCGGCACCACGTGACTCCAGGCCCGGAACAGGCCCAGGGGAAAGGTACTGGCCAGCGAGAAACGGCCGACCGGTTGCCAGCCCCGTTCCCCGGCGGGCCTGCGCAAGGAGACCACGCACTGACCGCACGCCGGAATGGCACAGCGGTTCGGCTCCTGATCGGCAAACGCCAGTGCAATCTGTTCGCGCCTTTCAGTACCCGGGTTGTGCAGTGCCACCGGGACGGTCACCTCGCCGCCGGCAAACGCCGGCTCGATGTTGGCCAGGCGCACCTCGAGGCGCAGCAGATTACGATAAGTGTGCAAAATACCCACGATCGCGATACTGCCCAGCAGGAACGTCAGAAAATAACCCAGGCTGTTGTTATAGTTGATCGCGCCGAGCAGGATGATCACCAGCGTCACGGCGAAAAACAGCCCCTGGCGGGTCGGCAGAATATAGACATTGCGCCGATCGAGCACCCAGGGGGCCGCGCTGGGTGCATCGCCCTTGAAAAAACGCGCCAGATTAAAACGCTGCAGGAAACTCGGGCGTGGTGCGCGACGGGCCAGGCTCATGCGCGGCTCAGGGGATGGGCACGTCCAGCAACTGCTGCACCAGTCGCTCGACCGCCTGGCCGCTCTCGCCGGTCACCGGCCGCAACCGATGCGTGACCACGCCGGGCAATACCGCCTGCAGATCGTCGGGCAGGACGTGATCCCGTTCCTCCAGCAGCGCCCAGGCGCGGGCCGCCCGCAACAGTGCCAGACCGGCACGCGGGGAAAGACCGACGGCGATCTCCGGATGTTCCCGGCTGAGAGTAATCATCGCCTGCAAATAATCGAGCAAATCTTCGCTGACGTGCACCCGGGTCACCGCCTGTTGATAGGCGAGCAGATCCTCCGGACTCAGCACCGGCTGCAGGTGTTCCAGCAAATCCCGGCGATCTTCGCCGCCGAGCAGGGCTCGTTCGGCCGACGCATCGGGATAACCCAGTGCCAGGCGTATTAAAAACCGATCCAGCTGGGACTCGGGCAGGGCGAAGGTACCGATCTGATAGGTTGGATTTTGCGTGGCGATCACGAAAAAGGGTTCGGGCAGGGCCCGGGTCTCCCCTTCGATGGTGACCTGTCGTTCTTCCATCGCTTCCAGCAGGGCGCTCTGGGTCTTGGGTGTGGCGCGATTGACCTCGTCGGCCAGGATCAACTGGGCGAAGATCGGCCCGGGATGAAATTTAAACTGCCCCGTGCCCTGCTCATACACCGACACACCGAGAATATCGGCCGGTAACAGATCGCTGGTGAACTGGATGCGGTGGTATTGCAGTCCCATCACCGCGGCAATGGCATGCGCCAGTGTGGTTTTGCCCACCCCGGGTTGATCCTCGATCAACAGATGCCCACGGGCCAGCAGACAGGTCACCGCCAGGCGAATCGCCCGCGGTTTGCCGACGATGATCTCACCAAGACGGGAAATAGCCTGATGCAGGGGGCGAATATCGGGTTTGACGGGGCTGTCCATAATCACTCGACGAAAAGCTGTGGAAAATCTGACACGCTATTATATAGTAGGTTCACCTGATGTATCGGCACCACACGCACACAGTTTACCGAATTATGATGTTCCACATATGTAAAACCCTGTTGCTGTGCGTGATCCTCACCACGCTTTCGGGCTGCAGTTCCTTCTCCTACTACCTGGGCGCGGTTAACGGCCATGCCGGGATCCTTAACCAGCAGCGGCCGGTCAGTGAAGTTATCGCCGATCCCACCACCCGTGCCGAACTTCGATCTGCCTTGCTTGATATCCAGCGCGCCCGTCAGTTTGCGGTCGAGGCATTACAGCTGCCCGATAATGACAGCTATCGCTATTACGCGGATATCGAGCGCGAGTATGCCGTATGGAATGTGATCGCCACACCCGAATTGTCGGTCGAGCCTCGCCGGTGGTGTTTTCTGTTTGCCGGCTGTCTCAACTACCGCGGTTATTTCAGCGAGCGGCAGGCCAACGACTATGCCGCCGGTCTGGAACAGGCCGGTTATGATACCTACGTGGCCGGGGCGCGTGCCTATTCCACCCTGGGCTGGTTCGACGATCCGCTGCTCAACACCATGCTGTTACGTGATGAGGCCCGGCGGATCGGCATTGTGTTTCATGAACTGGCGCATCAAAAACTCTATCTTGCCGATGACCCGGCTTTTAACGAAAGTTTTGCCGTGTTCATCGAACAGGAGGGTGTCAAACGCTGGTTTGTTGCACAGGAGCGCCCACAGGCTTATGCCCGTTATCGCCAGACCCTCGAACGCCGCCGTCAGTTTCATGCCCTGTTACTGGCCACCCGCCAGCGGCTGAAACCACTGTATGCAAGCGATCTGAATGACGCCGACAAGCGAGCCAAAAAGCAGCAGTATTTCGCGCAGCTCAAACGGGATTATCAAACCCTGAAACAGCAGTGGGGAGGTTATGAAGCTTATGATAACTGGATGCAACAACCACTCAATAATGCCCACCTGGCCCTGGTCGCCACCTATCGCGAACAGGTTGCCGGATTCGCACAGCTGCTGGACTCACTGGATGGCGATCTGACGGCTTTCTATACGGCCGTCGAACGGCTCGCCAGGCTCTCCCCCGAACAACGAAAAAGGGCGTTGATAAACGACACGGACTAACGAAACATTGGCACACTCCTGATGGCCCTCAACACAGCTATAACGCCCACCTCTCATCAAGCCCCCCCGCAAAGCGGGTAGTATGATGAATCCTTCGGAGGGACTATGTCAGAGATAGGCTACGTTCCATGCACCGTTATCCGGGTATCGACAGATGGCATGCAGGGCACACTCTGCCCGGCCATAATACTCTCGCAGAAACGCAGCGCGCGCGGAGAATCAACGATAGCAGTCTCTCTGCGCCGTGGCGTCTCTGCGAGAGACAAGCTTATTCCTTCTACTACATACCTGGCCCAAACAGGTATAACCCCCGAAACACCGAACACACCGACCTAAACTGAAAAAACAGGGGATTGAATCGTTAGTGGATTCGGTATGCTCAGAGAAAACGGTGCGTAGAACGCACCCTACCTGACTTCTCAGCACTCAGCGCTTTTTTACGTCAGTTTATCCGAGCTGCTGATCAAATCTTTCAACGGCTGATCATTAAAATAAAACGGGGCGGTAAAAACCGCCCCAACTGCTTACTGCTTTATGGTTATTTTTGTTAACCGGGTTATACGGTGAACTTCTTCAGTTTTTTCGCGACAGCCACATTCTTGAGCCGGACGTATTTGGGCAGGCCGTCCTTGTAGGGCGGGTAGTCCTCGCCCTTGATTAACGGCAGCATGTAGTCACGGCATTTTTTGGTAATGCCGAAACCGTCACTGGTGATGAAATTGTTCGGCATCATCTTCTCGACATTGGCCACCTTGGACAACGGCGCTATACCGACTTTCCATTTGAACGGTTTGTTGGAGATGCGATCCACCGTGGGCATCACCGCATTGTGTCCCTTGATGGCGAGTTGCACGGCGGCCTTGCCCATAGCATAGGCCATGTCAACGTCGGTCTTGGAAGCGATATGGCGCGCGGACCGTTGCAGGTAATCGGCCACGGCCCAGTGGTTCTTGTAACCCAGTTCACTGCCCACCATCTCGGCAATGACCGTGGCGGCACCGCCCAGCTGGGCGTGGCCGAAGGCGTCCTTGCGATCGGATTCGGCCAGGAAACGACCGTCGGGCCAGTGCACCCCTTCGGAGACCACCACCGAGCAATAGCCGTGTTTCTTGACCAGCTGATCCACCCGGGCCAGGAATTTTTTCTGATCGAATTTTACTTCCGGGAACAGAATGACGATTGGGATCGGCGTATCTTCGGAAGAAGCCAGGCCCCCGGCGGCGGCGATCCAGCCGGCATGGCGACCCATCACCTCTATTACGAACACCTTGGTGGAGGTCTTGGCCATGGACTGCACGTCAAAGCTGGCTTCACGGGTGGAGACGGCAATGTACTTGGCCACCGAACCGAACCCGGGACAGTTGTCGGTGATCGGCAGGTCGTTATCCACGGTCTTGGGTACATGGATGGCCTGCACCGGGTAACCCATTTTTTCCGACAACATGGACACCTTGTGACAGGTATCCGCCGAATCGCCGCCCCCGTTATAGAAGAAATAACCGATGTTGTGCGCTTCGAACACTTCGATCAGTCGTTCATATTCGCGGCGGTTGGCTTCCAGGCTCTTGAGCTTGTAACGGCAGGATCCAAAGGCACCGGACGGCGTATGCCGCAGGGCCTTGATGGCTGCGGCGGATTCCTTGCTGGTATCGATCAGGTCCTCGCTCAGTGCGCCAATGATGCCGTTGCGCCCGGCATAGACTTTGCCGATTTTGTTCTTGTTGTTGCGCGCGGTTTCGATCACGCCCGCCGCACTGGCATTGATCACGGCGGTCACCCCGCCGGACTGGGCGTAAAAGGCGTTTTTGGGCGCCTCTTTTTTCACCCGGCGCACCGCGGTCTTTTTCCTGGCGACTTTCTTTTTGGCTTTTTTCTTGGTAGCCATGTTCGTTCCCCTCTATTAACTGAATATGGTGGTACGGTTTTTTATCCTGATCAAAACAACAATGCCTGCACGGGGCAGGCATTGTGGAAAATTACTGGTCGGATCCGTTGAGCTTGTTGCATTGCCGATCAAAATCGGCCGCCATGAAATGGACGCCGTGATGCTCCCGCAGGGCGGCCGCCCATTGTGTCAGTTCCCGCGCCTGCGCACTGAAGCGGTCGTCGGCAACACGTGCCTGCAGAGCGACCTCGCGGGCCTTGCTCCGCTCGCCGGCGAAATTCGGGATCTGACTCATGGTTCCTGCTCCTTCAAAGCAGTGTGAAAGGCAAAGCATACCTCAATGCATTAAAAAATGCATCGCGCCCTATTCTGCGAAGCTCTCCCTCTGGTGCAAATTAACTTTTATATAGCCGGCAAAGCGGGATTTATGAAGTCTGTTTGTCTGACGGCAAATGCTGTTGCAGCAGCATAACACGCTGCTGCAGACGCTCGCCGTCGTCGCGCAACCGATCAACCTCCCGAACAAACTCCGCGACCGCGTCCCGGGTCGCCAGTTGCCGGCTTTCCTGTTGCAGGAATTCCGCCAGGTTACGCCCCAGCACGCGCCGTGCCTGCGCTCCCCAGCCCTGCAAACCGCGAAACAGATCGCCCAGCTGGTGAGCGACCACATCGCCCGTGTAACGGCTCAACTGTTCTTCCCAGTCAATCTCGAGATGATCCAGCAGGCGCTTGAAGGCCTGACCGGTTTCCACGTCGCCGCGTATGGTCACATCCCCGGCGAACAGGACCCGTCGCGCATCCCCGAAGCTCAGTTCGGCCAGGGCCAGCGGCGTCCCGCTGATCACCGTATCCGCCTGCCCGGCGTCACCGCTCATGACCTGGATGCCATCCTGCCCCGGCAACAGCAACAGGGTCAGGCCGGTGCCGTGCAACTCCAGCGCGATGCGCCGGCCTTCAAAACGAGCCAGTTGCTCAAAGGTCACCGGGTCCAGGCGCAACGCCCGGTTCAGGCTGGCCTCCAGGGCCGCCTCCAGCAACACGAGTGTCTCACCCGCCAGACTCACAGGCCCAGACGCTCCCGCCATTGCGCGACATTGATGTCGCTGTCATCGTCGATTACCTGGATCACCACGCTGCCGGCGAGCTTGTCGTGCAGGGCCTGCTTGCGTTTGTCGATGGCGGCCCAGACAAAACCGAGATAAAAGGGCAGCGCGGAGAGGATATAGCCCAGCGCGCGGATGACGGCCTGGCGCAGGCTCAAGGGTTGATGGGTGCGCGCGTCCACCACCCGGCAATCGAGCAGCAGTTTCCCGGGGGTCGCCTGCCAGCGCCGCCAGCAAACGATCACCAGCACAAATGGCGCAACATACGTGATGAGCAGATCGGTCATGCCATAACTGGCCAGCTGACTGCTGTCACCCAGCCACCAGTTCAGATAACCGGGCCCGTAGATCCCGACCAGCAACGGGAGAATCAGCGCCGTGTAAAGCAGGCTGTCGAGCAGTAACGCCAGAGCGCGGCGCCAGAAGCCGGCATACTGGATTCTGGCAACCGCCGCGGTCATAACTTGTAACCGCGATGCAGGGCGACAATGCCGCCGCTGAGATTGTAATACTCACAGCGCTCGAAGCCGGCCTCTTCCATCATCCCCTTGAGTGTCTCCTGATCCGGGTGCTTGCGAATCGACTCGGCCAGATAACGGTAACTGTCGGGATCGTTGGCGAACAGTTTGCCCAGCAGGGGCAATACCTTGAAGGAATAGACGTCGTAAACCGGGTTGAGCGGTTTGATGACCGGTTTGGAAAATTCTAGTACCAGCAACGGTTTGCCCGGTTTGAGCACACGCAACATGGAGCGCAGCGCGGCGTCCTTGTCGGTCACATTGCGCAGGCCAAAGGCGATGGTAATAGCATCAAAATGATTATCCGGAAACGGCAGGCACTCGGCGTTGGCCTGCACATATTGCAGATTACCGACGATACCGTCGTTGATAAGCCGATCCCGACCCATGCGCAGCATGGATTCATTAATGTCGGCCAGTGTCACGGCGCCGTCGGAGCCCACCATGCGGGAAAACTTTTCCGCCAGATCGCCGGTCCCCCCGGCCAGATCCAGCACATGGTCACCCTGGCGAACACCGCTCATATCCAGCGTATACCGCTTCCAGAGCCGATGCACGCCCATCGACATCAGATCGTTCATCAAATCGTACTTGCCGGCCACCGAATGAAACACCCCCGCGACCTTGCGCACCTTCTCCTCGTACGGGACTTCCTCATAACCGAAATGGGTGGTCTTTTTCATGGCGCTCGCCGTTGTCAGGTGAAGTTACCGAGTTTTATTTTTTTACCACCAAGACACAAAGAAAAATTTTTATTACTTCGTGCCTTGGTGTCTTGGTGGTGAGTAATTTTCCTCGTCCCTCGTAACTCGTCCCTAGGCCCTGTTTTTAAGGTGTTCGGGTTCGGGCCGTTCCTTGCCGGCTTCTTTGAGCCGGTCCAGGTATTGCTGCCACAGCTCATCGTAGTTCTGGCCCAGGTTGTAGAGCGTGTCCCAGGAATAGATACCGGTATCGTGATTGTCGTCGAAGTAGAGCTGGATGGCATAGTGGCCGACCTGCTCGATACGTTCGATGTTGACGTCCTGCTTGCCGATTTGCAGCTTTTCCTGGCCCGGGCCGTGGCCCTGCACTTCCGCCGACGGGGAATAAACCCGCAGGTATTCGGTCGGCAGTTCGAAACGGCTGCCGTCGTCAAAGGCGATTTCCAGAATATGGGAGGCCTGGTGCAGATTGATTTCAGTCGGTTTCACATTGTTCATGTTTGGATTACCTCATAATTCGGTGCGTCTGTCCCGCGCGGGACACTTACAGAATATAACGACTCAGATCCTCATCTTGCGCCAGCTCGGCGAGATTTTCATCCACATAGTCCGCGGTGATTTTGATCTGTTCGCCGGCCCGTTCCGACGCCTCGAATGAAATCTGCTCCAGCAGTCGTTCGAGCATGGTGTGCAGGCGTCGGGCGCCGATGTTTTCTGTCCGCTCATTCACCTGCCAGGCAATCTCCGCCAGGCGATGGATGCCGTCGTCGGTAAAGGTCAGTTGCACATCCTCGGTATACATCAGGGCACGATACTGTTCGGTCAGCGAGGCATCGGGCTCGGTAAGAATGCGAACAAAGTCGTCGGTTGTCAGCGGTTCCAGCTCGACCCGGATCGGTAAGCGGCCCTGCAATTCGGGTATCAGATCCGAGGGCTTGGACAGATGAAACGCCCCCGAGGCGATAAACAGGATGTGATCGGTACGCACCACGCCGTACTTGGTACTGACGCTGGAACCCTCCACCAGCGGCAACAGATCCCGCTGGACACCTTCGCGGGAGACATCGGTGCCGGAGGTTTCGCTGCGCTTGGCGATCTTGTCCATCTCGTCCAGAAACACGATGCCGTGCTGTTCGACGTTTTCCACCGCCTTGATTTTAATCTCTTCCTCGTTGACCAGCTTGCCGGCTTCCTCGTCGGTCAGGGTCTTGAGGGCCTGGCTGATGGTCATCTTGCGCGTTTTGGTACGCTGACCGGAGAGATTCTGGAACATGCCCTGTAGCTGGTTGGTCATCTCCTCCATGCCGGGCGGGGCCATGATCTCGACCCCCATCGGTGAGTCGCTGACCTCGATTTCGATTTCCTTGTCGTCCAGCTCGCCCTCGCGCAATTTCTTGCGGAATTTTTGCCGGGTGGCATTTTCCTGCTCGCTGCTCTTTTCGGCGGGTTGTTCGGCATTGAAACCAAAGCTGCTGCTGCGTGCCGGCGGCAGCAGGATATCCAGGACCCGTTCTTCGGCGGCATCGGACGCCCGGTGGCGGACCTTGTCCATCGCCTGCTCGCGGGTAATCTTGATGGAGACCTCGACCAGATCACGGATGATCGACTCCACATCCCGACCAACATAGCCCACTTCTGTGAACTTGGTCGCTTCCACCTTGATGAACGGGGCATTGGCCAGCCGTGCCAGACGCCGGGCGATCTCGGTCTTGCCGACCCCGGTAGGGCCGATCATCAGAATGTTCTTGGGCGTGATCTCGTTGCGCAGCTCAACATCCACACAACTGCGTCGCCAGCGGTTGCGCAGGGCGATAGCCACCGCCCGCTTGGCGGCGGACTGGCCGATAATGTGCTTGTCCAGTTCCTGGACAATCTCGCGCGGTGTCATCTGGGACATGGGAGGCCTTAACAGTCGGGGTTCAGTGTTCGAGTTCTTCGATAACCAGGTTATGGTTGGTATAGATGCAGGTGTCGGCGGCAATATTCAAGGCTTTCTCGGTGATGGCGCGGGCATCCAGCTCGCTGTTTTCCAGCAGCGCCCGGGCCGCGGCCTGGGCATAGGGTCCGCCGGAACCGATCGCCACCAGGTTGTACTCCGGTTCGATCACATCGCCATTGCCGGAGATGATCAGCATCGCCTCCTTGTCGGCCACGGTCAGCAGAGCTTCGAGCCGGCGCAGGGTGCGATCGGTGCGCCAGTCCTTGGCCATCTCCACGGCGGAGCGCACCAGATTACCGGAGTGTTTTTCCAGCTTGCCCTCGAAGTATTCAAACAGGGTGAAGGCATCGGCCGTGCCACCGGCGAAACCGGCCAGCACCTTGTTATGATAGAGGCGACGTACCTTGCGGGCATTGCCCTTCATGACCGTGTCACCAAAACTGACCTGGCCGTCGGCGCCCAGCACCACCTTGTTATCGCGCCGCACGCAGAGCACTGTCGTGCCGTCAAACTGTTTCACCGCCTGCTCCTGTCGCTGTACGGGCCGGGCATTGTACACCAGCGGCGCGGACAAAAAACCCTGCGCCTCAGGCAGGGGTTTCGCTCGCCAGACGGGCGGCGGCCCGGCGCCGGAACCAGGCCGTGGCCCCGGCGGCGGTGACGATGCACCAGACGGCGAACAATGCCCCGGGCAGCGCGGTTTGCGGCTGCTCGGCAAAGTGGGCCAGCACCACGCCCAGACCGGCATTCTGCATGCCCATCACGATGGCCTCTATTGCTGAAGCAGGAAGGACAATTCACGTCCCGTCTCGGAAATCGCAAAAAGGCGATAGCCTGCCGCCCTCAGCCGCCGGATCAGTGCCGCTGTCTTTTTCGGTCCAATACCGGGTATACGGTGATGAAACTCCACCAGCAACTGTTCCGGTTTGATTGAATGATCGAGCATGTTCTCCAGCACATCGTACTCGGCCCCTTCAATGTCGATCTTCATCAGGTCGATATGATCATGGCCGAGTTTGGCCATGATACTGCCGATCGTAAACGCAGGCACGTCAACGCCGGAGTCGGCGACACCCTCTTCGGCAATTAGCGTATACATCACTTTTGATTTTTTGTTACCCCTGACACGCGGGTATAACGTCATGGACCCATCACTGTCGGTTACCGCCCAGGGATGGAACTGAAACTTCCCGGGAATATCCGACTGACCGGATAACCAGTCAACAGTGGATGGCGTGGGATCGAATGCATATACCGACAAACCAAACTGGTTTATTAATACCAAATCGAAATCGATATCTTCCCCTACCCCGAACGAATAAACAACGGATTCGCTATTCAGCCTGTCCGGATAAAACAGCCAGCCTCCTTTGTTCAGCGTGTTAATCCGGATTTCCGGCCTGAGCCACAGCTCTTCACCGACCAGTCGTTTGACCAACAGTTTTGTAAATTTGTAACCGTCGGATTGTTCGATTCGCTTTAAAATCGGTTTTGACATGGTTCTCTCTGGACGATTATTCGGCACTGCCGGGAACAGTATTCACGTTCTTCAACGAGTCTTCTTCTTTAGATTACCGGTTCAGCTATTGGCGCCAGCCGGCTGCTTGACCAGATCCTCGTCTTCACTGGCCAGGCGAGCGATAAGCTGGTCAAGACCATTGCGACGGATCTCGTCGTTGAAGCTATTGCGATAGGTGGTGATCAAACTCACGCCTTCGACGGAAACGTCATAGACCTTCCAGCCCTTGCGCGTCATATGCATGTGATAGTTGACCGGGACAGGCTGACCATTGGGCGGGTGCACGTGGGAGCGGACGGTAATATCCTCGCTGCCGGCTTCGGCGCGCACCGGTTGAAACCGGATCAGGTTTTCATCGACCGTGTTTTCATCCAGATAATCGGCCAGCGCGGTGGAATAAAAGCGTAACAGCATGCCGCGAAAATGTTTCATGAAGCTGATCTTCTGCTCCTTGCTGGCACGCCGCCAGTGTTTGCCCAGCACCCAGCGCGAGGCCGTGATCAGATCGATATGCGGCAGCAGCAGCTCCTCCACCAGTTCCTCGACCACTTTCGGATTTTGCTTGATCTCCTCGCGGCGCTGGTTGGTCGCCTGGATCATCTCCCGGGCGACCTGTTCCAGCTGTTGCCGGGCCTGATCGGGATCGTTATCGGCCGCCACGGCGGGACGCCCCGACACAAGCAGCAGCATGACCAGCAGGGTGCCGATCCAGGCAGGCAGACGAAACAGGGTGGCGGGCAAGGTTGACTGGTTCATGATGGTGCGGCTCCCGTTTAAAATGGGTATCGGTTACGGTATGCTCAAGTAAGGTTATCGGCCTTTCTGGGCCGATTCTCCAGCTCAGACTTATTATATAGCTTTGGCTGCCCGAATAGGGCACCGGTTCACTTTTTCACAGGAGAGGCAGGTGGCGCAAATCGAGACCGGACGCGGCCGTTATCCCGGCGTGCGCATGCGCCGGATGCGGCGGGACAATTTTTCCCGCCGGCTGATGCGCGAATCGCAGCTGAGCGTGGATGATCTGATTTATCCCATGTTCGTGCTCGAAGGCGAGGGACTGCGCGAAGCGGTACCTTCCATGCCCGGCATCGAACGGGTCAGCATCGACCAGCTGCTGCGCGAGGGCGAACAGCTGCTCGAGCTCGGCATCCCGGCCGTGGCCCTGTTTCCGGTCACCCCGCCCGGGGCCAAATCCGAGGATGCCCGCGAGGCCTACAACCCCGAGGGGCTGGCCCAGCGGGCGGTGCGGGCACTCAAGGAACAGCTGCCGGAACTGGGCGTGATCACCGATGTCGCCCTGGATCCCTTCACCACCCACGGCCAGGACGGCCTGCTCGATCGCAGCGGCTACGTGCTCAATGACGAGACCGTCGAGGTGCTGGTTCGCCAGGCACTTTCCCACGCCGAGGCCGGCGCCGACGTGGTGGCGCCATCGGACATGATGGACGGGCGTATCGGCCAGATTCGTCAGTCGCTGGAAGGGGCCGGTCACATCCATACCCGGATTCTGGCCTATTCGGCCAAGTACGCCTCCAGCTTCTACGGCCCGTTTCGCGACGCGGTGGGTTCGGCGGCCAACCTGGGCGGCGGTAACAAATACAGCTACCAGATGGATCCCGCCAACAGCGACGAGGCGCTGTGGGAGGTAGGCCTGGATCTGGACGAGGGCGCCGACATGGTGATGATCAAACCGGGGATGCCCTACCTGGATATCGTCCGGCGCGTGAAACAGGAATTCGGCGCGCCGACCTACGTCTATCAGGTCAGCGGCGAATACGCCATGCTCATGGCCGCGGCGCAAAACGGCTGGCTGGATGAACAAGCGGTGATCATGGAATCGCTGCTGGGCTTCAAGCGCGCCGGCGCCGATGGGATTCTCACCTACTTCGCAAAACGCGCCGCCGGCTGGTTAAAAGACGGCTGATTCTTTGCCCGACGGCACATTGTGTCCGCCGTCACAAAACTGTCATATTTTTCTTCACGTCGGTATACTGCGCGGGCAGCTGACGCCCGTCGTCAACTGCCGGTGAGCAAACCCTAACGCCAAGGTATTCGCCATGCCCCGAAGCTATATATCCGGACTGTTCAGCTCTTCGCCTATCTCCCCCCTGCAGCAGCACATGGCCAAGGTCCAGGCAACCGTGACCGAGCTACTGCCGTTCTTCAAGGCCGCCCTGAAAGAAGACTGGGAGCAGGCTGAATCCCAGCAACAGTTGATCGCCACTCGCGAGAACGAGGCCGATGCACTCAAGCGAGAACTGCGACTCAAGCTGCCTCGCGGGCTGTTCATGCCGGTTTCTCGTCGCGATCTGCTGGAGGTGCTGACCATGCAGGATCGCATCGCCAACAAGGCCAAGGACATTGCCGGGCTGATGCTGGGGCGCAAAATGCAGTTCCCCGATATCATGCATGCGCCGTTACTGGATTTTGTGGACCGTTGTGCCGATGCCACGGCGCAGGCCCAGACCGCGATCAATGAGCTGGATGAGCTGATTGCCACCGGTTTCGGCGGCAACGAAATCGATCTGGTGGAATCGATGATTCACAAGCTCGATGAAATCGAGAGCGATACCGACGATATTCAGGTCGCGGTACGCGCCGTACTGTTCAAGATGGAAAAGGACCTTCCCCCTGTCGACGTGATGTTCATGTACCGGATTCTTGACTGGATCGGGGACCTGGCCGACCTGGCCCAGCGCGTCGGCAGCCGGCTCGAATTGATGCTGGCCCGCTAAAAAATAACAACCAGGGGAAGATGATGGAATTTGGTTTGACCTTCATTATTCTTGCGTGTGTCTTCGGCCTGTTCATGGCCTGGGGTGTGGGAGCCAATGACGTCGCCAATGCCATGGCCACCTCGGTCGGCTCAAAAGCGCTGACCATCAAACAGGCGATCATCATCGCCGCCGTATTCGAATTTCTCGGCGCCTTTCTCGCCGGCGGTCAGGTGACCGCCACCATTCGCAAAGGCATGATCGACGCTGATCTCATGGCCGGCTCGCCGGAGCTCCTGGTTTACGGCATGATGGCCGCCCTGCTGGCCGCCGGGATCTGGCTGCTCATCGCCAGCCGCGCCGGCTGGCCGGTCTCCACCACCCATTCCATCGTCGGTGCCATTGTCGGTTTTGCCGCGGTCGGGCTGGGTATCGAAGCCGTGCACTGGGCCAAGGTCGGCACCATCGTCATGAGCTGGGTGGTTTCGCCCGTGACCTCGGGCGCCATCGCGTTTGCCCTGTTCATGAGCGTGCAAAAGCTGATTTTCAATACCGATGACCCGCTGGCCAATGCGCGTCGTTATGTGCCGGGTTACATTTTCCTGGTGGGCTTCATCGTCGCGCTGGTCACCATGCTCAAGGGGCTCAAACACATCGGCCTGGAACTGAATATGTTTCAGAGCTACCTGGTTGCCATCGGTGTGGGAATCGTGACCATGCTGATCGGGATCTATTTCATCCGCCGGCTCAGGTTCGACCCCGATGCCGATCGGGATTATCACTTTACCAACGTGGAAAAGGTCTTCGGGGTTCTGATGATGGTCACCGCCTGCGCGATGGCCTTCGCCCACGGCTCCAACGACGTGGCCAATGCCGTCGGGCCGCTGGCGGCGGTCGTCAGCATCGTGCAGAACGAGGGCGAGGTAACCCAGCGTTCGTTGATGGCGCCCTGGATCCTGCTGCTGGGCGGGGTTGGCATCGTCGCGGGACTGATGATGTACGGCCACAAGGTGATTGCCACCGTCGGCCAGGGCATTACCGAACTGACCCCGAGCCGCGGCTTTGCCGCGACGCTGGCCGCGGCCACCACCGTGGTGATCGCTTCCGGGACCGGCCTGCCCATCTCCACCACCCATACGCTGGTCGGCGCGGTCCTCGGCGTGGGCATGGCGCGCGGTATCGCCGCGGTCAACATGGCTGTGGTGCGCACCATTTTCATGTCCTGGATCGTCACCCTGCCCGCCGGCGCGATCCTGGCGATTCTGTTCTTCTTCATGTTCAAAGGTATTTTCGGCAGCTGAAATCAACTACCTCAGGGAGAGCTGCGTTCCACATACCTGTCCCTGGTCGAGATTTGGAAACACTTGATTTTAGTTAGAATCCATTTGTCATCCGGTTGTCATACGGTTATGGTTTTATGACAACATGGAGAAAATCAACCTGACCGACCCCGATCTCTATTTCAACCGCGAATTGAGCCTGCTCCAGTTTCAGTCGCGCGTGCTGGCCCAGGCCAGCGACGAGAGTGTGCCGCTGCTCGAGCGACTGCGGTTTTTGTGCATCTCCAGCACCAATCTGGACGAGTTTTTCGAAATCCGGGTGGCCGGGCTGATGCATCGCGCCGCACTCGAATCCACCAGTGGCAGTGCCGACAGCCTGACGCCGGAGCAGCTGCTGGCCCGGATCAGCGACGAGGCCCATCGCCTGGTGGACGAGCAATACCGGGTCCTGAACGAAGTCCTGATCCCCGAACTGGGCAAACAGCGGATCCACTTTCTCAAACGCACGCACTGGAACCAGAAACAGGCCGCCTGGATCAAACGCTATTTCACCAACGATCTGTTACCGGTGTTGAGCCCGCTGGGGCTGGATCCGTCCCATCCCTTCCCGCGGGTGCTCAATCGCAGTCTCAACTTCATCGTCGCCCTGGAAGGCAAGGACGCCTTCGGTCGTGACAGTCGTATCGCCATCGTTCAGGCACCGCGCAGTCTGCCGCGCCTGATCCGTCTGCCCTCGTCGCTTGCCAACGGCGATACGTTTGTCTTCTTGAGCTCCATCATCCACACCCATGTCAGTGAACTGTTCCCGGGCATGAACGTCACCGGTTGCTACCAGTTCCGGGTGACCCGCGACAGCGATCTGTTTGTGGACGAGGAGGAAATCGACGATCTGATGCGCGCCATCAAGGGCGAGCTCTCCTCGCGCCGTCTGAGTGATGCGGTGCGTCTGGAAGTGGCGGACAATTGCAGCGATGAGATGGCCGAGTATCTATTGCATAAGTTCAAGCTCAATCAGGAGGATCTCTACCAGGTCAATGGCCCGGTGAATCTCAACCGCTTGATGGAGATTCATGATCTGGTGGACCGGCCCGATCTCAAGTATCCGCCGTTCACTCCCGGTATTCCCAAACGAATCAAGAACAACGAGGACCTGTTCGAGGTGATTCGCCACGGCGATGTGCTGTTGCATCATCCCTTCGAGTCCTTTGCCCCGGTCATCAGTCTGTTGAAACAGGCCGCCGGCGATCCGCAGGTGCTGGCGATCAAGCAGACCCTGTACCGCACCGGTGCCGATTCGCCCCTGGTCGACGCGCTGGTGGAGGCTGCCCGTACCGGCAAGGAAGTTACCGTGGTGGTGGAACTGCGCGCCCGTTTCGACGAGGCGGCCAATATCGAGCTGGCGACCCGCCTGCAGGATGCCGGCGCACATGTGGTTTACGGTGTGGTCGGGCACAAGACCCACGCCAAGTTGCTATTGATCGTCCGTCGCGAAGGGCGCCGGATTCGCCGCTACGCGCATCTGGGGACCGGCAACTACCACGCCGGCACCGCGCGGGTGTATACCGACTATGGCCTGCTGACCTGCGACAAGGCCATTGGCGATGATGTGCATCGACTCTTCACCCAGCTGACCGGCCTGGGCAAGGCCACCAAGCTGCGCAAGTTGTGGCAGTCGCCGTTTACTCTGCATAAACGGCTGATGAGCCTGATCGATCAGGAAGCGGAAACCGCGCGTGCCGGCAAGCCGGCCCGGATCATCGTCAAGATCAATTCCCTGGTGGAATCGAAGATCATCGCCAGACTTTATGCTGCCTCGCAGGCCGGGGTCAAAATTGATCTGATCGTGCGCGGGATCTGTTGCCTGCGCCCCGGCGTCACCGGGATTTCCGACAACATTCATGTTCGCTCGGTAGTCGGCCGGTTTCTGGAACACACCCGGGTCTATTATTTTGAAAACGAGGGCGATCCGCAGGTACTCTGTTCCAGCGCCGACTGGATGGATCGTAACTTTTTCCGCCGGGTGGAAACCTGTTTCCCCATTGAGGACCCGACCCTGAAAAAACGGGTGATAAACGACGGACTGCTGGCTTATCTGGCGGACAATACCCTTGCCTGGCAACTGCAGACCGATGGGACTTACCGCAAGATTAAACAGGGCAACCAGAAACCGCGTAATGTGCAACGCCAGCTGCTGGAAAAACTGGCCGCGGATCCGGGTACCGAGAAAAATAACTAGTCACTGGCTGCTATATAAAAGTCCCCAATACCCGATCATCCCATGTAGGGTGGAACAAACGAAGCGGTTCCACCTGAACCCCGGCAAAACCTGGATTCGTCGCGTTGCTCCTTGATCCAGGCTACTGCGGGTAGGTCACCTGGCATGAGCCTGCGTGACACCCCTACCAATATGGAGATAATGATCTCTCGCAGAGGCGCAGAGCACGCCGGGAATGCGCAATATCAGATTTCTCTGCGCCTTTGCGACTCTGCGAGAGTTACGCGTTTTCCTTCTATGGCACACCTTTCCTAAACCGATATCACCATCGAAACAATGGACACACCAATCCGCACAGAAAACAGGAGAGTGAATCACGGGTGGATTGAGGGTGTTCAGACAAAGGAACAGGCCCGATAAAGCGAAGCAGTACCGGGCAACACCGCAGATTGCCGGACACCGCGTTGCTATGTCCGGCCTACCACTGGCCGCCAATGACCAGAGCCTTGCAATTACGGTGTGGTGATTTTCAGTTCATAATCGAGTAACTGCAGGTACTCGACCTCGCGCTCCAGATCTGCCCGCGTCAAATCATGCTGATCCAGCCACGCATCGGGAAAGCTCAGCTTGAGTTGTCGGGGCCTGGCCTTGAGATGGACATCGGGCAGGGCGTCGTGCAACCGACTGCGTTGCAGCTTTACCGCCAGGCGCAGCAGGATCGTCAGTTTCACAGCGATCTCCCGCAGCGCTTTGGGCAGATTGTCAAATGTCCGCGGGTCCGGCTTGCGCCGATGACTGCGTACCAGGTTTGCCAGCAATTGCTGCTCCTGGATACTGAATCCGGGCAGATCAGAGTGCTCCAGCAGGTAGGCCCCGTGCTTGTGATAACCGGCATGCGCAATGGCCAGACCGATCTCGTGCAGGCGGGCCGCCCAGCCCAGTAGCTGTGCATATCGCGACGGGTCGAGTTGCCAGGACTCACTGACCTGATCCAGCAAGGTGAGCGCCGTTTTTTCCACCTGCCAGGCATGCTCGAGATCGATCTGATAGCGTTTTTGTAACTGCTCGACACTGTGCTCGCGCACATCTTCATGCTGATGCCGACCGAGCATGTCGTACAGCAACCCTTCGCGCAGCGCCCCGTCCGAAACCAGCATCAGCTTGATATCCAGTGACTGAAACAGCGCCCACATGATCGCAAACCCGCCGACAAAGACCGGTCTGCGTCCCTCATTCAAGCCCTTCAGGGAAAGCCGATCAACGTGGCCGGCCTCCAGCAACGCCTTGCGCAGTTGTTTCATGGCTTTGGCCGTGATGCCTTCAGTACACCAGCCCTGCGCCTGCACCACTTTTGCCAGCGCCTTCGCGGTACCCGAGGCCCCGACCGTCTGCTCCCAGCCCAGTTGATGACAGCGATAGGCAAACCCTTCCAGCTCCAGTTGCGCCGCCATTTCGGCCGCTCGCAGACGGATCGGGGTAATCGCGCCATCCGGAAAAAATTCCCGGCTCATACTCACACAACCCATATACAGGCTTTCCAGCAACAGGGGTTCGAAACGCTCGCCGATGATCACCTCGGTACTGCCACCCCCGATGTCGATCACCATACGGCGATTACCATCTTCGGCCAGGCTGTGGGCTACCCCCAGATAGATCAGCCGGGCCTCTTCAATGCCCGAAATGATTTCCACCGATTGTCCCAGCGCCGTTTCCGCCCGCTGTAAAAATTCCGTGGCATTGCGTGCCGCGCGCAAGGTGTTGGTGCCGACCACCCGCACTTCCCGATCCTTGAGACTTTGCAAACGCTGGCCGAACCGTTCCAGGCAGTCCAGCGCGCGCTGCTGTGCCGCTTCATCCAGATTCCCGGCCTCGTCCAGCCCGGCACCAAGACGCACCATTTCGCGCAAGCGATCCTGCACCTGCAGGGCACGGTCGCTGGCACGGGCCACAATCATGTGAAAACTGTTGGAACCCAGATCCACCGCCGCAAGCTGACGGTGAAACTGCTCTTTTCGGGAACGGGAAAAAATCATACTATGCGGTTTTATCCACTCGGCGCCGGATGCGATACAATACTAACACGCTGCCCTGGTGCATGTGACATCAGGAACACGGCTTACATACCAGACTCAAATCAGCCACCAATGAAGCCAGAACTATGAGCGACCTGTTCGATTTTCGCCGCCGCCTCGACAACTATGCCGTGATGGGCAACCCGGTTGCCCACAGCAAATCGCCCCGCATACACTCGCTGTTTGCCGAGCAGACCGGCGAGCCGGTCCACTACGAAGCGATCCAGGTCGATCCCGGCGGTTTTCCCCAGGCCGTCGGCAACTTCGACGCCAGTGGCGGCAAGGGACTGAATATCACCGTGCCTTTCAAACAGGAGGCCTGGGCGCTGGTCAACGAGCGCAGCGAGCGGGCCGAACGGGCCGGCGCGGTCAACACCATCAAGTTTGGTGACGCCACACTGTACGGTGACAACACCGATGGCATCGGGCTGGTCAACGATCTGCTCAACAACCGTCTTGTCATTAAAGGCAAACGGGTGTTGCTGATGGGCGCCGGCGGCGCGGCGCGTGGCGTGCTGGCCCCGCTGCTGGAACAGCAACCGGCGCAACTGGTGATTGCCAACCGCACGGCAGAAAAAGCCCGGGAACTGGCTGACGCCTTCCACGATCTGGGAAAGATCGAGGGTTGTGGCTACGCGGCGCTGGAAGACAAACAGTTCGATCTGGTGATTAACGCCACCGCCGCCAGCCTGCAGGGTGAACTACCGCCGCTGCCCGATAACCTGCTCGCCGACGGCGCCGTCTGTTACGACATGATGTACGGCGCCGAACCCACGCCCTTCATGCGCTGGGCTTTCGAACAGGACGCGACGACCGTACTCGACGGCCTGGGCATGCTGGTGGAACAGGCCGCCGAATCGTTCTACATCTGGCGCGGCGTGCGGCCCGAGACCAAAACCGTCATCGAACAACTGCGCCGCGAGATGGCCTCTTAGGCAGCGTGGTGGAAGATACGCAAAGGACGCAGAGGCGCAAAGAACGCAAAGTAAATCATTATTGCTCCGGTCCTTTAAAGTATATGTTCCCGGCGCTTCAACGCACTGCCGATTATTCGGTGGCACCATTAAATCACTTTTCTCTTTGCGTCCTCTGCGTCTTGGCGCCCTTTGCGTTATTTCTAATGCGCCAACTATTACCTCTATGCCGTTGGCGGTAGATGAAAACCGTGTAGATCACCACGTTCAATATGATCAACCCGATGCCGATCATTATCTGCATTTCGTAGGTCAATCCGGGTGGATAGATTATCGGTATGAGGTAGTGGTTGATAAACCCGCCCTCATAGGTTTCCATGCCGGCCAGCTGGCGGAAGGTTTTTTCCAGCGGCGTGAGCGGGCAGTAACCGCCGCTGAACTGAATATAGATCCCCCAGAATAACGCCGGCAGATGCAGCCAGGCCAGTTTCGGCCAGCGCAATACCGGCAGTCCGCCCACAGTAACGAAGACGACAAACAGAAAATGCAGCAGAACCGTCAGTTCAGCCAGCAGCAGATACAGCATGGAGAACATAATCGCGTCCTTCCTGCCAGTGGCGTTTGCTTAAAGGATTGCTGGTGCACTGCCCGGCATGTGCCCGATCGATAAACCGGTACATCAGGTGTTCATCACGACCTTCGGGGATACCCAGACGCGTGGTCTGAATGATCGATTCCGGCTGATAACCGACATCGTCGATATAAAAGTGCTGTTTGTCGAACGGCTGTTGATCCCAGCGATTGACCTTCAGACCCAGTGCCGCGCATAACAGCGTTTGCCCGCTGCAGAGTTTTGCTTCCGGGCGTTGTTTGCCCGAGCCTTTGACCGGATTGAGACCCTGCATGATCGCCAGATTGTCGCGCGGCGACTTGCGATCAAAATACGCGACTGCCGATTTGATCAGCACCGCGTTACCTTCGCCGCGGGCACTGATGTTCAGCGAGTCGCCGCCGCGGGCGTAGTACATATAAATCGTACCCGGGTCCATGAACATGGCACGGCGTTTCCCGGTATACCCCTGCGAGGAGTGACTGCCACGCTCGTCGAGATAATAGGCTTCGGTTTCGATGATGCGGCAGGCCAGCCAGCGTTCAGCATGACGATGGCGAAGCACTTTACCGAGCAGGGCTTTTGCCAGCTCAGCGGGCTCCTGATCGAAAAACGCCGGCCCCAGTCGTGCCATGGCGTCAGGATTGCTGATGGCGGTTTTTCAGGCGTACATAGTGCTGGGCGGAATAGGCGATGGATTCACGTTCCTCGTCCGTCAACGCGCGTACCTTGCGTGCCGGGCTGCCCAGCCAGAGACCGCTTTCCAGTTCCTTGCCGGGGGTCACCAGGGCGCCGGCACCGATGATGGTATGCGCATGCACAACGGCACCGTCCATGACGGTCGCTCCCATCCCGATCAGGCAGTTGTCGTGGACCGTACAGCCATGCAGGGTGACCCGGTGACCGACCGTCACGTTATCACCCACGTTCAGCGCATAGCCGCCGGGATTGTGTGGCCCGTCGTGGGTCACATGCAGCACGGA
Source organism: Thiohalophilus sp. (assembly GCF_034521165.1). Lineage (NCBI taxonomy): Bacteria > Pseudomonadati > Pseudomonadota > Gammaproteobacteria > Thiohalomonadales > Thiohalophilaceae > Thiohalophilus > Thiohalophilus sp. The sequence continues at coordinate 99,425 of NZ_JAXHMV010000008.1, forward strand.
ATTATCCTGGATATTGGTATTGGCACCGATACGGATATGATTCACGTCGCCGCGGATCACCGTAAACGGCCAGATGGAACTGTCGGCGCCGACAACCACATCCCCGATCACCAGCGCCGATTCATCCACATAGGCATCGGGATGCAGGTCGGGCAGAATATTTTCAAAATCGCGAATGGCCACCTGGTTTCATCCTTTGTTTGTGTAGGAGCGGCTGCGCCGCGACAGGCTTTCCCGTACCGCACGGCCTATCGCGCCAAAGGCGCTCCTACATCGCGATCACCCGGTTAATCCGTTTAACGCAGAGTCACGAGTTCCTCGGAGCTCGTAGGATGAATCGCAACACAGTTATCGAAGTCTTTCTTGGTCGCACCCATCCTGATCGCCACGCCAAAGCCCTGCAGCATTTCATCGGCGCCCATGCCGATGATATGGCAACCCACCACTTTCTCCTCGGCGCCGATGCAAACCAGTTTCATGGCGGTACGCTGGGGATGGGGACTGAAAGCATGGTACATGGCGGTGAAACCGGTCTGGTAAACCTTGACCGCATCACCGTGCTGCTCGCGGGCCTCGTCCTCGCTGAGGCCAATGGTGCCGATGGCCGGATGGCTGAACATGACCGTGGGAATATTGTCGTAATCGAGTTTACGTTCGGGCATGTTGTTGAATAGCCGATCGGACAACCGGCGCGCGGCGGCAATCGCCACCGGGGTCAGTTGAGCCTTGCCGATCACGTCACCGACGGCATACACGCCTTCGACATTGGTCTGCTGGTATTCGTCGGTCGGGATGGTGCCGTCATCATTATGTTTGACCCCGGCCGCCTCCAGGTCGAGATTGGCGGTATTGGGGGCGCGGCCGATGGCCCAGATCAGGCAATCGTAACCTTCCAGGGTAACGCCGCTCTGGCAGTGAATATTCAACGTGCCGTCGGCCTGTTTTTCGACCCGCTCGACATTGACCCGGGACATGATATTGACCCCGGCGTTCATCATCTCTTCCATCAGGGTCTCGCGCAGCATGGCATCGAAATCCGAGAGAAAGTGATCCCGGCGCAGCAGCATACTCACCTCGCTGCCCAGGCTGTTGAGTACCCCGGCCAGCTCCACGGCGATATACCCGGCGCCCACCACGGCCACCCGTTTGGGTTGCTGCTTGAGGGCAAAGAAGCCGTCGGAGGTGATACCATGCTCGGCACCCGGCACCTCCGGCACCACCGGATAACCACCGGGGGCGATCACGATATGGTCCGCCGTGTACTGCTCACCGTCCACCTCCACGGTGTGGGCATCGGCAAACCGGGCCGTACCCTGGATGTGCTCGATGTTGGAATCTTTCAGGTAATTGCCATACCACTCGGTGATGCCGTTGATATAGCCTTCGCGCGCTTCCACCAGTTTGCCCCAGTCGAACTTGTTGAGACTGACGTCGAAGCCGTAACCGCTGGCGTCATGTAACGTTTCGGCCACCCCGGCGGCGAACCACATGACCTTTTTGGGCACACAGCCGACGTTGACACAGGTGCCGCCCAGCTTGTTGTTTTCAATGACGGCGGTTTTTTTCCCGTACTCGGCGGCACGCTCGGCCGCGGACAATCCGCCGCTGCCGGCGCCGATGGAAATCAGATCGAAATGTTGACTCATAGAGACTCTCTACTGCGATTGGGGATGAATTTTCCTGAAGCCTGAAAAATGACAGGGTTTTTGGCAAGCAGGCTGTTGAAAACGTTACGAGTGCCGTCATACCAGGCACAGTAGTTTTCAGCAGCCTGCTAGAGACAATATTATATAGAGATCGTAAGATCCTGCATCCATTTCTAAAGCAAAGCGGGAAACCGAGAATGAGCGATTCCATCACCCTGTCCGATGATCTGATCCACGGCATCTACAACGTCATCGTGCAACACGACGCCAATGTGGAAAAGAACATGATGCTGGCCCTGCAATACCTGTCCGCCGTCTCCGGCTATCTGGCCGCCGGCTATCCCGGCAACGACAACGAACGCGACGAGGTGATCGACCAGCTGGCCGCCTTCGCCAAGCATGTGGCCGCCCAGGAAGCGCAGGACTCCGCCGCGCAGCAGCAACCGGCCGCGCCCCAGGGCCGCAGCGAACAGACCGACGACCCGGCCGTTGGCATCTGGAAGCCGGAATAAATCCGCAGTAACAAAGGAGCGCAATGCCCCGCCGGCATTGATTCTACTCGCAACGGCCTAAACCCTCCCCTTTACCAGATGGGTCGGGACTGGCCGTGGGACACGCGGTGCTGCTTGCGTTTCACGGCTCCAGCGGGGGTTGTTCCAGCCGTTCCACCTGCTCGCGCAGGATGTTGAGCTGTTCTTCCCAGTAGCGGGGGGTATTGAACCAGGGAAAGTGCATGGGAAAGGCGGGATCGTCCCAGCGTCGCGCCAGCCAGCCGCTGTAGTGAATCAGCCGCAGGCCACGCAGGGCTTCGATCAGGCGCAATTCCAGTGCATTGAAATCATAGAACTGGCTGTAGCCTTCCAGCAGCAGGGCCAGCTGGCGGGTCATCTCCTCCCGCTCGCCGCTGAGCAGCATCCACAGATCCTGCACCGCCGGGCCGATCATGCAATCGTCCAGATCCACAAAATGGGGGCCCTGTTCGGTCCACAGGATATTGCCGGGATGACAGTCACCGTGCAGCCGCAGGGGCTCGACCCACTCCCCGACCTCGGCCCAGACTGTCGTAATCGCCGCCAGCAGGGTTTCGGCCGCCTGGCGATAATTGTGGGCCAGCTCGGCGGGGACAAAATCGTGTTCCATTAAATAGGAATAGGGGCCGCTGCCGAGCAGCTCGATGCTCAGTCGGGGGCGGTGACGAAACAGCCGCTGACTGCCGCAGGCATGGATGCGCCCCAGCATGCGCCCCATCCAGCGCAGATGCGCCGGATCATCGAGCTCCGGCGGACGCCCGCCGCGACGAGGATAGAGGGCCAGCCGGTAACCGGCGTGGTGCAGCAGGGTCTGATCCCCGGACACCCGCAGTGGCGCAATCACCGGGATTTCCAGCTCGACCAGTTCCTGCGCGAAAGCATGTTCCTCCAGAATCGCCTCATCCGACCAGCGCCCCGGGCGGTAGATCTTGGCGATCAGGAAATCGCCATCTTCCAGGCCGACCTGATAGACCCGGTTTTCGTAACTGTTCAATGCCAGCAGGGCGCCGCTGGCTTGAAAACCGCAGGCGTCGACAGCATCCAGTATTAAGGCCGGAGTCAGATTGGCATAGGGCAAGCTGTGTTCGGCCAAAACTGTCTCCCGTCCCGCAGGCGATGGCGGTTCATGCTAAATTAGTCCGCGCAACGTGCGCCCGAATTCACTTACACAGTATCAGGTACCGTATTGATGTCCAATCCTTTGCTCGAAATGACCAGTCTGCCGCCTTTCGGCCAGATTAAACCCGAACACGTCGAACCGGCGATCGACACCCTGCTGCAACGCAACCGTGAGCAACTGCAACAGCTGCTGGCCGATCGCGATGGCTACAGCTGGGAGAACCTGATCCAGCCTCTGGAAGAGATGGATGATCAACTGGATCGTGCCTGGTCACCCGTCAGTCACATGAACTCGGTCGTCAACAGCGACGCCCTGCGCGAGGCGTACAACGCCTGTCTGGCCAAACTCAGTGACTATGCCACCGAGCTGGGCCAGAACGAGCAGCTGTATGCCGCTTACAAGGCGATCGCCGACTCGCCCGAGTATGCGCAACTGGACGCGGCGCAAAAAAAGATCATCGACAACGCCCTGCGCGATTTTCATCTCTCTGGCGTGGATCTGCCCGCCGAGAAAAAACAGCGTTACAAGGAAATCCAGCAACGACTCTCCAGCCTGACCACTAAATTCGAGGAGAACCTGCTGGATGCCACCCATGCCTGGTACAAACAAATCACGGACGAAAGCCGGCTGGCCGGCCTGCCCGAATCGGCCCGCGCCATGGCCCGCCAGGCCGCGGAAGAAAAAGCGCTGGAAGGCTGGGTCTTTACTCTCGATTTTCCCTCGTATTACGCCGTGATGACCCATGCCGACGATCGGGATCTGCGCAGCGAACTGCACGAGGCCTATGTCACCCGCGCCTCGGATCAGGGCCCGCATGCCGGTCAGTGGGATAACTCGCCAGTGATGGAGGAGATCCTCGCGCTGCGCCATGAACTGGCCCGGCTGCTCGGTTTTGCCAACTATGCCGAACGTTCGCTGGCCACCAAGATGGCCGAATCCCCCGAACAGGTGCTCTCCTTTTTGCACGATCTGGCCCGGCGGGCCAAACCGGTGGCCGAGCAGGATCTGGCCGAACTCAGTGACTTCGCCCGCCAGCAGCATGGGTTGGAGCAGCTGGAACCATGGGATATCGCCTATTACTCGGAGAAACTGCGTCAGCACAAATACGCCCTCTCCCAGGAAGATCTCAAACCCTATTTTCCGGAGAGCCGCGTCATCCCCGGCATGTTCGAGGTGGTTAAACGGCTTTACGGTATCGAGATCAACGAAGTCGACGGAGTCGATAGCTGGCATCCGGATGTCCGGTTTTACGAAATCCGCGATGCCCGGGGCGAGCTGCGGGGCCAGTTCTATCTGGATCTGTATGCACGTTCCAAAAAGCGGGGCGGCGCCTGGATGGACGATTGTCGCGGACGCCTGCGCCACACCAGTGGCGAGCTGCAGAGCCCGGTCGCTTATCTGACCTGCAACCTGACGCCGCCGGTCGGCGACCAGCCGGCGCTGTTCACCCACGACGAGGTGATTACCCTGTTCCATGAGTTCGGTCACGGCCTGCACCACATGCTGACCCGGGTTGACCATATCGGCGTATCGGGCATCAACGGCGTCGCCTGGGATGCGGTCGAACTGCCCAGCCAGTTCATGGAAAACTGGTGCTGGGAACGCGACGCCCTGGATGTCATCACCGGCCATTATCAAACCGGTGAACCATTACCGGAGGATCTCTACCAGAAGATGTATGCTGCGAAAAATTTCCAGGCCGGGATGTTCATGGTTCGCCAGCTGGAGTTCTCGTTGTTCGATTTTCGCCTGCACCTGGAATATGACCCGCAGCAGGGCGGCCGGATTCAGGAAATGCTGGATCAGGTGCGCGAGGAAGTGACAGTCGTCAAACCGGCGCCGTATAATCGATTCCAGCACGGTTTTGCGCACATCTTCGCCGGCGGTTATGCGGCAGGCTATTACAGTTACATGTGGGCGGAAGTGTTGTCGGCGGATGCCTTCTCCCTGTTTGAGGAAACGGGGATTTTCGATCGCGCCACCGGGCAGCGGTTTTTGACCTCGGTACTGGAGCAGGGTGGCACCCGGGAGCCGATGGAGCTGTTCGTCGACTTCCGTGGCCGGGAGCCCCGGATCGATGCATTGTTACGCCATACCGGCATCGCGGCCTGAAAGCGAATCGCGGATGGCTTCATGGACAGACCGGAACAATGAAAATAGCACCGTCACCAAACAGACGGTATGACCGCACAACGTCCTGCTAAAGAAGGTTGTGCGGACCAAATAATTCAAATATCTGGATGTTTACAGAATGAAAACACTCCTGCGGTTTACCTGCCTGGTTTTGTTACTCGCTGGTCCCCCGTTGAGCCAGGCAGCCACCGAATATGTCACTGATCGCATCGAGATCGGTGTTCATCAGCAACCCGACACGAACAGCCCGATCACCACCATGCTCTCCAGTGGTGACAGCGTCGAGGTGTTGCAGGCACGGGAAGATTTCAAACAGGTCCAGCTGAACGACGGCAGTAAAGGCTGGATCCATGCCGCCTACCTGGTCGACCGTCAACCGGCCACCGTGGAATACGATCTGCTGGCCAAAAAGCATGATGAGCTGACCAGCGAAATCAAACAAAAAACCGAACGCCTGAGCAAACTCGAACGGGATCTGCAAATCCGCCGCGACGAATTATCCAATGCCAGAACCACCATCCGCGAATTAAAAAAACAGATTGACGCCGGGGGCGACAGCGAGGCGCTGAACGAGGAAAACCTGAAGCAGCTGGCCGAAAAGGAACGCCAGATCGAACAGCTCCAGGCGGAGATCGAAACTTTGAATGAACAATCGGAACAGGCCACCCCCGATCCCCCGGGTGTGGAACAATACCGGGCCCAGCTGGAGCAACAGAAAAAACGTAACGAGGATCTACAGGCCCGTATCGATCTGGCCCAGGAATTTCTCGGTCGCGAACAACTCCCCAGTGCCGAGGAACTGGAAAAATGGCGTCCCGCCTTGCCGGGCTGGTACTGGGGTACGCTGCTGACCGTGCTGATTATCGGTATCGTTGCCGGGATTGGCTGGATGGATTTCCGGCTGCGTCGACGTCATGGCGGTTTTCGCATCTGAGACACAGCGCACGGTCGATCGAATATGCTGAAACTGGCCAGCTGGAACGTGAACTCCCTGCGCGTCCGGTTACCGCAGGTGCTCGACTGGCTCACCGCTCATCAGCCGGATCTGGTCGGCCTGCAGGAAACCAAATTGCAGAATGCGCAATTTCCCATCGAACAACTGGCCAGCGCCGGCTACAACGTCATCGCCAATGGCCAGAAAACCTATAATGGCGTCGCCCTGCTGGCCCGCCAGCCTCTGACCCCCGGGGCGGTTGCACTCGACATTCCCGACTTCGAGGATTCGCAGCGGCGTGTGGTCGCCGCCACCTGCGACGGTGTCCGGTTTATTAATCTGTATGTGCCCAACGGATCCGAAGTGGGCTCGGACAAGTTTCGTTACAAACTCGACTGGCTGGACGCCCTGTTGGCCTGGCTGGAGGCGCAACGCCGGGAGTATCCCGATCTGGTGGTCGTCGGTGATTTCAATATTGCCCCCGAAGATCGCGACGTGCACGATCCGCAAACCTGGCAGGGCTCGGTGCTGGTCAGCGAACCGGAGCGGGAAAAATTTCGCCAGCTGCTGGCGCTGGGCTTCAAAGACAGCTTCCGACTGTTCGATCAGCCCGCAGGCTCCTACAGCTGGTGGGACTACCGCGCCGCCGCCTTTCGCCGCAATCTGGGCCTGCGCATCGATCATATTCTGATCAGCGATCACCTGGCCGACCGGGTAATGGGATCGACCATCGACACCGCCCCGCGCAAACTCGAACGCCCCTCCGATCACGCCCCGGTCGTGGCAACTGTTCAACTTTGAACTTTTTTCAATCCTGATTGATTTAACTCTCGCCAAGCCGCAGAGCACGCAACGTTTAAAACCAATAAATGCTTACTCTGCACCACGGCGTCTTTGCGGGAGTCATATTCACAATACTCTCTGGATGACATGTTATCCGTCTGTCGTTATGATGCAGCGAAGTTCAGCAGGTAACGTCTATGAAATACCGCGACTTACGTGATTTTATCGCCCAGCTCGAGCAGCGCGGGGAACTCAAACGGATTCAGACCGAGATCGATCCTTATCTGGAAATGACCGAGATCTGCGATCGCACCCTGCGCGCCGGCGGACCGGCATTGCTGTTTGAAAACCCCAAAGGCTCGGATATTCCCGTGCTCGCCAACCTGTTCGGCACGCCGCAGCGGGTGGCGCTGGGCATGGGGGAAGAGTCGGTCGAGGCCCTGCGCGAGGTTGGCAAGTTGCTCGCCTTCTTAAAAGAGCCCGATCCGCCCAAAGGCATGAAGGATGCCTGGAGCAAGCTGCCGATCTTCAAGCAGGTGCTGAACATGGCGCCGAAAGTGGTCAAGGGCGCCGCCTGCCAGAAACAGATCATCGAAGGGGATGAGGTGGACCTCAACAAACTGCCCATCCAGACCTGCTGGCCGGGCGATGCCGGCCCGCTGATTACCTGGGCGCTGGTCATTACCAAAGGACCCAACAAGGAACGGCAGAATCTGGGTATCTATCGCCAGCAGTTGATCGGTCGCAACAAGCTGATCATGCGCTGGCTGGCGCATCGCGGCGGCGCGCTCGATTATCGCGACTGGCAACAGACCCATCCCGGCGAACCCTTTCCGGTGGCCGTGGCGCTGGGCGCCGATCCCGCCACCATTCTCGGCGCGGTCACGCCGGTGCCCGATACGCTCTCCGAGTATGGCTTTGCCGGCCTGTTGCGCGGCGACAAGACCGAAGTGACGCAATGTCTGGGCTCGGATCTGCAGGTCCCCGCCTCGGCCGAATTTGTCCTCGAAGGCGTGATTCATCCGGGTGAAATGGCGGATGAAGGGCCCTTCGGCGATCACACCGGTTATTACAACGAGGTGGAACAGTTCCCGGTGTTTACCGTCGAGCGTATCACCCACCGCCCCGATCCCATCTATCACAGCACCTACACCGGCCGCCCGCCCGATGAACCGGCGGTGCTGGGCGTGGCGCTCAATGAAGTCTTTGTACCGCTGTTGCAAAAACAGTTTCCGGAGATCGTTGATTTTTACCTGCCGCCGGAAGGCTGCTCCTACCGTATGGCCGTGGTGAGTATGAAAAAACAGTACCCCGGTCACGCCAAGCGCGTGATGCTCGGCGTCTGGTCGTTCCTGCGCCAGTTCATGTATACCAAGTTTGTGATCGTCACCGACGAGGATGTGGACGTGCGCAACTGGCAGGATGTGATCTGGGCCATGACCACGCGCATGGATCCCATCCGGGATACCACCCTGATCGACAACACACCGATCGATTATCTCGATTTCGCCTCGCCGGTCTCCGGCCTGGGCAGCAAGATCGGTTTCGATGCCACCAACAAATGGCCGGGCGAAACCCAACGCGAATGGGGCCGCCCCATCAGCATGGATGACAGCGTCAAACAACGCATTGACACCATCTGGGACGAGCTGGGTATTTTCGATAACAGCGAAAAAGCATAACCACCAAGGCACAAAGACACGAAGATTTAAATTCTTTAAAACTCTATTTGTCTCGGTTAACGTTTCGCTATCCCTTCCAGGGTTACCCGATCGTGATTTTTTCTTCACATGCAAGATGCATTTTGTCTACACTGAATTGAATCGGTACTGATACGGTACGCCTTTCCTCGTTACTCGTCCCTCGTACCTCGTCCCTGAGATCCAAGGAGGTCGTACCGGATGCGTAATATCATGGTGCTCAATGCCAAGGGCGGTTGTGGTAAAAGCACGATCGCGACCAACCTGGCCAGTTACTACGCTTATGAACTGGAAAAGCAGGTTGTCCTGGCCGACTTTGATCCGCAAGGCTCCAGCCTGGCCTGGCTGGGTGCCCGGCCCGATAACTATCCGGTTATTCATGGCATCGATGCGACCCGCAACCCGGTTCGCGCACCCAAAGAGACAGAGGTTGTCATCATGGATGCCCCGGCCCGGGTGCAGGGCCCGGAACTGACCCGGCTGGTGCGCCGGGTGGAGACCATCATCGTTCCGGTGCTGCCCTCGCCCATTGATATTCGGGCAGCGGCTGATTTCATGAAGGAACTTCTGACCACCGGCAAGGTCTCTCGTAAGGAGACCCGCGTCGCCGTGGTGGCCAACCGGGTCCGGGAGAACACCTTGATCTACCAGTCCCTGCAGGCGTTCTTGAAAAATTTGAAGATTCCGTTTGTCACCACCCTGCGCGACACCCAGAATTACATTCGCGCCGAGGAGCGGGGTGTCGGTATTTTCGAGATGGCGCCCTCGCAGGTGTGGTGGGATCTGGAACAGTGGGAACCGTTAATTCGATGGCTGAGGAGCAAGCGCAGCCAGGGAGTCTAGCTCATGTCTGCATTACGTCGATTTGTTCTGTTGCTCGTATCCCTGTCGCTGGTGGCCTGCGGAACAACCGTCAATGTCGATTACGATCAAAGTATCAACTTTGCGGCCATTCACAGTTTCAAACTCCAAACCCAGCCCGTTAAAATCAGCGACGACCCACGTATCGACAGCAGCCTGATGCAACAACGGGTCGTGACCGCCATTCGTGAGGCACTGATCAAAAAGGGTTTGCAGGCCGCTCCGACACCGGATGTGCGTGTCAGTTATCGGATTGATGTCACACAGGAAATCGAAAGCGATCCCTCCGGTGTCTCGGTGGGGATCGGCACCTTCAGCCGTAACGTGGGTATCGGTTTTGGCTACGGTTTTCCCGCCGCCGATGTGGAATCCTACGATCGCATTATCCTCACCATCGACCTCCACAGCCCTGACGAAAAGCTGTTATGGCGCGGCTCCGACAGCCGACGACTGAATTCCGGCAGTACCCCACAGAAGAGCAATCGGCTGATCAACGAGCTGGTCGAGGCGATCCTCGAGCGCTATCCACCCCGCTAGCCCCTGCGGGCATAAACTCCATGGTCTCGGGTAACCCCTCCGATTGCCGGACAGCGCGTTGCTATGTCCGGCCTACCACTATTTATACTCTGGCTAATCCCGTAGGTCACGCTGGCGTTAGCCTGCGTGACACCCTGCCGATACGGAGAATGTCAGGTAACGCTACGCGAACCTGATCGACACCGCTTAACAGTCTTTCTGGATTCCAGACCGGGTTCACCGGGCCAGTTCGACCGGCGCGACGGGACCGGGGCTCGGCGGCTGCAGCTGGCGCATTTGCGGAACCAGCTGACGCAAGGTTTGTTGCCGGTTACCGGGCGCCGGGTGGGTACTCAAAAATTGCGGGGGACCGTTGCCACTGACTTTTTCCATTTTTTGCCAGAGCGTCACCGCCGCCTGCGGGTCATAGCCGGCCCGGGCCGCCAGCTCGATCCCGATGCGATCGGCTTCTGATTCCGCGGTGCGGCTGTTGGGCAACTGCACCGCCAGTTGCGCGGCAATGGCGCCGGCGGTCAGGGTGGAATCCGAGGCATCGGTGGCAATCCCGACCGCACTGACGCCCAGCTGGGTCGCGATCGCCACGGACATCTGTTCCGCCGTGTGATTCGCCAGGGCATGGGCGATTTCATGGCCCATGATCTGGGCCAGCTCGGCGTCAGTCAGGTTTAGCTGATCGATCAGACCGGTATAGACCGCCATCCGCCCGCCGGCCATGGCCCAGGCATTCACGGTTTTTGGATCATCGATCACCGCCACACTCCATTTCCAGTTTTTCGATTCGGGATACTGCTTCACGGCAACCGCAACCAGCCGACCGGTAATCTCCTGCACGCGCTGATTCACCGCCGAATCGCGCACCAGTTTATTCTCTTTGCTCAGCGCCCCGACCGTATTCATATAGGCTTTTTCCGATTCGACGATGGCGGTCTTCGGGGAGATCAGCATCAACTGGGATCGGCCTGTCGGGCTGGTGGTACAGGCAATCACCAGCACCGCGCTCAGCAGCAGGATCAAATTGCGTTTGATAGACATGGATCGAGACTCCTTCGTTGATCGGACTTATTTGCCGATACAAAAACTGGAAAAGATCTTCCCCAGCAGATCGTCACTGCTCACCTCGCCGGTAATTTCACCCAGGGCCTGCTGGGCCTGACGCAGATCCTCGGCCAGCAGCTCGCCGGCCCCGTGCTCGCTGAGCTGGGCGCTACCGTTGACAATCAGTTCATGGGCCCGCTGCAGGGCATCCACATGCCGGCGCCGGGCCATGAACACGCCTTCACCGGCTGAAGTGTAGCCCACGCAGGCTTTGAGATGATCCCGTAACAGCTCGATACCCTGGCCTTCCACCGCCGACAGATAGACCTGCGTGCCCCGGGCCCCTTCCTGCACTTTCGGCGATTCCCCGCTGAGATCGATCTTGTTATGAACCCGGGTCACCGGCAGATGCGCCGGCAGTTGCTTCAGGATGGTGGCCTCGCCGTCGCCGAAGCCCTGGCGATCGTCGATCAGCAGCAGCACCCGGTCGGCCTGTTCGATGGCCTGCCAGGTGCGTTCCATCCCGATTCGCTCCACTTCATCCCCGCCCTCGCGCAGGCCGGCGGTGTCGATAATGTGCAGCGGCAGGCCGTCGATGCTGATCTCCTCGCGCAGCACATCGCGGGTGGTGCCGGCGATATGGGTGACAATGGCCGATTCGCGCCCGGCCAGGGCATTGAGCAGACTCGATTTGCCGGTATTGGGCTGGCCGGCCAGGACGATCCGCATCCCCTCGCGCAACAGCTGGCCCTGGTGGGCCTGTTTGATTACCTCGTCCAGCTCGCGCTGCAACCCGTCGAGCTGATCGGTCACCCGTTTGTCCGAGAGAAAGTCGATCTCCTCCTCGGGAAAATCGATGGCCGCTTCCACGTAGATGCGCAGTTCGGTCAGCTGTTCGACCACGCTGTGAATCCAGTCGGAGAACACCCCCTGCAGGGAGCGTTGCGCCGAGCGCGCCGCCTGCTCGGATCCGGCCTCGATCAGATCGGCCACGGCCTCGGCCTGGGCCAGATCCAGCTTATCATTGAGAAACGCCCGCTCGGAAAACTCGCCCGCCCGGGCCAGGCGCGCGCCCAGCTCGATCACCCGCGTCAGCAGCATGTCCATGACCACCGGGCCGCCGTGACCGTGCAGTTCGAGCACGTCTTCGCCGGTAAATGAATGGGGACGGGGAAACCAGAGCGCCAGGCCGGTATCGATTGCCTGGCCCGCGCTGTCGTAAAACGGGAGGTATTCGGCCTGGCGCGGTCGGGGCAGATGCCCCAGCACCGCCCCGGCAATCGCCGCACAGGCCGGACCCGAAACACGAATGATGCCGACCCCGCCGCGCCCCGGCGGGGTGGCCAGGGCCGCGATGGTGTCGGGGGCGTAAGCGCGTGACCTCGTTAAATCGTCAGTTGAACAGGAATTAGCGCGATCTCGCGAACTCACACCCTCGCCACCTCACGCCTTCACCACATAGCGGGTAATGTAGTACTGCTGGGCAATCGACAGGGTGTTGTTGACCACCCAGTAGAGCACCAGCCCGGCCGGGAAGAAGGCAAAGAAGATGGTAAAGACAAAGGGCAGGGCCATCATGATCTTGGCCTGAATCGGATCCATCGGCGCCGGATTCAGTTTCTGCTGGATAAACATGGTGATACCCATGAGCAATGGCAGAATAAAATAGGGATCCGGCGCGGACATGTTCTGCACCCAGAGGATCCAGGGCGCCTGACGCATCTCGACACTTTCCAGTAAGACCCAGTAGAGCGCGATAAATACCGGGATCTGTACCAGGATTGGCAGACAGCCGCCGAGCGGGTTGATCTTCTCTTTCTTGTAGAGGTCCATCAACGCCTGGTTCATCTTCTGCCGATCGCCGGCGTAACGCTCCTTGAGCTGCTTCATGCGCGGCTGAACCCGGCGCATGTTGGCCATCGATTTGTAGCTGGCTTCGGAGAGTTTGTAGAACACCAGTTTGATAAGGATCGTCAGCAACACGATCGCCCAGCCCCAGTTGCCGACAAAGTCATGGATGAAATCGAGGATCCAGAACAGCGGTTTGGAAATGAAATGCAGCAGGCCGTAATCGACCGTCAGCTCCAGCCCCGGCGCGACTTCTTCAAGTCGATCCTGCAGCTTGGGCCCGACGAACAACCGGTTGCTCAGAGTCTGCTGTTCCCCGCCGGCCACGCGCAATTCATTGGCCGATTTCATCCCCAGCACATAACGGGTGTTGTTCTTGATATGCCGGCTATAGAAGGTCTGGGCTTCCTCCGCCGGCGGAATCCAGGCACCGAGGAAATAGTGCTGGATCATGGCCGCCCAGCCGCCGGTGATGGTGCGTTCCAGATCCTGGTCCTGCATGTCGGAAAAGTCGATCTTCTCGTATTTTTCTTCCGGCGAGTAGATCACCCCGCCCATGTAGGTGTAGACGAACCGGGGACTATCGATTTGCGACACCTGGGTGCGCTGTATCTGGGTATAGAGATTGCCCCGCCACAGTCGATCGGTCTGGTTATTAACGGTGTGTTCCACTTGCACGAGATAATCGCCGCGGGTGAACGTGTAGGTCTTGATAAATTCCACGCCCTCGGGACTTTCCCAGACCAGATCCACGCTCAGTTGATCCTGGCCCTCGCGCAGCCGATAGCGATTGGCCTTGGCCTGATAGCGGCTGTAATGGTTCGGCGCTTCGATCAGACTGTCATCGCCTTCGCGCTGCCGCTTGGCGGTAAAGCCGGACTGGCTGACAAACAGGTTCGGCAGGCTGTCGTTCATCAGCACCACCGGTTCATCCGGTTTATCGCTGGAAACCGGGTACTCTAGCAACTCGACATGCCGCAGATCCCCGCCCACGGTGTCGATCTCGGCACGAAAGACATCGGTGACTACCTCGATGCGCGATCCGCTCTCCAGCACGCGGCCCCCATCGCCACTGCCCGATGGCACATCGGCCGAGCGGCTGTCGCTCTGGGCGGGCGTTTCGCTTTCATCGGCGCCCATCGGTACATCGGCGCGATCGGGACGGCTGTCGGCGACCTGATCGGTTTGCTGCGTCGTCTGCGGTTCAGGCTGGGGACCGAAATCCCGTTGCCAGGCGTCCCACAGCAGGAACAGGATAATGGCAAGGGCGATAAATAATAGCGGGCGTTGTTGTTCCATTTACTTCTTCTTCTCAGGTACCGGGTCGATGCCGCCCTCATGCCAGGGATGGCAACAACTGATGCGTTTGACCGCCAGCCAGCTGCCACGAAACACACCGAAGCGGCCGATGGCCGTCTGGGCATACTCGGAGCAACTGGGGTAAAAACGGCAATGATGGCCCATCAACGGGCTGATCAGATAGCGATAGCCACCGATCAATATAATCAGGAGTCTGCGCATTCTGTTGCCAGCCTCTGCCAGTGGGATTCCAGCACCTCACGCAGCTCCCGTTTGCTCAGGCGCGCGGCACCGCTGCGCGCCATCACGACAATATCCCATCCTACCAGCTTCGTCTGTCGGGCGCGAAAGGATTCGCGGATCTGGCGTTTGATGCGATTGCGATCGACCGCGCGCCGGATATGGCGTTTGGGAATCGCCAGACCGAGACGGGCATACGGTTTTTGATTGGATCGAACCAGCATCATCAGATGGGGATGACTGAAGCGCCGGGGATGGGCGAATACATGCCGGAAGTCGGAGGAGGTCAGCAGCCGCTGGTGCCGAGCAAAACGCTCGGTGCTCATCCGCCGACTCCGGATCAGACTGCCAGGCGGTGGCGGCCTTTGGCGCGACGGGCGTTGATGACCTGACGACCACCACGGGTTTTCATGCGGGCACGAAAACCGTGCGTCCGTTTGCGTTTCAGATTGCTGGGCTGGAAAGTACGTTTCATGACCTAAACCATTGTTTATCGAATCATTTTATCAGCCGTTTTGGCCGGCCGACTTGCCCCGAAAAAGGTCGGCAACAATACTGCGCCGGGGCCCGTCTGTCAACTGCCATCAGGCAAAATCCCGCAGATAACCCGCAGATAAAAAGGGCTTGCCTCCTGTGGATAACTCTTTTCGATCCGTATAGACTGGGTGTCCCTCTCAGGGGTCACAATTATTCCAAACCTACTCTGCGTCAGGGGGAACCGTGTCGGATTCACTATGGGATCAGTGTCTGCATCGTCTACAGGGCGAGCTGACGCCGCAACAGTTCAATACCTGGATACGGCCGCTGCACGCGGTTTACGATTCCCATACCCTGCGTCTGCTGGCCCCCAACAGCTTTGTCAAAGAGCGGATAGAAAGCAACTTTATGCCGCAAATTGAGGCGATCGCCTGCGATCTTGCCGGGTTATCGGTGCCTATCGTCACCGAGGTTGGCAGCCAGACACTGTTCGAAGAACCGGCCGGCCCGGCCGCCGAATCCCGCCCGGCTAACCCCGCCCCGGCCCGCGCCACACCCGCAGCGAGCCAGAGCGCGCCAGCGAATGCCAAACCGGCGCCGCGCAATAACAGCAGCCTCAATCCCAATTTCACCTTTGAGAATTTCGTCGAGGGCAAATCCAACCAGCTGGGCAAGGCGGCCTCGATCCAGGTCGGGGAAAACCCCGGCAAGGCCTATAACCCGTTGCTGATCTACGGTGGCGTGGGTCTGGGCAAGACCCATCTGATGCACGCGGTGGGTAACATGATCCTGCAGCAAAACCCGCAAGCCAATGTGATTTACCTGCATTCCGAACGCTTCGTGGCCGAGATGGTCAAGGCGCTGCAGCACAACACCATTAACAATTTCAAACGCTTCTATCGCTCGGTCGATGCTCTGCTGATCGATGATATCCAGTTTTTCGCCGGCAAGGAGCGTTCCCAGGAAGAGTTTTTCCATACCTTCAATTCCCTGCTCGAAGGCGGCCAGCAGGTGATCATGACCTGCGATCGCTATCCCAAGGAAGTCGACGGCCTCGAAGAACGGCTCAAGTCCCGTTTCGGCTGGGGATTGCCGGTGGCTATTGAAGCCCCGGAGCTGGAAACCCGGGTTGCGATTTTGATGAGCAAGGCGCAACTGTCGGGGATCGAGATGCCCAGCGAAGTCGCCTTTTTTATCGCCAAACGCATTCGCTCCAACGTGCGGGAGCTGGAAGGCGCGCTGCGCCGGGTGATCGCCAATGCCCAGTTTACCGGCCGCCCCATTACCATGGATTTTGCCAAGGATGCGCTGCGCGATCTGCTGGCGATTCAGGACAAGCTGGTCACCATCGATAATATTCAGAAAACCGTAGCCGAATATTTCAAGATCCGGGTGGCTGATTTGCATTCCAAACGGCGCAATCGCTCCATCACCCGGCCCCGGCAGATCGCCATGGCCCTGTGCAAGGAGCTGACCAGTCATAGTCTGCCGGAAATCGGCGATGCGTTCGGCGGCCGGGACCACACCACGGTGTTGCATGCCTGCCGCAAGGTGGAAGAGCTCAAGGAAAGCGATCAACGCATTAACGAGGATGTCTCCAACCTGTTGAGAACTCTGAGCACATGATGCCCGTAAACTGTGGACAACCTGTTTTTAACTTGACCCTGTTCGGGCGGGTGCGGCATCCTCACAATTTATCCACAGCCTTTACCACTTTCATACAGACTTTATTTGTCCTTTGTTATGCTGAAAAAGTCTATAATAATCAAGCAAAAAACTGGCTTATCAACCGTTTTGCGGTGGACTAATAGATCTAACAATAAGAAGATATATATTCAGGTATTTAATATATGAAGATCACTTTAGAACGTGAAACGCTCCTGCGTCCTCTGCAGGCGGTTGGCAGTGTCGTGGAGCGTCGGCAGACCCTCCCGATCCTTTCCAATATCCTGTTTTCCATCGATAACGGGAAACTGACATTAACCGGCACGGACCTGGAAGTGGAAATGGTGGCCCAGATGCCGGTCGATGCCGCGGACAGTGGTGATATCACCCTGCCGGCGAAAAAGTTTATCGATATCTGTCGCGCCCTGCCGGAAAACGCCCAGCTGGATGTCCAGATCGAGCAGGACAAGGCGATCATCCGCTCAGGGCGCAGCCGCTTTACCCTGGCCACCATGCCGGCGGCGGAATTTCCCAATATCGATCCGATTGAATCGCCGCTGGAGTTTTCCCTCTCCCAGCAGCAGCTGAAAAAACTGATCGAGCAGACCCAGTTCTCCATGGCCCAGCAGGATGTGCGTTATTACCTCAACGGCCTGATGCTGGAGCTGGCGAACAACCGGTTGCGGGCCGTCGCGACCGACGGGCATCGCCTGGCCGTCTGCGAAGTGGAAGCGGAATTACCGGTGAACGAACCGCGCCAGGTGATCCTGCCACGCAAAGGGGTGACTGAACTGATGCGCCTGCTGGATGACAGCGAAAGTACCGCGCGCATCCAGCTGGGGGAGAATCACATCCGGGTCGAATTGCCGGATATCAGCTTTACCTCCAAGCTGATCGATGGAAAATTCCCGGATTATCAACAGGTTATACCTAAAGATCCGCCGCACATCGTTTCTTGCGCACGTCAGCCGCTGTACGAAGCCTTTCATCGGGCGGCGGTGCTCTCCAATGAAAAATACCGGGGCATGCGCCTGAGCCTCTCGCCCGACCAGCTCAAGGCGACTGTTCACAATCCGGAACAGGAAGAGGCCGAGGAAGAAGTGGAAGTCAGTTATCAGGGGGATGAATTCGAGATTGGCTTCAATGTCAGCTATTTTCTGGATGCCCTCTCGGCCCTGAAGTCGGAACAGGTCTCCATCGGCATGATTGATGCCAACCACAGTTGTTTGATCCAGGGAGATGACGACGCCAACAGTCGCTATGTGATCATGCCGATGCGGCTCTGATGACGGCCCGATGAGCCTGACTCACCTGGCGATCAACCGGGTTCGTAACCTGGACGCGGTGGAGATGGCGCCCTGCGATCAGATCAATCTGATCTTTGGGGAAAACGCGAGCGGCAAGACCAGTCTGCTGGAGGGCATCCACCTCCTCTCCCTGGCCCGCTCCTTTCGCAGCACTTCAATTCAACACGTTATTCAGCGGGATCACCCCACCCTGACCGTGTTCGGCCGCATCCGGGGCCAGGGTGGACAGATTACCGCGATCGGGCTGGAGAAAGGCCGGGACCTGACCCGCATTCGGATCAACCAGCGGACCGCCCATAAAACCTCCGATCTGGCCGCCGTCTTGCCGGTGCAGGTGATCAATCCCGATATCCACCGGATTCTGGAACAGGGGCCCCGCTATCGCCGCCAGTTTCTCGATTGGGGAGTGTTCCACGTGGAACACTCGTTCCTGCCCACCTGGCAGGCCTATCACAAGGTACTTCGTCAGCGGAATGCGGCGTTGAAGTCTCGAGCCCAACCCCGGGATATCCAGTACTGGGATGTTCAGTTGATCGAACAGGGGGAGCGACTGACGCAGTTGCGCCGCGATTATCTGACGGCCCTGCAACCGTGGTTGACACGTTACAGCCAGGCATTGCTGGGGATCGTGCCGGACTGGCACTACCAGCCGGGCTGGAACCAGGAGCTGGATCTGCGTACCGCCCTGGCGCGGGGTTTCGAACGGGATCGCCAGCAGGGTTTTACCCAGAGCGGACCGCATCGGGCGGATCTGATGATTCGTCAGGATCGCCAGGCGGTGCAGAACCATTTTTCCCGGGGGCAGCAGAAACTGCTGGCCAGTGCCATGCGCCTGGCCCAGATTGCCCAGTTCCGCGCCGTGCGTGAACAGATCCCGGTGTTGCTGGTAGATGATCTGCCGGCCGAACTGGATCCGGAACGTCGGGCCCGGTTGCTGGGATTGCTGGTGGAATCCGGCGCCCAGTTATTCGTGACCGCCACCGAAGCGGGGCTGCTTGAGCCGGCCGAACAGCAAATGATCAAAATGTTCCACGTGGAACACGGCGTGGTTCGAGAAGTGGTATAATGGCGACCTGACTGGAGATCCCGCCCATGAGCGAACAACATTACGATTCCTCGAATATCAAGGTTCTGAAAGGGCTCGATGCCGTGCGCAAACGCCCCGGCATGTATATCGGCGATACGGATGATGGCACCGGACTGCACCACATGGTGTTTGAGGTGGTGGACAACTCCATCGACGAAGCCCTGGCCGGCCACTGCAAGAGTATCGAGGTCACCATCCACAGCGACGGCTCCGTCTCGGTCCGGGATGACGGCCGCGGGATTCCGACCGACCTGCATGAGGAAGAAGGCCGTTCCGCCGCCGAGGTGATCATGACCGTGCTGCACGCGGGCGGTAAATTCGATGACAATTCCTACAAGGTTTCCGGCGGCCTGCACGGGGTGGGGATCTCCGTGGTCAATGCGCTTTCCGAACACCTCAAACTGACGATCCGCCGGGATAATAAGGTCTATCAGCAGGAATACCAGCTGGGTGAGCCCCAGTACCCGCTCAAGCCGCTGGGCGAAACCGAACAGACCGGGACCGAAATCCGCTTCAAGCCCAGCACCGAAATTTTCACCGATACCGAATTTCACTACGATATCCTGGCCAAACGGCTGCGCGAACTCTCATTTTTGAACTCCGGTGTCCGCATTGTGCTGAGCGACGAGCGCGAGCCGGACAAGCAGGATGTGTTCGAATACGAGGGCGGTATCAAGGCTTTCGTCGAGCATCTCAATCGCAAGAAGACCCCGCTACACGAAAATGTGTTCTATCTGAATCTGGAAAAAGACGGCATCTGGGTCGAGCTGGCGATGCAGTGGAATGACTCCTATCAGGAGAATATCTACTGCTTTACCAACAACATTCCGCAGCGTGACGGCGGCACCCACATGTCGGGGTTTCGGACCGCGCTCACCCGGACGCTGAATAACTATATTGAAAATCAAGGGCTTACAAAAAAAGCCAAGGTCAATCCCAGCGGCGACGATGCGCGTGAGGGGCTTTGCGCCGTCTTGTCGGTCAAGGTGCCGGATCCCAAGTTCTCCTCCCAGACCAAGGACAAACTGGTCTCCTCGGAAGTTAAAGGTGTCGTTGAATCGGTAATGGGTGAGAAATTCAGCGAATACCTGCTCGAACATCCCAATGATGCCAAGGGGATCGCCTCCAAGATTCTGGATGCGGCCCGTGCCCGCGAGGCCGCCCGCAAGGCGCGCGAAATGACCCGTCGCAAGGGGGCGCTGGATATCGCCGGCCTGCCCGGCAAGCTGGCCGATTGTCAGGAGAAAGATCCCAGCCTCTCCGAGCTGTTCCTGGTGGAGGGCGACTCCGCCGGCGGCTCGGCCAAACAGGGTCGGGACCGTCGTGCCCAGGCGATCCTGCCATTGAAGGGCAAGATCCTGAACGTGGAAAAAGCCCGTTTCGACAAGATGCTCTCCTCGGTGGAAGTCGGCACGCTGATCACCGCCCTGGGTTGCGGAATCGGTAAAGAAGAGTTTGATATCAATAAGTTACGTTATCATCGTATCATTATCATGACCGATGCCGACGTGGACGGCTCGCACATCCGCACCCTGTTGCTGACCTTTTTCTATCGCCAGATGCCCGAGTTGATCGAGCACGGTTATATCTATATCGCCCAGCCACCGCTGTACAAAATCAAAAAAGGCAAACAGGAGCGCTATCTCAAAGACGATCCCGAGCTCAACGCGCATCTGTTGCAGACCGCGCTGGATGGCGCCGAACTGCATGTGAACGACAGTGCCCCGCCGCTCAGCGCCGAGGCCCTGGAAGAGCTGGCCCGACAGCACATGCTGGTCAATGACACGATTCGCCGCCTGAGTCGTCGCTATCCGGCGATCGTGTTGGAGAAAATGATCTACATGCCCGGATTGCAGGATGCGCAACTGCTGGATAACGACGGCATGCAGCAGTGGTTTGCTGAATTGCAACAACGGCTGGCCACTGACGACAGCACCAACAAACAGTTCCAGTTCCATTTTAAAAGCGATGAAAATGAAAGCGGTAGCTGGCAGGTGACGGTGACCGCCATTCGCCACGGCATCAGCAGCGACTATCTGTTTAGCCGCGAATTTTTCGAAATGGGGGAATACAAGGCGATTCGTACCCTGGGCGAGCAGCTGGACGGCTTGCTGGAAGACGGTGCATTCATTCAACGCGGTGACAAACAGCATCCGATTACCGCCTTTCGTCAGGCCATGGAATGGTTACTGGAAGAGGCCAAGCGCGGTCAACACATTCAGCGTTACAAGGGCCTGGGCGAAATGAATCCCGAACAGCTCTGGGAGACCACCCTGGATCCCGAATCCCGTCGCCTCTTGCAGGTGCAGATCGAGGATGCGATTGCGGCCGACGAGATCTTCACGACCCTGATGGGCGATCAGGTCGAACCGCGTCGCGAGTTCATCGAAACCAACGCCCTGAACGCGAATAATCTCGACGTCTGACTCCGGCCGTCCGGCCGGCTCCATGGCGTCGCGCAATAGATAGACCTGTTTTGCATCCGGCCATGTTGCATTGAGCTGCGGCAACAGCCGGAGTAAAGTCGGTCAGTAAACGCCAATCTGCCGATCCGGCCGATTTGTCCCTGGTCTTTGATACGGTTGCTGCCTGTCTGAATCTGACCGATGAAACATGTCTGAACTGCATTGCGATCCCGGTTTTCGGCAACTGCTGGCGCAGCATTTTTCGATCGCCTTGCTGGAACAGCATCCCGGGACTGTTTACGGTTTATGGCCGGATTTCGCCCTCGCCTATATGAATCCCGCCTGGTTCCGGTTTGCCCGGGATAACCAGGGTGAGCCAGTCATCAGTACTGACTGGACCCGGGGACGTCACATCACCGACGCCCTGCCGGAAGTGTTACACCCGTTTTATGTGGAGCTTTATCTGCGCGGCCTGGAAAATAGCAGTGATCAGCCGTTGTTGCACGATTATGAATGTTCCTCTGCGCAAGAGTATCGCTGCTTTAACATGAGTTTGCATAACCTGGGCTTCGGCGCCGGCTTGCTGGTGATAAACCGCGATCAACAGGTAGGCCGGCACTGGCGTACGCCACACCCGGCGCAAAGCGAACTGTACCGCGATAGTGCGGGACACTATTGCCAGTGTACCCATTGCCGCTGTTATAGAAATCGGCAACAGAACCGCTCAAACCACTGGGACTGGATCCCGGACTGGATCAGCCATCCCCCCTCCCCGATCGATTACGGCCTGTGCCCTGGCTGCTTCGCCTATTACTACAACCCCGATAACCGCTGAAAGGAAAAACGTGTCTCTCGCAAAGCCGCCACGGCGCAAAAGAATCTGATTTTATTCACTTCTTAGCGTGCTCTGCGTCTCTGCGAGAGTATTATGGCCGGGCATCATCTGTTTTGCTCTGGTCTGCAGCAGCAGGAAAAGTTATCTCTCGCAGAGCCGCCATGGCGCAAAGAGATCTGATATCGCTCATTTTCAGCATGCTATAAGTCTCTGCGAGACTATTATCGTCGTGTAGACGTGCGTTTTACGTTCCCCACTCCCTGACATCCCCTTTTTGGGGGCGTTCATCATACAACCCGCCTTGCGGGCAGTCGTTGATTTGGCGCCGGATAATACCCGGGGTGATCGGATCAACTGAGGCCACGTTCTGGTGCATGGCGCAAAAGGCTTTGTGCCAAAAAGAGGCAGGTCAGGGTAAAGAACCGGGGTTTACCCTGATTTTTTCCTGGCACAGCAATTGCTCAATGCTTTGCAGTGAATCACGTTGTTATTCAATAGCAAAGACAAAGGGCAGGAATGAAACGACAACGCAAGTGGATTGTGCTCATGCTGGGGCTGGCCGGTATTGCCCCGGCCATGGCGAATAATACGGCCGAATTGCAACAATCAATGGATACCGTCTGGTTGATCACCGCCGGGGCGCTGGTGTTTTTCATGCAGGCCGGTTTTGCCCTGCTGGAGAGCGGCATGGCACGGGCCAAGAATTCGGTCAATGTGGTGATGAAAAACTACATGGACCTGTGTCTGGGCAGTCTCGCGTTCTGGTTAATCGGTTATGGCCTGATGTTCGGTGCCAATCCCACCGGCCTGTTGGGGCAAAGTCATTTCTGGCTCGGCAATGCCGAGCATATGGATTACAGCCTGCTGTTTTTCCAGACCATGTTCGCGGCCACGGCGGTGACCATCGCCAGTGGCGCCATGGCCGAACGGACCCGTTACGGTGCCTATTTAATTGGCGCGGTGATTGTGTGTGCCGTGATCTACCCGGTCTATGGCAGCTGGGTATGGGGCAGCCTTTACGAAGGCAGTGGCTGGCTGGCGGAGCTGGGCTTTATCGATTTTGCCGGATCCACCGTGGTCCATTCGATCGGTGGCTGGATCGCCTTGGCCGGGATCATTGTGCTCGGGCCGAGACTGGGCCGTTACGATCAACAACACAAGAGTCGTTTGATTGCCGGACACAATCTTAACAGCGTGGCCCTGGGCGGATTTATTCTCTGGCTCGGCTGGTTCGGCTTCAACGCCGGGAGCACCGCCAGCGCCGAGGCCAGTATTGGGCTGATTGCGCTGAATACGCATCTGGCGGCCGCCGCCGGCGCCGTTGGGGCGCTGTTGAGCATGGGATTAAGAGGTAAACCGGTGCTGTTAACCCAGACGATCAACGGTGGCATCGGCGGGCTGGTGTCGATCACTGCCGGCTGTGCCAGCATGGAACCGCTGTATGCGGTCATCACCGGACTGGTTGCCGGCTGGGTGGTCGTGGTTGGCACGGCGTTGATGGAAAGATTGCGCCTGGACGATGTCGTCGGGGCCGTCCCCGTACATGGCTTCGCCGGAGCCTGGGGTACCGTGGCGGCCGGTCTGTTCCTGACCGGCGATCTGTTCAACCCGGCCCAGGTATTGGTGCAGGTACTGGGGGTGTTGGCCGGATTCGCCTGGGCTTTCCCCGTGGCGCTGTTGATGTACGGCCTGATCCAGTTGACCCGTGGCCTGCGTGCCAGCAGCGAGGATGAACAGCGTGGACTGGACTACAGCGAGCATTACGAGATCGCCTACCCCGAGTTCCAGGGCGCCCAGTTGCATCAGGGCAAAAACCACTAACAGGGAGAGTGAAACGATGGCCGCAACCGTATCCGAACCGCAAGAGAACAGCCTGGTCATTCGCAAGCAGGCCATTATGGTGGGGCTCAGCCCCTTCATGGCGCTGGAAGCCTGTCGCGAGGCGGCCGATAACTGGGAACAGCATTTCAGCCGGGCGCCCCGCTTTGCGATCCAGCAATTTATCAAGCAACTGATTACACCGGACAATCCGCTGTGGCCGTATCGCAAGGAGATGGTCCTCAATGTCACCAAGGTGATGGCCCTGCTGCCGCGCGAAATTGAAGGGCAGTATGCGACCTTGTTTCAGGGAGACCTGGATGATCCCGGTGTGCGGGAGGGGGCCGATCAGGATCCGGCCCAGCCGGTGTTCGAACAGCTCTATCAAAGCCTGCTGTCGCGACTGGAGACGGAGGACTATCCGACGGCGTTGCGCCTGCGCAAGTTTTTACGCGAGAGGATGTTACAAGGTGGAACGTTCAGTACGGAAACCCGGCGCCTGAACAGCTGGTTGCTGGGCATCGAGGCAACGCTGGCGGTCAACCTGCGGCGCGAGCAGATGCGGAGGATAGTGCATCAGGCGTGGCTGGGCTGTTGCGAATACCTGGGGCCGGTGACGGCGGATCGGATTCTGGGTCAGGCGGTCGCCGAAGTGGAACAAAAAACCCGCGGCGAGGCGATCTCACCGCGGGTTTTATTGTAGTCAGCCAGTTGTCCCGGTTCAGGCGGCGGCGTTGGTGTCGTGTTCCTTGTGGTATTGCACGACCCGCTCGACTTCCTGCTTTGAACCGAGGATCACCGGGACCCGCTGATGTAGCTCGCTCGGTTGCAGCTCCATGATCCGCTCGCGGCCGGTGGAGCTCATACCGCCGGCCTGTTCCACGATGAACGACATGGGGTTGGCTTCGTACATCAGGCGCAGTTTGCCGGTTCCGCCGCTGGCTTTCATCTTCTCGTCCATCGGATAGAGGAAAATGCCGCCACGGGTCAGGATGCGGTGAACCTCGGCGACCATGGAGGCGACCCAGCGCATGTTGAAGTCCTTGTCGCGATCGCCGGTGGTGCCGGAGAGGCATTCGTCCACATAATGTTTGACCGGCGGTTCCCAGAAACGCATGTTGGAGGTGTTGATGGCGAATTCTTTGGTGTCGGCGGGGATGGTCATATTCGGATGGGTGAGGATGAACTCCCCGATATTCTGATCCAGGGTAAAGCCGTTCACGCCGTTGCCGGTGGTCAGTACCATCATGGTCGACGGGCCATACAGGGCGTAACCGGCACAGATCTGCTCGGTACCGGCCTGCAGGAAATCCCCGGCGCTCGGATCCTGGCAATCGCCCTTGCAGCGCAGGATGGAGAAGATGGTCCCGACCGAGACGTTCACATCGATATTCGAGGAACCGTCCAGCGGATCAAAAGTGAGTAAGTACTTACCACGAGGGTACTGCTGGGGAATATGGTAAATCTCTTCCATTTCCTCGGAGGCCATGGCGGCCAGGTGGCCCGACCACTCGTTGGTTTTGAGGAATACGTCGTTGGAGATCACATCCAGTTTTTTCTGATCCTCGCCCTGCACGTTTTCCGTGCCGGCCTGGCCGAGCACATCGACCAGCGCGCCGTGGTTAACCAGGTTGGAGATCTCCTTGCAGGCGGTCACGACATCGTTCAACAGGGAGGTGAAATCACCGGTCGCGCCCTCGATGCGGCGCTGTTCCTCGATGATGAACTGGGTAATGGTGATTCTTCCGTCTCGCATGCTAGCCTCGATAAATTCGGTTGTCTGTTCGGTCCGGCCCCGGCGCGGAGGGATATCCGCTGCCAGGGTAAAAGATAAGTATATCAATATTAACCGATATACTGAACCGCCAGGAAGTGGGGCGATAGCATGAGCTTATTTTTAATGAGGATTTTGGGTGCTTGAATCAACCGGAGCAAGGCGCGCCATCTCACCTTCAATAAAGGTTTTGGCTTCGGTCAAAATCTGTTCAGCCGATTTGCCTTCGCTGTCGATGGGCGGGCCAATGACCATGCGAATGGTACCGGGCCGTTTGAGAAACTGCCCCTTGGCCCAGAAGTAACCGGCGTTGTGGGCAACGGGTACAACCGGATAACCGGACTCGGCGGCGAATACCGCGCCGCCGATCTTGTAGCGGCCCTGGGTGCCGGGACGTATCCGGGTGCCTTCGGGAAAAATGACGACCCACAGTCCGCGCTTGAGGCGTTCGCTGCCCTGTTCGATGATCTGGCGAATGGCATTGCGTCCGGCCGAACGGTTAATCGCAATCGGATCCATGCACGACAGGCCCCAGCCGAAAAAGGGCAACCACAGCAGTTCACGTTTAATCACGAAGGTCAGCGGCGGGAAGACCTGCTGCAGGGCCATGGTCTCCCAGGTGGACTGGTGCTTGCTGAAGATGATCGCGGCCGAGTCCGGGATGTTTTCGCGCCCTTCGACCACATAATCGAGCTTGCAGACGGTTTTAAGGACCCACAGGTTATAGCGGGCGAACTGACTGATAATGGAGTAGCGCCAGGAAAACGGCGCAAAATAAAACAGCAGGACGATACAGGTGATCACCACACTGGTGATAATCACCGACAGGCTGAACAGAGTGGAGCGAAGGAACAGCATTTAACCCTCCTCACGGGCGAGAAAATCATCAACAAAACGGGCAAGATCGGCATATATCGGCACACCTTCGACGCCCTCACCCCTGGCCAGTGTCCGCTCGCCCTTGCCGGTTTTGACCAGGTAGGGCGTGGCACCGACCGCGCGGGCCGATTCGATATCCCGCAGCGAGTCACCGACGACCGGCACCTTCCCCAGAGTGTGATCGCTGAGATGGGCGATACGCTCCAGCAGGCCCGGCAACGGTTTGCGACAGTCACAGTGATCGTCCGGCCCGTGCGGGCAATAGACGATACCATCGACCCGGCCGCCGTGATCGGCCAGCAACTTGCGCAGTTTGTCGTGCATTTGCTGCAACGTGGCCTCGTCGTAATAGCCGCGGGCAATCCCCGACTGGTTGGTCGCGACATAGACGTGATAGCCGGCTTTGTTCAGGCGGGCGATCGCCTCCAGACTGCCCGGAATCGGCACGAACTCGTCGACGCTTTTTATATAGTCGTCGGAGTCGTAATTAATAACCCCGTCACGATCCAGAATGATCAGTTTCATAGCGATAGAGATTTACCACCAAGGCACCAAGACACAAAGAATAAAATGGATAAATTAAACAATTGTTCTTGGTGTCTTCGTGTCTTGGTGGTGATCAGTTGTCTTTAAATTCAGAAACGCGGATCCGCCCGTTGACCATTTTGGATTCGCGCTGCATGATTTTGTCCATCTTGTCCCAGAAAGCCTGGTTCAGATCAAAGTCGGCCGAGATGGCCGTGCCCATGATCAGAATCAACAGATCGGCAACCTCTTCGGCCAGCTGTTCCTTGTCTTTGCCCTTGGTGACGCAGGCGGAGATCTCGCCCAGTTCTTCGGCCATCAATGCGATGCGATAGGGCAGGTCCTCGCCACCGGTGCCTTTGAAATCATGCTTGTCGTGAAACGCCTGCACGGCCTGGAGCATTTCGTCATAGGAGTCGGAGTTCATCGGCTTATCCTTGCAGACGGGAAATGTCCGCGATTTGCATAAACAGTTGATGCAGGTTGTTCAGCAGGGCAACACGGTTATTGCGCAGTTTGTCGTCCTCGGCCATCACCATCACATCGTCGAAGAATTGATCCACCGGTTCGCGCAGGTCGGCCAGCTGACTCAGGGCTTGCTGATAGTTGGCCTGCTGAACCTGCTCGTTGACCTGTTGCTGCAGGCCGGTCAGGCGATCATGCAGGGTTTGTTCGGCGGGATCCTGTAACAGGCTGGCATCGATGTTCTGCGGCAAGCTGCCTTCGACTTTCTTGAGAATGTTGCCGATGCGTTTGTTGGCGGCGGACAGGCTGTCGGCGGCCTCCAGCTGACGGAAGTGATCCACTGCCTTGAGCCGTTGTTCGATATCCAGCGGCCGGGTCGGGCGGTTAGCGGTCACCGCATCGAGCACATCCGCGCGAATGCCCTGATCGCGGTAATAGGCCTTGAGGCGTTCGAGAATAAAACCGATCACCGCTTCCACAGCTTCATCTGCCTTGAGGGATGGGTCGAAGCCCGCGGCGGACTGTTCCAGCAACGCCTGCAGATCGAGATCGAGCTGCTGTTCGATCAGAATGCGCAAGACCCCGAGCGCGGCGCGGCGCAGGGCGAAAGGATCCTTGTCGCCGGTGGGGATCTGGCCGATGGCGAAAATGCCGAGCAGGGTGTCGAGCCGATCGGCCAGTGCCAGCGATTGACTGATGACGTCATCAGGCAGATCGTCGCCGGCGAAGCGCGGTTTGTAATAATCATCCAGCGCCCGGGCGATCGGCGGCTGTTCGCCATCGAGCCCGGCGTAATAACGGCCCATGATGCCCTGCAGTTCGGGGAACTCGCCGACCATCTCGGTCATCAGATCACATTTGCACAGCTGCGCGGCGCGGATGGCCAGTTGTTTGTCGCCACCCAGTTGTTCGGCAATGACGCCGGCCAGCTTTTCCACCCGCCGGGTCTTGTCGTACAGCGTGCCCAGTTTTTGCTGGAAGACCACACTCTTGAGTGAATCGAGGCGTTGTGCCAGCGACGTCTGGCGATCCTGTTGCCAGAAAAACTCGGCATCGGCAAAGCGCGGGCGGATGACCCGTTCATTGCCTTTTTGCACCTGTTCGGGCTGTTTGCTTTCGATATTGCTGATAGTAATAAACAGCGGCAGCAGCTGACCGTTGTCATCCACCAGATGGAAATACTTCTGGTTGGTTTTCATGGTGGAGATCAGCGCCTCCTGGGGGACATCCAGAAAACGTTCATCGAAACGGCCGGTGATCGCCACCGGCCATTCGACCATGGCGGTGACCTCATCGAGCAACGCTTCATCGATCACGGCATGGGCCTTGTGCTGACTGGCGGCCTGTTCGATCTGGGCGCGCACGGCGGTGCGGCGGCGTTCAAAATCCGCAATCACCTTGCCTTCGTTTTCCAGCAGCACTTCGTATTCCGCCGGGGCGGGTATATAAATGGTATCGGGATGATGAAAACGGTGACCCCGGGTTTCGCGTCCGCTGGTCACGCTCAGAATCTCCGCCTCGATCACCTCGTCGCCGAACAGCAACACGACCCAGTGCACCGGGCGCACGAACCAGGCATCCAGATCGCCCCAGCGCATGCGCTTGGGAATGGGCAGTTTATCCAGTGCGTTGCGCACGATATCGGGAATAAGTGATTCAGCTGACAGACCGGCTTCATAGTGTTGAACAACAACCTTGCCTTCGTCATTGGTCTGTAGATCTTCTGCGCTGGCGCCCCATTTGCGAGCAAAGCCTTCGCCGGCTTTTGTCAGGGCGCCTTCTTCGTCGAAGGCGGTAGTGGCAGGCGGGCCGGTTCGTTCGATGGTGCGGTCCGGCGTGGATTCAGGGAGACCTTTAACAAGTAATGCCAGTCTTCTCGGGCTGGCATACTGTTGAATCTCGGGGTTGCCCAGGCGACTTTCCTGAAGCCCGTAACGCACCCACTCTTCAAAGGCAGCGGAAAGGGCCAGCAGTGCTTTGGGCGGCAACTCCTCGGTGCCGATCTCGACAAGCAGATCCCGGTGTCCCTCTTTTCGAAAATCGCTGGTTTTGGTGATAGAGGGACTCATTTGACGCCCTCCTGGCACATCGGGAAGCCCAGGGCCTCACGAGCGGCATAATAGGCCTCGGCCACGGCGCGGGAGAGGTTGCGCACCCGCAGGATATAACGCTGGCGTTCGGTGACCGAAATGGCATGGCGCGCATCGAGCAGGTTGAAACTGTGCGAGGCCTTGAGCACCTGTTCGTAAGCGGGCAGCGGCAGTTGCGCCGCGATCAACTGCTGGCTCATCTTCTCGGCCTGGTCGAACTGGTGGAACAGATCCTCCACGTCGGCGTGTTCGAAGTTGTAGGTGGACTGTTCGACTTCGTTTTGATGAAACACATCGCCGTAGGTGACCTTGCCGCGCGGGCCGTCGGTCCAGACCAGATCGAACACGCTCTCCACCCCCTGCAGGTACATGGCGATGCGCTCCAGTCCGTAGGTGATCTCGCCGGTGACCGGCTTGCAGTCCAGCCCGCCGACCTGCTGGAAATAGGTGAACTGGCTGACTTCCATGCCGTTGAGCCAGACTTCCCAGCCCAGACCCCAGGCGCCAAGCGTGGGCGATTCCCAGTTGTCTTCCACGAAGCGGATATCGTGCACCAGCGGATCGAGACCGAGCATTTGCAGCGAGCCCAGATACAGCTCCTGGATATCCAGCGGCGAGGGTTTGATCACTACCTGGAACTGGTAGTAATGCTGCAGGCGATTGGGATTCTCGCCATAACGGCCGTCGGTGGGCCGGCGCGAGGGCTGCACATAGGCGGCGGCCCAGGGCTCGGGGCCGATGGCGCGAATGAAGGTGGCGGTATGAAAGGTGCCGGCTCCCACTTCCATGTCGTAGGGTTGCAGGACGATGCAGCCCTGTTCGGCCCAGTACTGTTGCAGGGCGAAGATCAGCCCCTGGAAGGTACGGGCGGCGGCGGGATGGCGGGATTTGCTCAAGCGGACACCTTTATTAATATAGACACAGCGAAAAGAGCGCTCATTATAGCCGCGCCGTCTGCCGCTGATAACCTCATGGCGCGTGGTTTTTACGGCCGCCGGTGCAAAAAGAGTCAAGTTCGGTTCCGGATGGGCCGATGATTTTTACAGGGCGATTCACATCAGGAGGCCGATTGTGATCGACACCGAGCATACGCCGCTGTCCCAGTGGCACACGCTGATCAGCGAGGCCGAACAGGCCGTGGGCGTCACGCTGGAGCCGGAGCTGGAAAGTTATCTGGTCTTCACCCTGATGCGTTATCTCGATCGACCGGAGATGGCGCAACGGGTGCTGGCGCTGGATTACCTTGAGGCCGCCCACTGCCAGGGCCGGGAACAGCAGGAGCGGCTGCGCGATGTGGGTGATCAGTGCCTGCTTTACAGCGGCCTGTTTCCGCGCCGCGCCGAGCGCCGCCGTGTGCGGGTCAGCTATTACGTCGATCTGGGCCGCAGCGCCTATCACCACCTGGGTTGCTGTGGCACGGCCCACGCCACACTCTACGCCGAACTGGCCCGGATCTTTGTGATCGCCATGGATATCCTGCAGGCGATCCGCAACCTGCGCCAGGAACAGCAGCTGGATCCCCTGGGCAGCCTGGAACTGTGGCAGGACACCGGCTCCGCCGTGGCCCGCCAGGCGCTGGGCGACATCACCGATGCCACCCCGCAGGCCGATCCCGATCCCCGCCGGACCCGCGGCAAGGGGCGACTGCATTAAAAAAAACCCAACGCAGAGGGTCGCTCCCGGCTCACTGTAGAACCCCTTCGGGTTTCATTCAGCATTACTTCGCGTTGCTCAGGTCATCCTGCCTCCCGCGACACTTGTACATCCCTGTACATCGCGCAACAAAGACGCAGAGGAACGCAGAGAAACAATAATTAATTCTTGCGGTTCCCTGGCTCCCGTTTTAGGCAAGGATTCAAGCCAGGGTTAAATAACTGATTTCATAATCAGTTTTTAGTTGAACTGGTCTGATCGGGTTTTTGGAAAACCGGGATCTTTTGCCCCGCTGGTTATGTGGTAATTTTACAGGCTTGCTCCCCGCGTCAACCTGACCAGGTCCTTGCTGTAACAGAAAAAGAAAACTCTGCGTTCCTCTGCGTTAAGATTGTCTTCGTGAGTCGGGAGACGGAATCTGCTATCCTTGCTCTCCCCAGACCAACCCCGCAACACCGGTAACTATCCATGTCCGAGCAACGCAAAGCTGTCGTCCTGATTTCAGGCGGTCTTGATTCCATGCTGGCCGCGAAGGTGCTCATGGAGCAGGGCGTGCATGTGGAGGGGATCAATTTTTTCACCGGCTTCTGTGTCGAAGGGCATACCCACGCGATCCGCAAGCAGGATAAGGACAAGCCCAGGCGCAACAATGCCCTGTGGGTGGCCGAGCAGCTGGGGATCAAGCTGCATATCGTGGATGTGATCGAGGAGTACAAGGACGTGCTGCTGAACCCGAAACACGGTTACGGTCAGCACATGAATCCCTGCCTCGACTGCAAGGGCTTCATGGTGCGCAAGGCGCACGAATGGATCGCGGCCAACGGGTTTGATTTTATTGTGACCGGCGAGGTGATTGGTCAGCGTCCCATGTCCCAGCGCAAGGACACCATGCCGGTGATTCAGCGCGAGTCCGGCGCGGGCGATCGGTTGCTGCGTCCGTTGTGCGCGAAGAATCTGCCACCGACGTTGCCCGAGCGCGAAGGCTGGGTGGATCGTGAACGGTTATATGATTTCAGCGGTCGTTCGCGCAAGCCGCAAATGGCCCTGGCGGCGCAGTTCGGTTTTACCGACTACGCCCAGCCGGCCGGCGGCTGCTGTTTTCTCACCGACAAGAACTATTCCGACAAACTGGTGGATATGTGGCAGCATCGACCCGGTCGCGATTACCAGCTGGATGACATCATGTTGCTCAAGGTGGGCCGGCATCTGCGTCCGGCGCCCAACTACAAGGTGATCATCGGGCGCGAGGAAGGCGAGAATAAATTCCTGGAAGGCTATCGCAACCAGTTCGTGCACCTGCGCACCACCAGCCACAACGGGCCGCTGGCCCTGATCGATGGCGATATCAGCGAGGCCGACGTGGAAACCGCCGCGCGGGTCGCTGCCCGCTTCAGTCAGGGGCGCGACGCCGAGGCGGTCGAGGTGGAAGTGAACTACACTGACGGCCATCAGCGCACCCTGCAGGTCGCTCCCCTGGCCATGGATGGTATCCCCGGCGAGTGGTATTTGTGAGTACTCACCAACTGGATGCCCGGCGTCTGCTCTGTCCCATGCCGGTGATCCGGGTGCAGGATGCGATTGCCGTGCTGGCCCCCGGCGAGGTGCTGGAGGTGACCTGCACCGATCCGGGCGCGCTGAACGATGTCCCCGCCTGGTGCCGGATCAACGGTCATCAGGTGCTGGAAACCACGCAACAGGATGAAGAGATCGTGATCCGCATCGAGGTTGGCGATGGCAACGACTGAACAGGATCAGGCCCCCGTGATTACCCGCGCCGAGCGGGATGATCGCACCCGCCAGATTACCCGGGTCACCCTGGTCGGTGCTCTGGTGGATCTGATTCTCGGTGTGCTCAAGGTCGTGGTCGGCTGGCTGGCCCAGTCCCAGGCGCTGATCGCCGACGGGGTTCATTCCTTCTCGGATCTGGCGACCGATGTGGTGGTGATTTATGCCGCCCGCCACTCCAGCCGCGAAGCCGATGCCGAGCACCCCTATGGCCATGGCCGCTTCGAAACCCTGGCGACGGTGGGGCTGGGTGTCGCCCTGATGGCTGTGGCCGTCGGTATCAGTATTGATGCCGTAATTCGGCTGTTCAATCCGGACAAGCTGCTGCACCCGAGTTTCTGGGCGCTGGTCGTGGCGGGCGTGTCGATCCTGGGCAAGGAGGCGATCTACCACTACAGCATGGTGATCGCCCGCAAATACAAATCCCATATGCTCAAGGCCAACGCCTGGCACAGCCGCTCCGATGCCATCTCCTCGCTGATCGTCTTGCTCGGGGTCGCCGGCAGCATGGCGGGGCTGGAATACCTGGATGCGATCGCCGCCATCGGCGTCGCCTACATGATTGCCAGGATCGGCTGGGATCTCTCCGCCCACAGCGTCAAGGAACTGGTGGATACGGCCCTGGAGCCGGAGCGCCAGGCGCTGATCCGGGAAGCGATTCTCGAGGTCGACGGCGTGCAGGCGTTACATATTCTGCGCACCCGCCGCAGTGGATCCGAGGCCCTGGTGGATGTGCATATCCAGGTCGATCCCTATTTGAGCGTGTCCGAGGCCCATTACGTCAGCGAACGGGTGCGCAAGAAGGTGATCACGGACGTGGAAGAGGTTAACGACGTTACGGTGCACATCGATCCCGAAAACGATGAGAAAGTGCCGCTGAATCTGAAACTGCCCACCCGCAGCGATGTGCTCGCCCGGCTGGAAAAGGCCTGGAGCGAGATTGAAGAATCCCGGCGGATTGCCCACACTACCCTGCACTATCTGGAGGGCGGTATCCAGGTGGAGCTGATCCTGCCGATCGACCTGGCCCTGGAACGGGACCAGAATCAGCGCGAAGCCCTGCGCCAGCGTTTTGCCCGCGCGGCCCGGGAGGTGGACGGGGTGCAATCGGTCCGGTTGCTGTACCGTTAATGCACCGAGATGAAGCAAATACTGAATTATGTGCACTGTGATGGTGCGCACGGTCCCGCGTAGCGGGCAACGAGGGTATAAAACCCCTGTCGAATCAGCCTGTTACGGTGTGGCATGGTTCGTGCACCTGATTGGGCAACAGATTTTGGACTGCGCCAACGACAGCGCAATTCTGGATAACACTGAATATTGAGATAACCGGAGAAGCTTAAATGTCTGACAAAGTCATGAAGATGATTAAAGATAACGGCGTCAAATTTATTGATTTCCGTTTCACCGATACCCGCGGCAAGGAGCAGCACGTTTCCGTGCCGGCCCACGCCGAGGATGAAGACCTGTTTACCGAAGGCAAGATGTTCGATGGCTCGTCCATCTCCGGCTGGAAGGGCATCAACGAATCGGACATGATCCTGATGCCCGATGCCGACAGCGCCTTTCTGGATCCCTTCTCCGAAGAGCCAAGCCTGAACCTGACCTGTGACATCCTGGAGCCGGCCACCGGCCAGGGTTACGAGCGCGATCCCCGCTCCATCGCCAAGCGCGGTGAAGCCTATCTGCAGTCCACCGGCATTGCCGATACCGCCCTGTTCGGCCCGGAACCCGAGTTCTTCGTCCTGGACGACGTCCGCTGGGGCACGGATATGAGCGGCGCCTTCTACAAGGTGGATTCCGAAGAAGCCGAATGGAACTCCGAGCGGGTTTACACCGACGGCAACATCGGTCACCGCCCGGGCATGAAAGGCGGTTACTTTCCCGTGCCGCCGGTCGATTCCCTGAACGATCTGCGTGCCGCCATGTGCCTGGCACTCGAAGAGGTGGGCGTGCCGGTTGAAGTACACCATCACGAAGTCGCCACCGCCGGCCAGTGTGAAATCGGCACCAAGTTCAGCACCCTGGTGGAGCGGGCCGACTGGAACCAGCGTATGAAATACGTGATCCACAATGTCGCGCACATCTATGGCAAGACCGCCACCTTCATGCCCAAGCCGCTGGTTGGTGACAACGGCAGCGGTATGCACGTGCATCAGTCACTGATGAAAGACGGCCAGAACCTGTTTTCCGGTAACGAGTATGGCGGCCTGTCCGAAACCGCACTCTACTATATCGGCGGGATCATCAAGCATGCCCGCGCGCTGAACGCCTTCACCAACGCTTCGACCAACTCCTACAAGCGTCTGGTGCCGGGCTTCGAAGCGCCGGTCATGCTGGCCTATTCGGCCCGTAACCGCTCCGCGTCCATTCGTATCCCGTACGTGGCTAACCCGAAAGGTCGCCGCATCGAAGTGCGCTTCCCGGATCCGACCGCCAACCCGTACCTGGCCTTCACCGCCATGATGATGGCCGGTCTGGACGGTATCCAGAACAAGATCCACCCGGGCGACGCCATGGATAAGGACCTGTACGATCTGCCGGCCGAAGAAGCCGCCAGCATCCCGACCGTCTGCCACTCGTTCGATCAGGCGCTGGATTGTCTGAGCGAAGACCGGGCCTTCCTGACCCAGGGCGGTGTGTTCACCGATGATGTCATCGATGCCTACATCAAACTGAAAATGGATGAAGTGACCCGTTTCCGCATGACCACCCATCCGGTCGAGTTTGACATGTACTACAGCCTGTAAGCAGAAACACAGGCGAAAACAAAACGCCCCCGCAAGGGGGCGTTTTTGTTTGTAACGAAACTTTTACCACGAAGACACGAAGACACGAAGAAGGCAAATAAATTATCTCGTTGTGGGAGCCGAGCCCCCTCGGCGATTCACCCTCGATGATCGTGCTATTCTTAACCAATCGGCCAGAGGGCTGGCCTCCTGCAGCCTATAGTTCCCTCGACCCTCGACCCTCGTTACTCGTCCCTCGCCCCTGAGCTATTACTTACGAAGCGGATTCTTGACCAATAAGCCCGCCCTGAAGTAAAGATCTATTGTGGATATGCCGTGCCAGGGCTATCCTTGAGATATGAAAAATTACTGCCTGATTATTTTGCTGTTGTTCACCCTGCCGGCTGTGGCGGCTGACAAGGTGTACAAAAAGGTCAACCCGGACGGCTCGGTGGAGTACAGCGATCAGCCTTTTGAAGGCAGCGAGGAACTGGAGCTGAAAGACGCGCCCGCCATCCGGTTTGAAAAATCCCCCGATATCAATTACCAGCCGCCGGAGCGGGAACGGGAGGCGGCGTCGAGCTATGAGGTCACCATTACCTCGCCGCGTAATGATGAATCCATCCGCGCCAATGCCGGTAACGTGACGCTGCAGGGTAACGTTCAGCCGGCCCTGCGCGGTGGTCATCAGTTACGCTGGCGTCTGGACGGCGAGCCCCTGGAGCAAACCGGCACCACGGTGACTCTGACCAACGTCGATCGCGGCACCCATACAATTAAACTGGAAGTGGTGGATAATGACGGTGAGGTGCTGGCCGCAAGTTCCGGCATCACCTTCCACCTGCTGCGTCGCAGTATTACGCCATCGAGCTCGTCCTCGGGTTCAGGGCCGACGCCCACCAATCCGCCGAAAGTTACGATTCCCGGACCAACACCGACCAATCCGCCCAAACCGTGACACCTTCATCCTCGCCCTGAAGGGGTCCGCACCACTTTGGTGCATACAGGGCCAGTCTGCGCTATGCTGTAGTGTGTACAGTATGTCGTCGCGGCCCAAAACAGCGCAGCGATTTCAAAACAGCACTGAGCAAGCTCACTAACTGCTTGTAATTCAAGCCCTTTATCGGGCTGGTCAAAAACCTGCCGTACGGGCATCGAAAATGGTGCGTTATGGTTTGGTTCTTGCTACAGCCCGGGTATGGAGACGATGACCCCATCCCCCGATTTGCAACAACGTGTCCTCGAGGCCATGACCTCGGGGCTGATGCTGTTCGACCAGGATTTGTGCCTGCGCTATGTGAACGCCGCAACCGAGATGCTGTTTGGCAGCAGTGGCCCGCATTTAATCGGGCACCGCTTCGAGGAGCTGTTCGAAACCCCCGACAATGTCGCCGATGAACTGCGCGATGCCCTGGCCAGCGGCCATCCCTTTACCCGGCATGAGGTGAGCCTGAAGCTGATCCACGGTCGGGAGGTGGTGGTGGATCTGACCGCCCTGCCGCTGGTGGAGCGGGAACAGGCGCCGGAACTGCTGGTGGAAGTGAGCCAGATGGATCGGCTGTTGCGCATCGCCCGGGACGAAAGTCGCGCCGCCCAGCAGCAGACCACCCAGCAGATGCTGCGTGGTCTGGCCCATGAAATCAAAAACCCCCTGGGTGGCCTGCGCGGCGCGGCCCAGTTGCTGGCGCGCGAGCTGCCCACCGATGAGCTCAAGGAATACACCGGCGTCATCATCAGCGAGGCGGATCGCCTGCAGAAGCTGGTCAACCGGATCCTGGGGCCGAACAAACTGCCGAAACTGGAAGCGGTCAACATCCATGAAGTCCTCGAACATGTGCGTAGCCTGCTGCTGGCCGAAGCCCCCGAGGGGATCCGCTTGCGTCGGGATTATGATCCCAGTATTCCCGACCTGACCGCCGATCGGGATCAGATCGTCCAGGCCCTGCTCAATATCATTCGCAACGCCATCGAGGCGCTGCAGGGCGAAGGCGATGTCACCCTGCGGACCCGGGTGGTGCGTAAATTTACCATTGGTCAGAAACAGCATGATCTGGTCGCGCAAATCCAGATTATTGATAACGGCCCGGGCATCCCGACGGAGATTCTGGAGCGGATTTTCT
This sequence comes from Thiohalophilus sp., assembly GCF_034521165.1. Lineage (NCBI taxonomy): Bacteria > Pseudomonadati > Pseudomonadota > Gammaproteobacteria > Thiohalomonadales > Thiohalophilaceae > Thiohalophilus > Thiohalophilus sp. Next base: position 137,705 of record NZ_JAXHMV010000008.1, read on the forward strand.
TCCCCATGGTCTCCAGCCGGGCCGAAGGCACCGGTCTGGGGCTGGCTATCGCCCAGTCACTGATTCAGCAGCATAACGGCATCATCGAATGCGACAGTGAACCGGGCCGAACCGTCTTTTCCATCTATATACCGATCGAACTTGAGGCGTGAGACAACCATGAGCAAGGAAACCATCTGGATCGTCGACGACGACCGCTCAATCCGCTGGGTGCTGGAGAAGGCCTTTAAAAATGCCGAGATGGAGGTGCGCAGTTTCGACGAGGCCGACAGCGTATTGCGCGCGCTCAATCGCAGCGAGCCGGATGTGATCATCAGTGATATCCGCATGCCGGGCATGGACGGTCTGGAGCTGCTGGGCCGGATTCATGACAAATACCCCGGGTTGCCGGTAATCATTATTACCGCGCATACCGATCTCGAAAGCGCGGTCAACGCTTATCAGGTGGGTGCGTTCGAGTATCTGCCCAAACCCTTCGATGTGGACGAGGCGGTGGATCTGGCGCGCCGCGCCATCAATCATCGACGCGAAACCGATACCGGGGAAACCCCGGCGGGCCAGATCGACGCCGAGATCATCGGTGAAGCGCCCTCCATGCAGGAAGTCTTTCGGGCCATTGGTCGTCTGGCGCGATCCAATATCACTGTGTTGATCAACGGCGAATCGGGGACCGGCAAGGAGCTGGTGGCGCAGGCACTGCATCGCCACAGCCCGCGCGCCGGACAGCCGTTCATTGCCCTGAACATGGCAGCGATCCCGCGGGATCTGCTCGAGTCCGAATTATTCGGTCATGAAAAAGGGGCCTTCACCGGTGCCAACACGGCCCGTCAGGGCCGTTTCGAACAGGCCGACGGCGGCACGCTGTTTCTGGATGAGATCGGCGACATGCCCTCGGAACTGCAGACGCGACTGTTGCGGGTACTGGCCGACGGCGAATTCTACCGGGTGGGTGGCCACAGCGCGGTCAAGGTGGATGTGCGTATCATTGCTGCGACCCACCAGAACCTGGAAAAGCTGGTGGAACAGGGGCGCTTTCGCGAGGATCTGTTTCATCGCCTCAATGTGATTCGCATTCACATCCCCTCGTTGCGCGAGCGACGGGAAGATATTCCGCTGCTGGCACAACATTTTCTAAATAGAGCCGCGAAAGAACTCAACGTCGATGCCAAAAGCCTGGACCGCGAAGTGATGGAGTATCTGTCACGGCAAGACTGGCCCGGTAACGTGCGCCAGCTGGAGAACACCTGCCGCTGGCTGACAGTCATGTCCCCTGGCCAGGTCGTGCACATCGACGACCTGCCCCCCGAGATGCTGCACGGCAAGGACGAAACCCGTTTCGACGGCGACTGGAGCGAACTGCTGCGTCACTGGGCCGAGCAGGAACTCTCCCGGGGTCATACCGCCATCCTCGATCAGGCCATGCCGCAATTTGAACGGGTGATGATCGAAACCGCCCTGAAAAAAACCGGCGGCCGACGCCAGGACGCCGCCAAACTGCTCGGCTGGGGCCGCAACACCCTCACCCGCAAGATCAAGGAACTGAATTTATAAAAGAGCTCAAAGAGCTGAACCACGAAGACGCGAAGACACGAAGGAAATATTATTAAAATATTCAGGTAGGCCGGACATAGCGATAGCGGTGTCCGGCACCTTCCGGGATGCCCGATACCGCTAACGCTTTATCGGGCCTACGTTCTGGCCGGGGTTTTGAGGTAGGCCGGACATAGCGATAGCGGTGTCCGGCGCTCTTCGGGATGCCCGATACCGCTAAGGCTATATCGGGCCTACGTCTCGGTCGGAGGTTTGATGTAGGCCGGACATAGCGCAGCGGTGTCCGGCGCTCTTCGGGATGCCCGATACCGCTGCGCTTTATCGGGCCTACGTTCTGGCCGGGGTTTGATGTAGGCCGGACATAGCGCAGCGTTGTCCGGCGCTCTTCGGGATGCCCGATACCGCTGCGCTTTATCGGGCCTACGTTCTGGCCGGGGTTTGATGTAGGCCGGACATAGCGATAGCGGTGTCCGGCACTCTCCGGGATGCCCGGTATCGCTATCGCTTTATCGGGCCTACGTTCTGGCCGGGGTTTGATGTAGGCCGGACATAGCGATAGCGGTGTCCGGCATCTTTCGGAATGCCCGATACCGCTGCGCTTTATCGGGCCTACGTTCTGGCCGGGGTTTGACGTAGGCCGGACATAGCGATAGCGGTGTCCGGCACTCTCCGGGATGCCCGGTATCGCTATCGCTTAATCGGGCTTACGTTCTGGCCGGGGTTTGATGTAGGCCGGACATAGCGCAGCGGTGTCCGGCACTCTCAGGGATGCCCGGTATCGCTATCGCTTAATCGGGCTTACGTTCTGGCCGGGGTTTGATGTAGGCCGGACATAGCGCAGCGGTGTCCGGCGCTCTTCGGGATGCCCGATACCGCTGCGCTAAGACGGACATGCGATTTGTTGGGATTTGGGGTGGCCAGACAAAGGGGTTGTCATGCTCTGATAGATGCCATAAATTGCCAACAAACGAAAAAGACCAGGTTCAGGGAGGAACCATGTCCGACTATCAACGCGTTTATGTTCGGGGCGGTATATATTTCTTCACCGTGGTAACCGCAAACCGATGCCCGATTTTCAATTCTTCATCATCGGTAGATATATTGCGTAACGGTTTTCGTTATGTAAAAGAGCGTCGTCCATTTGAAATGGATGCCATCGTGATATTACCCGAACACCTCCACTGTATATGGCGAATGCCCGAGGATGATGCGGATTTTTCTAATCGGTGGAAAATGCTAAAAGGTTATGTAACTCGTCACCTGTCATGGGTGTCGGGAAACATCTGGCAACCCAGATTCTGGGAGCATCTCATTCGGGACGAGGAAGACTGGCGTCGCCATATAGATTATATCCATTACAATCCGATAAGACACGGTTTGGTCAATGATCCCGTCGTCTGGCCTTTCAGTTCTTATCAGAAATATCTGGAGATTGGATACTATTCGTCAGGATGGGGTAAGAACGAACCAAAGAATATTGGTGGGATGGATCTCGAATAGAAGAAATGCCCGATACCGCTAGCGCTAAATCGGGCCTACGTCCTGGGCGTGAGAGGTAGGCCGGACATAGCGCAGCGGTGTCCGGCACTTTCCGTGATGCCCGATACCGCTAACGCTTTATCGGGCCTACGTTCTGGGCGTGAGAGGCAGGACGGACATAGCGTAAGCGGTGTCCGGCACTTTCCGTGATGCCCGATACCGCTAACGCTTTATCGGGCCTACGTCCTGGCCGGGGGTTTGAGGTAGGCCGGACATAGCGCAGCGGTGTCCGGCACTTCCGGGAATGCCCGATACCGCTGCGCTTTATCGGGCCTACGTCTGGGCGGGGGTTTGATGTAGGCCGGACATAGCGATAGCGGTGTCCGGCATCTTTCGGAATGCCCGATACCGCTGCGCTTTATCGGGCCTACGTCTGCCATAACACCAATCGAATTATATTTATTCTTCGTGTCCTGGTGGTGAATCTTTATTTACTGGAATTTTTCCCGCCAGTAGATGATCCGATCGTCGCCCCGATAGCGGCCGAAGGTGGCGGTGGACTCGGGATCTTGCTCGCTGCCATCGTTGTCCCAGTCGAATTCTAAATAGGCCGGTGTGTTCGAATGCACGGTGACGTTACCGTAGATCGGGTTGTCGGGATCGAAGTTGGCATCGCTGTCGGGTGCCTTGAGATAGAGCGTATAAACACCATCGTCAGGCGTGTCAGTATACTGGATATCCGTGTCCGGTGCGGCGACTGCACAGCCACTGCCGCTGTCGCCAGGATCGCCGGTGTCCTGCACACAGGTCTCACCACGCGAATCGCCATCGCCGACAGTCACGGTATCGGTGGGATTGAGCAGATCGATAGTGACGCCGTTATCACAGACATCGAGGGTGTTGGTAACAAAAGCACTGCCGTTGTAGTACTGGGCAAACATCGGCACCTGCAGATCGGCCAGTTCGGAACCATAAGCGTTGTCCAGCGCAATCCGGCCGCTTCGAATATTGACCTGCCCTTCCGTATAGCCGTCCGAGCTGATCCCGTCGTTGTCGGTGGCGCGCAGTTCGGTAATCGATAGCGGTGCGGTTTCCTTGTCCGGGAAGGTATAGGTGACATCGTTGCGCACGCCGATCCCGTCGTTGGTCGTGAAATAGGTGGTATTCAGCGTGTTGTTGGTGAAGTTGGTCGTGTTGCCGGCATCGGAAATCACCGGATCGCGCACGAATCCGTCGCGGTAATTGCGTGTCGGGTTACCGCCCAGGTTCAATGAATCCAGCGTCACGGTAAAAGGCTGGCCGGAATAGGTAAATGTTCCATTACAGGCCTCGGTGACGGTGACATCGAAATGGTGCGGGCTGAAGCGGCCGATATTCTCGCTGGTATTGAGCGTAGCGTTACCGATCGTGGTTTCGCCAAAATAGCTGACCCCGGCGCCGAGGCTGGCGGTGAAGGTAAACACGCCGACCTCGGACACTGTTTGGTTATTGATCAGATGTTCGCCACCGTCAGCGGCGGTGATGTCGAAATTGTTGACATTAATTGACCCCGTATCACCGCCCGCCGGTGCAACAAGATTGTGACCCAGGCTGATATTATTCAGCTGGAAGTTTGGTGTGAGAGAAGTGTCGGCACAGGCACCGCGGACTTTCAGATTGAAATTATTCCCGGCGGAAGTGTAAAGCGAGCAACTGGCATCGCCACTGGGGCAAGCGGCGTTGGCATCGTCGCTGTAAACATACAGCCGGGCCGGTTTGGTCACATAAGTGTCGTTACCGATCATGGTCAGTCCGGCATCGTCACCGCTACCTTCATATTTGGCATTCAATGTCAGCTGGCCGGCATCGGGATAGGTCAGGTTATAGATGGCATCAGCGTTGGCATCGAACTGTACCGGGACGTTGGGCGTGCCGGGCTCGGAATCAGGCAGGGTGTAATCATTGGTTGCATGAGTCAGGGTGACATTCTGCGTACCGCTGGCCGGGTCGGAATAGTTTGCCCAGATCTTGAGATTTTTGGTTGTGCTCGAAAAGGCCGGGACACATCGTTCTGGATTGGTGGTGCTCTTTCTGACAGCACTGAGAGTCAGACTCGTCGAGGTTTCACAGGAGGTCTGGGCCGGTACATCGATCAGGAAACCCGTGTCATGAAATGTGAGCTCGCAACTGTCGGTGCCGTCAGCCGTGTTCACGCAGACCGGCGGAAAGTCAGCCGAGGGCGAGGAGCTGGCGACGCCCAGGGTGACCGCCTCCGCCGTGGTGTGGCGTAGATCGAAGCTGGCCGAGCCGCCGCTGATGATCTTGGTGTCGCCCCCTACCCAGCCGGTGGGCGACAGGGTGACGCTGACGTCGCTGGAAGCCTCGGTCGTACAGCCACTGTCCAGACAGGCTCTGATCGTGACGGGTTCCGGGTTACAGGTCAGGGCCGATCCATCATGACGGATCTCAAAATGATCGATACCGGTCGGACAGTCTTCGGGTCGTAGAACAAGCATCTGGCCGATATTGTCAGTATTGCTGGCGGTTGCGGTACGGTCACCGGTGGCGCCTGCATTGGGTAATGCGTGTATGCCGGTGGCGATGGCAATGCCATTGGGGCCACCACCCGTGCGTGGTTGATACAGTGTCGTCAGAGAAGCCGTGGGAGTGACATCGGTGTTCCCGTTTGCACTGGCAAACAGCGCGACCAGATAGCTGTTGTCTTCGGTGCTGGTGACAGAAGGCGCTGTGATGGTCGAATCATCGTCGGCCTGACCACTGTCGTCATCAATCGGATCCGTGACATCGATGCCACTGAAGGCGGTAATACCACCGGCCGCGCGATCATCGGGAAAAGTCCATTGATAAGAGCCGGGTTCGGTACCATCAACAATTCGATAGTAAGCAGCCTGACTCATAGAGCTATCGAATCGCCAATTGAAAGGACCACCCCAGTCACCGGAGACATCATGGCGTACTTTGGTCCAGCCCGAGGGTGGCGTGATATTATCAGCGCAAATACTTAACCAGCAGCTGTCATCCCGACGAACCGAGACATGGGCAATCAGAATATCACCCGCATCGACATCGGCCGGGACATCGAGAGAAATTGAGTCATCATTGACAGTATTGGTGGTGGTATTGCCAGGTGTAATCGGTTGGCAGGCGGAGGGCGGTGCTCCGGCGCAGGTGCGCCCGGTACCATCCCAGTTATTCCCCGAGCTCTGGCTGGTATAACCGGCCTGAACCTCGGCGTCATTCAGCACGGCATCAAAAATCAAGACTTCGTCGAGTTCACCCTGAAAGTATTCCGGTGACCCGCCGGTATCTTCAATACGACCGATACTGCTGTAGTCTGTCCCGATAGTGCCAAAGGCAATGGTGCCAGAGGCATCCAGGTTGCCGTCGATATAGATCTTGTATTCGCCATTAGTGGCATTGCGGGTCAGGACAATGTGGTGCCAGAGATTGTCATTTATGACAGTATTCGATTTCGCGCTGTTGTCATTGCCTACAGTGATCCCAATGCGTCCGGCAGCGTCAATCCAGCCCCAGAAAATATCGTCCGTCCCGCCATTTTGCTCGACACCGGTTATTCCGGGGGCCTGCCACGCGGTGTTATTGCCCGTTTGTGTGGTTCTGATCCAGAAGGCCAGGCTTGCCGTACCATTGAGGCTGTCAGATAGATTCGGAACATCCACGTAGTCATCATTGCCGTCGAAAAGACCGGCGCGGCAGATACGTCCCGGATCTAGCGTATCGGCACCGTTGACCGCGGTGCCGTGATTAGCATTGCCGCTTGAATCCAGTACTTCGCCGCTCGTTCCGTCCCAGGCATCTTCGTCCAGACGGTAATCGGCAACCGGAGGTAAACTGACCGTAACGGCATCAGTTAGCGTGAAGAGAGTGCTGGCGCCGTCACCGCAGCTATCATCCTCATAGGCGATGAAGTACGCATTATAAGTACCACTGGTAGCCGGGGCGGTAATTGAAAAGCTTTCATTGTAGGTCCCGGCACCACCGTGATCAGGTGTGTTCTCACAATTGATTGAACCGGGAGGTGAGGAAGCAATGCGCCAGTCGGTGGATTCCCATCTTGTCGCGGGACTATTGCCCGGCCCGGTGGTTGTAACAGTGACCGAGGCAGTGATGGTCGCCCCGGGCTCGACAGTGACCGAGGCAGAGCCGTCCAGGGTGACGGAGTCAATGGTTCTGTCCGCCAGGGCTGCCGGTGCCCAGATGAGGCAACCCAGGACAAGCAGAACCCAGGCCCACAGACCGGCAGGGCGAGACGTGCGAATTCCGAATTGTCGGTATTGCGGCATAATAGACTTATCGGCAGTAAATCCTTTCAATTTTAGCAATTCCGGTTGTAATTATTGGGCCGTTTGTCGGGCATAAGGCACTGATTATCAATAAAAGACGTTATTCCGGGCCTTTCCACCCGGGTCAATCAGGATGGCGCACCATGACCTCGATTTGCCGCCGGGTGTCGTTACCCGCAAAGCTGCAGGCGGCGTCGCTGGTAATCCGGTAATAGTCGTCGCCGGCCAGGGTCAGGGCCTCGCAGGTTAATGTGGCGCTGCAGCCGTCCTGGGCCGGCGCTGTCAGGGTGAGGCTGGCACTGACCGCAGCGCAGCCGGGGTTGCTGCCATCCAGCGGGAGCAGCTGGGCCACAGCGGTCTGGGCGCCGGTTTCGGCGGCGTAGAAGGTGCGGATCGACTGGACCTCGCTGGCGACCGAGCGCTGGCCGGTCTGGCTCAGGCTGACCATGGCGGTGCCGATCAGGGCCATGATGACGATGATGAAAATGGCCAGCGGCAGGCTGAAGCCGCCCTGGCGCTGGCGCCCTGCGGGCAGGGACGAGGGACGAGGGACGAGGGACGGGGCATTCAAAAGATGTCCGGGAGACGACAGGCTCTCCGTCCCGGGCAGATCTGTCGCGGCGCAGCCGCTCCTATGCCCTGCGGGCAGGTGCGAGGGACGAGGGACGGGGGACGAGGCAAGGAATAGTTGACAGCACAAACCGCAGGAGCGCCATCGACACGTCAGGCTTTTCGTCCCGGACGGATTCGCGGCACAGCCGCTCCTACAGAGTAGCGTTATGCGAGTTGCTGTAGGAGCGGCTGTGCCGCGATTGTTTTCGGGTTCAGGGTACATTGCGGATTTGCACCTCGTGCAGCAGGCGGACCCACTCATTATCCTGCCGGACTCTCAAATCGAGGGTCACGACACCATTGCGTTGCAGGGAGCCGGGATCATAACGAAACGGTGTCACCGCCGTGCCGCCGTCGCTGAGCTGAAGGTTTTCGGCCAGCAAGGCCCCGCTTCCGGCCGGCGGAACCGGCTGGGCCGAGTTGATACTGTAATTCTGATAGCGTCGCAGGTCGCCGCCCGTACCCAGACAATAGCTGATCGGTGGGCCGGTGAGGAAAAACCGCTTGTGCGGCGAGTCGTGGGTGAAGCGATGACTGGAGGTAAGATAGACCTCTCCGTTGGCGGGATCGGAATTGCTGTCGTCGTAATCGGCCAGCGGTCCCGGGTTGTTCTTGTCATAAAGCGACGAGGTGCTGTAGGGATAGACCGCGACATAAGCCGTAGCCGGTGTTTGAGGCGCGATATAGTCAACCGCGGCAAAAGAGACGTTGGCGGCGGTTCGCGGGACCGACTCATAGGATGAGCCGCTTTGCACCGGAAAAAACTCGATACAGTGTGTGTCGCTGCTGGTACAGGAAGGTGTTGTGCAGCGAATTCGCACGCTGTTTGGTAGCGCATTACGCAGCTCACGGGTCATTTTCTCCACCGCGATGCGCGCGGTGGAAGTCAGTTGATCGCGGCGCACCGTATCGCTGTAGGCTTCCATGCTGCGAACGATATACACCGCCGTGCCGGCACTGATGGCGCCGAGCACGACGATGACCACCACCAGCTCGACCAGGGTAAATCCGGTGTGTCGATGTCGCATTCGCATCAGAAGTTGGTCCGGTACAAGGTGACGGGAATTTGCTGGTTACGGGGTGTGCGTATAATCAGATCAATGCGCTTGGCGAGCCGATCGTTGGCCAGGCCAAGTTCCGTACCGGCGTAGCTGATGGTCACACCTACATCGTAGTCCGAATAGTTGGGTAACGGATTGTTATCCGCATCGGCGGCCGTCTGAAAGGCCGGGTTGTGGTAATCATCCACGTCATCGAAGAGATCACGGCTTTCGCTGCCCTCGGGACCAAAGCTTGCCTCGGCGGTACAGGCATCGCCGTCCGGACTGTCGCAGGGCGGCAGACCACCCTGGGGCGTGTTTTCGTCATACTTTTTGGCGCCGATCTCATCCAGATACAACTGCGCAATTTCCATCGCCCGGGTATTGACCAGCGCCTCGGGCGCATCCAGCAGCGTGCGGTTGATCACCAGCACCACCCCGGACAGTCCCACCGCCAGCACCACGATAAACACCACCATCTCGACCAGCGTAAAGCCGGCCTCGTTCCTCGTCCCTCGTCCCTCGTAACTGTATTTAACAGTCATGCGCATACCCCGTCGGCTCAATACATACCCGGCGGGTGATGCCGTTGGTAATGTTCAATGTCAGTGGGCCACTCAGGGGGCCGGAGCCATCATGGGCGTCACCGAGCGCGTCATAGCTGATATTGGCAGCCGTGATGCTGATATCGCTCGGCAACGAGGTTGTAATGGGTGAGCCGATGACGGGAGTGATGGTCACCTGTTTGCTGCTGTTGTCCGTGGCCAGCAAGACCCCGCCACCCTGGTTCATCGCCAGTTGTTGCGCTTGCCGGGCGGCGCTGATTACCTGGGCCTGGGCGGCAGACGGGGTCACGCTGCCGCGATCGATAAAGCGCGAAATCGCCACCACCGAAAGAATACCGAGAATGATGATCACAGCAATCAGCTCTACCAGGGTAAACCCGGCTGTTGCGGCTGGTGACATGTGGCGGGTCATCGGCTTAATAGCGTTGCGACGGGCGGCGCTGGCCCTGCTTTGACTGCTGCGCATAGGCCTGGCGGAACTGCTCGAGTCGCTGCTGCAATTGTGTGGCCAGTTCATCATGTCCGGTCTGTGTGGCTATCTCGGCGGTCAGTTGGACGTAATCCAGTAGTTCCCGGCTCAGGCTGTGATAGGGGTAGTCGAGCCCTGCCTGCAGTATAGCAAAGGCCTGTTCGGGCTGTTCCCGGCGTTGATAAACGCGCGCCAGAGCCAGACGGGCGGGCAAAAAACGGGGATTGTTTTGCAGTGCCTGGCGATAATCGTCGATGATCCTGTAGGTATCGGCATCGCGCAGTTCCTGCAGCCGTCCCTGCAGATACGGGGTATAGGCCTGATAGGCGTTGAGTTCGGCGGCCCGGTCGAGTTTGTCTGCGGCATAGTCGAGCAGATCATCGCGTTTGGGACTCTCCGGCGGCAGAACGGCCACGCTGCGTAACAGCAGATCCGCGTCGGCATAAAAATGGTTGTCCATATAGGGTGACAGTTGCTGGGCGCGCTCGTAAGCGAAATGCGCCTGTTGCAACCGGCCGGTCGCCGCCAGGGCGTTACCCTTTTGATGGTAATGATCGGAAAGCGCCAGGGTGACGAAATAGCCGGCCGCCATCAGTACGATCGCGAAACTCACCAGATAGAACGACAGCGGATGAAAATGGGATTTCCAGGTAAAGCGCCAGGTGGGCGTTGCGCTATGTTGAGCAAACAGCCGATCCAGCCGGGCCAGATAGAGGCCGGCGACGATCATCAGGGGCAACACATAAAAGTTATAGGTGAAGGCACTGTGCAGGCCGAAGGCGAGCAAGGCACTGAACAGGCCGACCGCCTCGAAATAGACTGGAGAAGAGGAAGAAGAAATCGCGGCGCAGCCGCTCCTACCGGACTGCAAGGAATCGGTGGTAGTAGGAGCGCCTCTGGCGCGATAGCGCCGTGCCAGGCGAACGAATTGCCAGATCAATACACCAATGATCAGTAACAGGAAAAACAAGCCCGGCAGGCCGGTTTCAGTGGCGATCTGCAAATAATCGTTATGCACGTAATAGCCGGCGCTGGTGTCTTCAAGATGGGCCGAGGTGGGTAGCTTGAGAAAAAACGCCCCCAGACCGATACCGCTGAAGGGCTGGGCCTGCAGCATCTCCCAGGCCGGTTGCCAGAGCATAAAACGCGGATTGCCCGACTCACCGGGATCGGCCAGGGTCGCCATGCGCGAGAACATGTCCCTGCCGACAAAACCCGTCAATTGCGTATACAACGTGGCCAGCACGAAGCCGCTGGCCAGCCAGGCGCCCAGGGCGGCCAGTTGTTGTCGGCTCACTGGTTGCCAGAGCAGATAGACCAGGACGATCAGGCCCACGGCAAAGGCGAGCAGCGCGCCGCGGCTGCTGATGAGGCCAAGCACAAACGCGAGTATCACAAGTGCCGTGGCGATCGAATAACGAGAACGTCGGCGGTCTTCGCTTGTCAGATACCGGGCCGCCAGCGGCAGCAGGGCGAGATTGATCAACGCCGCCAGGGAATTTTTATTATAAAAGCTGGCGTCGGGTGAAACGTCATAAAGGAGCTGTTCGCCAAAGCCCCACAGCGCCAGTCCTGTAATAATCACCATCAGCAGGTTGAAGCTGTAGCGCCAGGTTTGTTCCGCCTCGGGCAACAACAGATAGATCGCCACAATCAGCGCGAAGACCCCGACCCACCACAGATTCATCACGCCCAGATACGGCACCGGGTGGTAGATCAGGCTGACAGCCAGAAAAGCGAAAAACAGACCGACCACGATCGTCAGCGGGGTGATGACAAGGGTGTGGTGGCGGTGATAGCCGTGCAGTAACGCCAGCAGCAGCCAGGCGAACAGGGCCAGTTGGGCGAGACTGTAATACTGCAGATAAAAGCCGTTGAAGATCAGCGCCGCGATGAAGGCGGTGAGAAAAAGGAATGTCGAGAGTATCGCCACGCGGGAGCTGGCGAAAGCAGGGAATAAACGGTTCATGGAAAGTACTGAGGCCGCGAAGCGGCCTCAGTTAGTTGTCTGTAATTTTTTAGCAGCCAGTCAGTGTCACAATGACCGGATCGTTGGTATTGTCCGGATCATATTCTGCCTGACAGGTATTGTCACCAGGGCCGGAGTCGGGCCGGTAAGTCACGCTGTCGGTGGTGACAGTACCCAATGTACCGGCAGTACCGTTGACGGTGAAGCCATCCGGGTCAGGCATGGCAATACGAATACCAAAGTCAGAGCCATCAGGGCGACCCCCAAGACCTGTATAGGTATCGTCGTCAAGCACCTGGACATTGGTGCCACCCATACTGATGCTTATTGCTGAACTATCACCATTAACCACATACTGCGCCTGTCCCAGTGCGGCAGCGGCACGCAGGCCCCCGGCGACACCCTGCACGCTGGCCTGGCGGGCGTCGGTGGTGACGTCGATGAATTTGGGCAGCGCGGTCGCCGCCAGAAGGCCGAGGATAACTATGACCACGACCAGTTCGATGAGGGTAAAACCACGTTGTTGATTCATGATGATCTCCAGTGTCCGGTTCAGTGTGGCAACCGCGGTTGCCGGGAGTAGCCCTTCTGCCGCAGCAGAAACAAGATGATTCAATAATTTAGCGTAATTATATCAAGTAATCTAGCAAGATGGGGTCAAATTACAAGACCCTGGTTAAGAATATCGGCAAAACCGGGTGGAATTGAAGCATTTTTGTTCACTATAACAATATAAATAATATAACTATAGAAGCCAGGAAGACAATGCCGCCGAACAGCCGGGGGGCGCGTGCGGCAACATTGTCCAGGGCCGCGGTGTTGTAGCCCGCGCTGGACGGGCGCTGTCCGGTGGCGATCCAGCGGTTGGCCTGTTGTTCCAGACCCTTGATATTACTGGGGCGGATCAGGACCACCAGGCCGATATACAGCGTGAAAATCCCGATCAACACGAGAAAAATCCGCAGCGTCTCCAGCAGCCAGCCCCAGACGTCGGTGGGGAGGATGCCGGGCAGAATCCCGGCATAGTTCTCCAGCGGAAAATCGAAAAACAGCCGGTAGAGCAGATAGCCGGAGCCGACGATGAGCAGCAGGCCATAAAGTTTGGCGTGGCGGTAAAAATAGCGCTCGATGTGAAATTGCCGGTCCAGAAACTGTCCCAGCCGACGGAGGGAGAACCACTGGCTGAGTGAACGGTTAAAGCGCAGGCCCAGGTTGGGGCTGACAAGCAGCATCAACCCGTACAGCGCTGTCAGGACGAGCAAAATGCCCAGCACCGTCAATGTACCCTGTAACAGGGCCGAATCCAGAACCGAATGATTATTGTTCATTTTGGAAATTCCCATTGGTAATTTTCCAGGGGAACCAGATTTAGCCCGGTCACCTGGGTAGTACGGTTATCCCGGTTGTTATTCGCCAGAACCAGCTCGATGCGGTAGCGCACCCGGGCCGGCCCGGGCAAGGGGCTGCGAAAATAGTCGGCGAACCGGATCCGGTAAACCAGCGCCGATGTCCCGGTATCGAAATACCAGACCCCGTTTTCGACGACCCGGGATTCATCCTCGATCTCACCAATATAGTTCTCCGGGGGCTGGGCGAGCAACGCGAAGGGGTTGCTGTTTTCCAGGTTGTTAATGGTCCGTATCCGGTCCCGGGCGACCCGTTTGGCCACCTCCATCCCCAGCGCGCTGCGCAGATTGCCGACCACGGTCCGGACCATGGCCCGCTCCGCGTCGACGCGATACTCGAGCAGGCGATCGATGGCGGCAATCCCCAGAATGGAGATGATCAGGATGACCAGCACCAGTTCCAGCAGGGTGAAGCCCGGTTGTCGGGAGGGACGGCGTACCGGCAATCTCATCAGCCTCCCCGCATTGCGGACATCAGATCCCACATCGGCAAAAAGACGCCCAGTGCCAGCACGAAGACCATGGCGCCGAGGATCACGATCAGGATCGGTTCCAGCGCGCTACTCAGATACTTGAGCCGGTAATCGACCTCGCGGTTATAGAACGCGGCGACATTGTCCAGCATCTCGTCCACCGCGCCGGTTTCCTCGCCCACGGCGATCATCTGCAGGATCAGCGGGGTGAACATGCCGCTGTTGGTGGCGGTGCGGGTCAGGGACTCGCCCTGCTCCACCCCGGTGCGCATGCCATGGATGTGTTGTTCCACATAGGCGTTGTCCACGGCATTGCCCACCACGGTCAGGCCCTGGGTGAGCGGCACGCCGGATCGTTGGGTCATGGAAAAGGCGGTGGCGAAGCGTTGCAGCAGGGCCTGGTGCAAAATAATCCCGACCGCCGGCAGCTTGAGCTTGTAGCGATCCCAGGTGAGCCGGCCATTCTCTGTTTTGAGCCAGGCACGCAGGCCGAACAGGGCCCCGGCCAGCACCGCCGCCAGCACATACCAGTATTGCACCATGAAGTTGGACATACCCACCAGCAGCCGGGTCTGCCAGGGCAGTTCGGCGTCAAACTTGGCGAAGATCCCGGCGAAGGTCGGGATCACAAAAAAGTTGATCACACTGATGGCGATAGCGATCGCCACGAGGACAAAAACCGGATAACGCATGGCCGTCTTGATCCGATCCCGGGTGTCCTTTTCCCGCTCCAGATATTCTGAGAGTTGCAGCAGGGCATCGTCGAGGTTCCCGCTGTGCTCGCCGACCTGGACCATGCTGATGAACAGATCGGAGAAGACATTCGGATGCCGGGCCATGGCCCCGGAGAGGTTGAGCCCCGACTCCAGCCCGACGACCAGATCGCGGATCACGTCCTGCAGATAGGGGTTGTCGACATTATCGGCCAGGCCGGTGAGCGCGCGGATGATGGGCACGCCCGAGCGCATCAGGGTATACAGCTGGCGGGCGAACAGGATCATGTCGTCCAGTTTGGGCCGGCGGCTGGCGCGCCATTTGCGATAGCGATCCGCCAGCGTGGTGCGGGGTCGGGATTCGGTGATCTCGATGGGGGTGACGCCGCTGTTCAGCAGCTGGCTGGCGGCGCCGTCGACCGAGGGCGCTTCGACACTGCCGTTGATGGCGCTGCCGGCGCGGTCCCGGCCCCTGTAATCAAACCGGGGCATGGCTCGCTTCTGACGCGTCGTCCGTGCCCGCCTCGTCAAGCGGCGGGACCGGCAGTTCGACCTCTTCCACGGTGCCGGTCACGCGCATGACTTCCTCGAGTGACGTCACCCCCTGCTGGGCGTAATCCAGCGCGTGGCGGGCGAACGGGCGGAAGGTATCGCTGCGTCGGGCCTGTCGGGTGAATTCCACTGAATCGGATCGGCGCAGGGCGTTGGCCAGATCCTCGTTGATTTCCAGGTATTCGAACACACCGATTCGCCCGTGATAGCCGGTGTTGTTGCAGTGCGGACAGCCGGCGCCATGCACGAAACGGGTCTCGTCAATCTCATCGCCCAGGGTGTTATACAGCCAGGCCAGCTCATTGGGCTCCGGATGATACGGAGTTTTGCAGCTGTCGCAGACCCGGCGTACCAGGCGCTGGGCGATCACGGCGCGCAAGGCCCCGGCCAGCAGATAGCCTTCGGCGCCCATGTCCAGCAGACGGTTCACACTGGAAATGGCGTCATTGGTATGCAATGTGGAAAGCACCAGATGGCCGGTGATGGAGGCGCGCAGGCCGATCTGGGCAGTCTCCTGATCGCGCATTTCGCCGATCAGCACGATATCCGGGTCCTGACGCAAGGCGGCGCGCAATACCCGGCCAAAGGTGAGATCAATGCGCGTATTGACCTGCACCTGATTGATGCGCGGCAGGCGGTATTCCACCGGGTCCTCGACGGTGATGATCTTCTTGGATGCATCGTTGAGCTCCGACAGGGCGGCATACAGCGTGGTGGTCTTCCCGCTGCCGGTCGGGCCGGTGACCAGCACCATCCCGTAGGGGCGCTGTATCTGGTTACGAAAGTGCTGCAGAATGTCGTCGGTCATGCCCAGCTGTTCCAGATGCAGCATGTCGCCCGATTGATCCAGCAGACGCATGACCACCGACTCGCCGTGCTGTACCGGCATGGTCGACAGACGCACGTCGATGCTTTTATCGCGCACGCGGATGTTGAAGCGCCCGTCCTGCGGTACGCGGCGCTCGGAGATATTCAGCCCGGCCATCAGTTTGAGGCGCGAGACCAGCGCATTGGCGATGCGCTTTTCTTTCATCACCTGTTCCTGCAGCACGCCGTCCACGCGCTGACGGATGCGCAGCACAGACTCGTCCGGCTCGATATGAATATCCGAGGCGCCGATCTGCACCGCGTCCTCGAACAGGGTCTGCAGCAGGCGCACTACCGGGGCGTTGACCACGTCCTCGTTCTGCGCGATCTGGCTGAGGTCGATATCGCTCTCATCCAGCTGATCGTCCAGCTCCTCGGCCAGGTTGCTGATATCGGCGGTGCGCCGGTAGGTGGAATCGATGGCCGCCAGCAGATCGCTTTCGCGTACCACCGCCTGCTGGATATCCCGCTTGAGGACCTTGGCCAGCTCGTCGAAGGCGAAGATATCGGTGGGATCGGCCATGCCCACCAGCAGGCTGTTGTCGGGGTTTTGCTTGAGCGCGATCACCCGGTAACGGCGTGCCAGGGTTTCGGGAATCAGGCGGACTGTGTCGGGATCATAGTTATATTTTTTGAGATCGATAAACGGCAGATTGAGCTGGGTGGAGAGCAGCTCCATCAGCTGCTGTTCGGTAACCAGTTGCTTCTGGATCAGGGTGCGACCCAGCTTCTGGCCGGTCTTTTTCTGATCGGCCAGCGCCGCCATCAGCTGGTCCTCGCTGATGACATTGTTTTCGACCAGCAAATCGCCGAGTCGGATTTTTTTGCGGGGGGCGGTGGTTGTGGCCATGGTACCGGGCTCGATTAAAGGCTCAATTGTTATATAACAATACGTTAGATGAAAGGGTTATCGGTTGCGAGCGGTTTTTTCTTTATTATATGAAATGCGCCTGGGGCAGGCCGGACAGAGCAGCGCAGTGTCCGGCCTGCCCGCCCGAATTTTACGCTGCCCGATACCGCTCCCGCTCTATCGGGCCTGCGAGACCGGGTAGGCCGGACAGAGCAACGCGGTGTCCGGCACCTCGCGCGAATTTCACGCTGCCCGATACCGCTCCCGCTCTATCGGGCCTGCGAGACCGGGTAGGCCGGACAGAGCAACGCGGTGTCCGGCACCTCGCGCGAATTTCACGCTGCCCGATACCGCTCCCGCTCTATCGGACCTGCGAGACCGGGTAGGCCGGACATAGCGCAGCGGTGTCCGGCACCCGCCTCAACTGCAGGAGCCGCCGGCGTCATTCAACCGCAGGCTGCCGGTGATCTGCCCCACATTGGCCAGCCCGTGACGATTCATATACTCCACGATACCGGCATTGATTTTGGCGCAGATCAGCGGGTCATAAAACAGCGCCGTCCCTACCCCGATTGCCGAGGCCCCGGCGATCAGAAACTCGATGGCATCCTCGGCCGAATTGACCCCGCCCTGGCCGATGATCGGAATGCCGTGCTCGCGCGCCACCTGGTAGACCTGGTGCACCTTGAGCAGGGCGATGGGCTTGATCGCCGGGCCGGAGAGGCCGCCCTGATTGTTGCCGATGATGGGCGAGCGCGATTCGATATCGATGGCCATGCCCATCAATGTGTTGATCACCGCAAAGCCGTCGGTGCCTGCCTCGATGCAACGCCGGGCGTTGTCGGCGATGTCGGTCTGGTTGGGTGAGAGCTTGGTGATCAGCGGTTTGTTGGTGACCTCGCGGCAGGCGGCCACCACGCGGGCGGACATATCCGGGTCATTACCGAATGCCACCCCGCCTTCCTTCACATTCGGGCAGGAGATGTTGATCTCCATGGCATCGATGGGCGAGTCATCGAAGATCCGCGCCACCTCGACGTACTCTTCCAGCGTGGAGCCGGAGAGGTTGGCGATAAAGCGGGTTTCGGAAAAATCCAGTTCCGGCAGGATCGTGTCCACCACGTGCCGCGAACCGGGGTTCTGCAGCCCGATGGCATTGAGCATCCCCATCGGCGTTTCGAAAATCCGGTGCGGAAGATTGCCCAGACGCGTCTCCAGCGTCGTGCCCTTGAGACACACCCCGCCGACATCGCGATTGGAATAGCCGACCACCCGGGTGTATTCCTCGCCGAAGCCGACGCACCCCGACAGCAGCACCAGCGGGGTCTGGAATTCCATCCCGCAAAAATCGGTGCGCAGCAGCTCGAGCTCGTCAGTGGTCATGGCGAGGCAAGATAACCCTATTACGTCGCTGGGACAAGTCAGCCTCGCTGGATCGAGTCAGGAAAGGAAGGCACACTGGCGAGCCGGCGACCTTTTCGAAGATATGTACTCAATTGGGCCAGCGAGGAGGTACGAGGGCCGAGTGACGAGTAACGAGAGTTGTATCCCCTCCCCCTGACCCCCTCCCTCAGGGAGGGGGAACCGATCGCGCAATTAGAGTCGTAGGCCAGGTTGCGCGCAGAGGTAGGCCGGACATAGCGATAGCGGTGTCCGGCAATCCGTGTTGCGCGCAGGGTTCTGTAGGGTGCGTACTACGCACCGGATATCGGTACAAGGTTCAAGGATGATGGTGCGTAGAACGCACCCTACCCGCCAGGTCCTGGTACCTGATCCACGGGGGTAGGCCGGAGATAGTGCAACGGTGTCCGGCAACTATCCGATCAGAACAATGAGCCATTACGGTATGATGACCAGTACAGATGCCCAGAGCTCAATGCCATGTTCCACGTCGTGCTGTACCAACCTGAAATTCCGCCCAACACCGGCAACATCATTCGCCTGTGCGCCAACACCGGCGCGCAGCTGCATCTGATCGAACCGCTGGGCTTCGAGCTGGATGATGTGCGCCTCAAACGTGCCGGGCTGGACTACCACGAATACGCTCAGGTCCGGCGGCATACCGGTTTCGATTCCTTTTTATTAGGCGTGCAGCCCAAACGCCTGTTCGGTTTGTCGACCAAAGGGAAACGCAACGTGTTCGACGTGGTCTATCAACCGGGGGATGCGTTTATCTTTGGCCCCGAAACCCGCGGACTGCCGCAGGAACTGCGCGAGGGGCTGGGCGAGGATTTCGTGTTGCGCCTGCCCATGCAGCCGACCAACCGCAGCCTGAATCTGGCCAATGCCGTGTCGGTGGTGGTGTACGAGGCCTGGCGGCAGCAGGGGTTTGCCGGGGCTGAGTAAGTTGGCTCTGCATGCCGACAACAACCCGCCATGCCGGTGCAGAGCCGGCCCCGGCATCCCGTGTGTGGGAGGCGATTGACGTACTGGGAAGAGCTAATACCCAAAACACTCGCTTTAGTGGTCGTGTATACCTACCGTGGCGATACGATTCGGATCATATCGGCGCGCCTTGCCACTCGCAAAGAGATGAATGTTTATGAAAAAGGAATATGATTTTAAAAAGGCCAAACGCGGCCCGGTGATAAAACCGAAAGGTAAAACCCGTATCACCATATATCTGGATGATGACGTGGTTGAAACCTTTCTCAAGCTGGCAGATGAATCCGGTTCAGGTTACCAGACCTTGATTAATCAAGCTCTACGTGATTTTCTTGGCAAAAGTGCCGGCCCGCTGGATGAAGAAACGCTGCGTCGAGTTATTCGCGAAGAGCTACGTTCGGGGTAACTTCGCGGTATCGGGCATCCGGCCACATCAAAATGTACTGCAGGAGCGCCCCGCGGGCGCGATACTCTTGCTGAGAAATACTCCTGTATCTAAATGATCGCCCTGCGGGCAGCCTGAATTTAGAAAGCGGGCTCTCGCGCCCGCGCGGCGAGTTTATCTGACGAAGGCCGTCCATGGCCTTCGCACTTTGTGCAGCCTCCGGCTGTCCAAATTCGAGTCGCTCCCGGCATCCTGCCTCCCGCGACATTAGTACATCCATGTACGTCATCCCGACGAATTTGTCGTTGTAACGCGACAACGAAACGAACCAAAGGAAACGCGCCTGAAAGATGCCGCCGGTTCAGCCATTTCCAATGGCTGAATCGGTCCCCTGCGCGCATCCTTACGGGCTAATCCTCCTTCCACTGCGATGCTCGGCGGCGTCTGACGGTGTCAAAAACGGACTGGTGGGACAAGGGTTTTCCCTGATATTTCGGCAACAAGCGAGGTGTCAGGGTGAAAATGCAGAAAATCCTTGCCAGGGTTAAGCGTAATTTCCATCTTTTACCGTATTTGGCAGAATCTGCGTGATTCCTGAAATACAGATTCTGTCTAAATCATGATTAAGCGCCTGGGGATCCGAAGGACGTGGCAATGGAAAAAATCCTTCGTGGCGCATCAGATGCAAATATTGCATTTGATGATATTCGAGGAATGCTGCTTCATCTTGGATTCGATGAACGAATACGCGGTAGTCATCACGTGTACCGAAAAGAAGGGGTTGAGGAAAAAATAAACATGCAACGGTCGGGAAACAAGGCCAAGCCTTATCAGGTAATGCAGGTTCGTGAGATATTATTGAAATATCACTTGGCAGGTAAATAGCTATGTATAAGTACGAAACCATTATTTATTGGAGCGAGGAAGATCAATCATTCATTGCTGATGTACCGGAATTGCCTGGTTGCATGGCGCACGGCGCATCTCCAGATGAGGCGCTGGCTAATGCTCAAGAAGCCATGCAATTATGGCTTGATACAGCTCGTGAGTTCGCAGACCCCATTCCTGAGCCAAAAGGACGTCGCCTTGTCTATGCGTAATGCGCCGAACAGATCTTAAGGGTCAAAGCCTTTTAGTTTGATGTTTAAAAGTAAATAACAATGGAAGCAGAGCCAAGCAATTTAACTGCAAACGGCCTACGCAATTATTACTTTATCTGTATTTAGGCGAACGGCCGTCTTTATAACTGTCGGGCAACAGGATTATAGATGAACGAAAAAAAACGACGCATCCTACCGCCTCTGATTCTTTTAGTCATCGGGCTGGTGCCTTGGTACTATGCTGTGAATGCATGGACAGCCTCTAGGGATTTAGTGGCTGGCACAAAGGCGGTTCAGGGTGTCGTCGTTGATTATGAATCCGCCTATGAATCGGCACCGCGAAAGACTCCAGCGCTGCTGTACTACCCAGTTGTGGAGTTTATGGGCCAGGCTGGTCATACGCAGCGCTTTACAAGCGAGGTTGGCGCAGGAGGTGAACTTTACGACGTAGGTGAAAACATTTCTGTTCGCTACGACCCACTTGATCGACGCCCACCAATTGTAGCCTCCTTCCTTCGGCTTTGGGCCAAGGCAACGCTGTTTGTTCTCGCTGGTCTGCCTTTTGTGCTGCTTGGAGGAGTTCGGTTCTTCCTCGCGGTTTCGGCACGAGCATGATAGTCGCCATATACATTTGGGGTTTAATCTGCAATATAAAGGCTATGGTTATCTTGTCGAGGCCGACATCAAAGGTTTCTTCGATACGGTCGATCATGCCTGGTTGCAACAGATGCTGGCGCAGCGAATAGACAACAAACGCCTGCGGAGCCTTATCCAACAATGGCTGAAGGCAGAAGTGGTCAAGCCAGGGCGTAAGGGCAGAGCGATGCTGATCCGGTACTGCGACGACTTTGTCGTCGCCTTTCAGTTGCGCCAGGATGCACATGCCTTCTATCGTACACTGCCGCAGCGACAGGCGAAATTCAATCTGGCGATTGCACCTGAAAAGACCCGGCTGATGCGTTTCAGCCGGTTTCATCCGGGCACACAACACTGCTTTCGTTTTCTGGGATTGGAGTTCTATTGGAGCACGGATCGCCGCAAACAAGCGAGATGGTGTTGCCGCATATCCACCAATAAACAGCACGAACTGATGAGCACCGTCTATCGCTGGATCAAGCTCAACCGGCACCAGCGGCTCTCTTGCCTGATGCCGGCGTTCAAGCGTAAATTGGTTGGCATAGCGAACTACTTCGGGCTGCCTGACAACAGCCGGAGCCTTACCAGGCTATACCGGCATGTTGTCCATAGCCTCTATAAGTGGTTGAATCGTCGGAGTCAACGCCACAGCTACAACTGGATCGGACTTAAAGCCGTGCTGAATTATTATGGAATTCAGCCGCTGCGCGTCTGGAACGACACCATGTTGTGGTAGATTGGTACCAGGGCCGTGCCAGCACGGGTGAATAACATGACTGAGGAGCCGGATGCGGTAATTCCGCACGTCCGGATCTGTGTCTGGGCCGCCGGCTGACTGGCGGTGCTGCGACTACGACCACCAATAAGGAATACAAAATGCCGAATCAAAATCGTTACTCTGCAATCTCGACTATTAATCACTGGGTAACGGCGCTTCTAGTCGTTGCCATGCTGGCTTTGGGCTATACAGTGGCAGCCGCACCATCGGAGATAATCGAGGATTATGTGCTGGGTATTCATATATCCCTGGGTTTCTTTGTATTTCTTTTCGTGGCATGGCGCGCCATATTCCGGTTGTATGAGGGGTTTCCAGAGAATGTTGGGGAGACTGTTTTGGAACGCCAGGCTGCTTATGTGGTTCACAGGGCAATATTGCTTTTGTTGGCACTTATGGTGGTTACGGGTCCGATGTACCTGTTCACAGAAAATGAGTGCGTCAATGTTTTCAATTGGTTTTCAATCTGTGTGCCTCTTGAAAGCTTGTCGGTCATTCACGAACCAATGGAATGGATCCATGTAAACACCGGCATATATTTACTACCGGCATTACTCGTGCTGCACTTCATTGGCGCAATCCGTCACTACGCAGTACGCGGGAAACAGGAGACCCCTTCAGATCTATGAGCGGGGAAAAGGGGTTGGAAAAGGGGTCGTAGCCCTTATCGAATTCCTGACGTCCTGGTCATACCAGCCCGGGGAAAAGGGGTCGTAGCCCTTATCGAATCCCTGACGTCCTGGTCATACCAGCCTGCTTGTACTAATATGTAATACATTTCACTACACCGAGGTTGTGCCATGGGTATTACGAGTATTCGGATCGCTGATGAGGTGGAAAAACCCCTGGAGGCGCTTTCCAAACGGCTTGATAGGAGCAAGAATTATCTGATCAACCAGGCCATTAAGGAGTTTCTGGCGCGGCAGTCGCTGGAGGACTCCCGGTGGCAGGAGACCCTTGAGGCGCTTGAATCCATCAAAGCCGGTCAATCGGTTGATGAAGAGGATGTGAATGCCTGGCTGAACAGCTGGGGGACGAATCATCGCAAGTCGCCACCGGAATCATGAGGGTAAGGTACTCGCCGGAGTCTATCGATGACCTTCGGCGAGTGGTGGAATTTGTTGAGGTTAAGAACCCGTTCGCGGCCCGTCGAATCGCGCTCGATCTCCAGGAGGGCGTCGACAGGCTGAAGCAGTTTCCGAAAATCGGTTTACCCGTTTTGAAGGCCCCCGACCCGGAACAAATCCGTGATCTTTACAGCGGCGACTATACGGCCCGTTACCTTATCGCGGATGAAATCATCTATATATTAAGGATCTGGCACAACAAAGAGAACGAAAAAAATTTATAGAAGTTCAGGATCAGAGCGGATTGGGGTCGGTGACAAACGATTCTCATTTTCAATCAGAGTAAAGCACATTCTACAACAACACAGAATCAATTATTTCTCTGCGTTTCTCTGCGCCTTCGCGCCTCTGCGTTGATCTCTTGATCTGGAAAAGGGCTTTCGAATCCACGGCATAACACGGCGCTCCAGCCGACGTCAGACCGCGATGCGGCCTTTCTCGGCTGGGCTTGCTCGCTATACCATTGAAACATCGTCAAAAAATGGCACTTGAAACGTGCACAAAATGTGCATACACTTGATACATGGACTACGAATGGGACCCACGGAAGGCGGTCGAAAATCTTGGCAAACACGGTGTTGATTTTGCCGATGCCGTTATCGCGCTTGAAGATGAAAATGCCTTAACTATTGAAGATCGCGATGCGCAGGAGCTGAGATTCAAAACCCTGGGAATGGGTCCTTACCTCAAAGTCTTATATGTTGTGCATACCGAGCGCGATGAAGACTGTCTCCGGATTATTTCTGCCCGGCCCGCAACGAAGCATGAAATCAAGCAATACTATCAAGGTCTCGATTACTATGGCTGAAGATTTTTCAAAAGGAACGCGCGGTCCTGTCATTAAGTCCGATCCAAACAAAGTGCGAATTACGATACGGCTGGATGCTGATATTATCGAACATTTTAAAAATCGTGTGCATGCGACAGGCGGTGGCAATTACCAAACACTGATCAATGATGCGCTGCGCGAATATATTCAGGCGCATGACAAAGAACTTGAGAGTACCTTGCGTAAGATAATCCGCGAAGAATTAAAGCGTGCCGTTTAAGTGCAGCATGAGAGCAGCCAGGGGTCGAACCACCGTAACGTATTGAAAGCGCGAGATTTCATATTGAAGTAAACGTTGTTTTAAGTCTTAAATACTTCATTTTATGGATTAAAGCGTTACTTTAAGGATGAGGCGACATTTCACGCCAAAACGACAATTTTTATCCCGTCATATCTGAAACGAAGTTTAGGCTCAGAGCAAAAGCCTGTTCTACAACAATACAAAATTATTTCTTTCTCTGCGTTCCTCTGCGCCTTTGTTGCGCGATGTACAGGGATGTACAAGTGTCGCGGGAGGCAGGAGGCAGGGAGCGTCCCTCTGCGTTAATCTCTTGATCTTGCTGTTAATCCAGCTCTGGCCGGATGGACAGCTGATCTCAGTTCATTATCCCTTCAAGTGGCGGTACTTCGACGTGGTCGCTGTCAGGTCTTCCAGTCCACCGGCGCACGCGGGTCGGGCTCGTAGGCGAAATAGGTACCGGTGCGTATCGTCCGTTCCAGGTGTTCGCCGAGACGCGAATGATGCCGGGTTATTCGATCGAGGGCGTAGCGCAGCGAGCGGGTTGCGCTGGTACGCGCTCGTTCCACGCCGTCGCCGACGGTCCGGGCCCGACCGTTTAAGCCGACGCCCCGGCGGAGCTCATCGATAAGAAACTGGCGATCGGCACGCGCGAGCTCCGCGCGGTGCAGGTCGTTGTTCAGCTCGGCTTCGGCGATGTCCTCTTCCACCTCGGTGAGTTGCTGCCGATAGGCCTCGCGAGCTTTCGAGTCGAACACCTCCAATCCGCATTGCGCATCGAGTTGGGGAGCATCCGAAGGGATACCGACGGGGAGCGCTCCGCGCTCTACCGTCACCAGGTCGAGGACGTGGAATTCCCGGCCGGGTTCCGCCAGCAGGCGTTCCAGGTAGCGCATACCCTTGAGATCTTTCAAGCGGACGGTGGCGCCGTCGAAGGTCGCCGTTCGCATATCCCCCTCGCGGCAGAAGACGCAACGTTCGGGTTCGGCATCCCACCGCGAGGGCGTCACCGGGACGCGTTCGCGAGCCAGTTCCGCCCAGGTCGCGGCGTTGAGCTCCTCGAGCGCCCGACAGGCGGCGTCGAGTTCCAGCTCGGCCGTCCTGTCGTCACCGGCCGCGCGGTGCGCCGCCGCAAGCTCGACGCGCAGATTCGCCGCCTCGAACGGCATGCGCAGCGAGACCCACTCCATGACGGCCTCGCTCAGAAGCCGGATTGCTTCGCTGCTGCGCCCATCGTGCAGCGCGATGCGTCCCTTTGCGGCGAGCGCGGAGTTCTGCAATGTGCGGCTCCGGTACATTTGGGCGATCTCCGCGAGGTCGGCCGCCGCAGTACGTGCCGCGTCGTCGTCGCCGGCCGCCAGCGCGATGACCACCTGGGCATCGCGCAGGGGAGCCCGCTGCAGGCCCCCCGAAGGCGGGCGCTCCTTCGACGGGATATCGAACGGGTGATCGAGCGCGTTCTCGATCATTGCAAAGGCTTCATCGACTCGTCCCTGGGCCAGTCTCAGCAACGCAAGTCCCGGTTGAGGCAGCCAGGCATTCTGGTGCGCCGCCAGAAACGCTTCTTCAGCACCCGCGAAGTCGCCTTTGCGCAGCCGCGCGTTGCCGAGTTCGGTCAGCGGCCAGCCGTACTCCCGCCGCATCCACGGGCGCAGTTCTTCGCAGGCCAGCAACGCCTCCTGCTCGGCGGCGTCACAGGGCCCGCGCAGGCGCATGATCTCCGCCTGGTGAACCCGGCAGCGGCCGTGGAGACCGCCGAACGCCGCCCCCTGGCGCCAGCGTTCCATGGCCTGGGTCCATTGTTCGGCGCGGTCGTGCTGACCGATCCACTGCATCGCGCAGATGAGCTCGCACCACATCTGCCCCGAGGTCAGGGGATCGAGGTTACCGGCGCTCAGCTCCACGGCAACGTCGTCCAGCGCGCTCAGCCCTTCATCGAGGTCACCATCATGGATGCGGACCCTGGCCAGGGCCACCTGTCCAATGATCGACGGCGGGGCCAGCCCGTGCTTTTGCCCGCCGTCCATGGCCCGTTGGGCCCACTGCCCCGTCCCCGGCATGTCGCCACACATCAGGCGCTCGTAGGTCCGCACGGCGGCGAGCCACGCCCAGACCGGGCTGTCGGGCGCGTCTTCGATCAGGTGCTCCGCCCGCGCCAGCCAGGCGCGCACGGTGGCCATCAGGCCCGTGTCCATCATCAGGTACATGCCGACCATGACGGCGGCAAAGGCGGCCTCCTGGGTGCGACCGCCTTCCAGGTGCAGGCGGTAGAGATCCCCATACGCGGCCAGCGTTTCTTCCAGATCACCGGTTCCGTACGCCGCCTGGGCCCGCAGCTCAAACAGTTCGGCCGAGGGCGGCGCGGTGAGTCCGGCGAGCAGTTCCTGTGCCCGAGCGAAGTTGCCGGCGTCGAGGGCGGCTCGAATCGGCGACAGTTCCGCGTCGGACACTGCTCAACCCTCCCTTGTTGCGGCTGTAACAAGGATTGTCACGCCTTGTGGGTAGGTGCCCGGTGCACCTGTCGAAAAATCATCCAAGAGAGGAGCATTTGACATGAGTGAAACCCTATTTGAAAAACTCGGCGGTCGCGATGGTATCGACAAGCTCGTCGATCGCATTGTCGACCTTCATCTCCAGAACGAAGTCGCCGGACCACGATACCGAGCCCTCGACGACGAGGTAATAGACCACGCCCGCAACAAGGTCAAGGAGTTCCTCGCGGCCGGCTCCGGCGGACCCGTGGAATACACCGGTCGGTCGATGCTCGAAACGCATACCGGGATGAACGTCAACGAGGCCGAATATGTCGCCGTGGTCGACGATATCATGCAAGCCATGAACGAGATGGAATATCCGCGCCCGGTCTGCGACGAAGTTCTGGGCATTGCCTATTCGCTCAAGGAGGAAATCATTCACAAATAGGTCGAGGGGCGGGCTGTTTGCCCGTCCCTCAGCAAAACATTATGTGCAGGGAGGGAGGCCAGCACCGGTTTTGTCCGAGATTTATGGGTATGTTCCCGATTAAGGTCAAAGCCCTTTAATTTTTAGAGTAGAGATGTTGAGACGGGAAGGAGGCCGTATGTAAAAATATGATTTAAGGGGTCACTTTGATTTGGTTGCAGCCGGTCAGTTACATCGGCCCTTGAACAGGGTGTTCCCCAACCACGCAAAATGAATTCCTTCTCCGCGTCCTTTGCGCCTCTGCATTGAGATCTTGTTTTTAATCCAGCTCCGGTCGGATGGCACGTTCCATCAGGGCATGCAGGGCTTCGGTGGGGGTGTGGCTTTCGTGGATGACGCGGTAGACCTGTTCGGTGATGGGCATGTCGACATTATGCCGCTGCGCCAGGGCGAAGACTTCCTTGCAGGTGTTGATGCCTTCGACCACCTGGCCGATCTCCTCGACCACTTCGTCCTTGCTGCGACCCTGGCCCAGCGCCAGGCCGAGGCGGCGGTTGCGGGACTGGTTGTCGGTGCAGGTGAGGACCAGATCGCCCAGGCCGGTGAGGCCCATGAAGGTGTCGTGCTGGGCATCGAGCGCCACGCCCAGGCGCATGATCTCGGCGACACCGCGGGCGATCAGGGCGGCGCGGGCGTTGGCACCGAAGCCCAGGCCGTCGGCGGCGCCGGCGGCGATGGCCAGCACGTTCTTGCAGGCGCCGCCGACTTCGACGCCGATGATGTCCTCGCCGGTATAGGCGCGGAAGTGATCGTTGTGCAGGGCGCGGGCCAGTTCCAGGGCATAATCGCTGTTGCGCGAGGCGATGGTGACCGCGCCGGGCAGTTTCTGCGCCACTTCGCGGGCGAAGGTCGGCCCGGAGATGACGGCCATGGGAATGTCGCTGCCCAGTTCCTCCTCGGCCTGTTGATGCAGCAGTTTCTGGCTGCCCGGTTCCAGCCCCTTGGTGGCCCAGCAGACTTTATGGTCGCCGCGCAGCAGGGGTTTGATGCGGGTCAGGGTCTCGCGAAAGGCGTGGCTCGGGACCACCAGCAAAATGATATCCGCCCCGTCGACCGTGGTCTCGAGATCGCCGCTGGCGCTCAGGCCTTTGGGAAAGCCCAGGCCGTGCAGGTAACGTTGATTGGCGCGGTCGCGATTGAGGATGTCGGCCTGCTCGGGACGGTGGGTCCAGAGCGTGACGCTGTGGCCGTTGTCGGCCAGCAGCATGGCCAGCGCCGTGCCCCAGGAGCCGGCGCCCAGAACGGCAAAGCGTTGCGCGGGACGGGCCATGGTCCGGGCTTACTGTTCGGCGCTTTCGGTGGCGGCCTGTTGCTGATCGGCCAGGTGCTTGGCGTACAGGGCCTCGAAGTTGACCGGCGCGAGTAACAGCTGCGGGAAGCCGCCGCGGGTGGCAATATCCGAGACCACTTCGCGGGCATAGGGGAACAGCATCTCGGGGCAGAAACTGCCGAGCATGTGGCCCAGTTCGTCGCGATTGAATCCCTTGATATAAAAGACGCCGCTTTGCTGGACTTCGATCAGATAGGCGGTCTTCTCTTCGTGCTTGACGGTGACTGTCAATGCCAGCACGACCTCGTAGACATCGTCGGCGACGCGCTTGCCGTTGCTGTTCAGCTCGAGGTTGATCTGCGGTTGCAGCTGTTCGGTAAAGATCGTCGGCGCGTTGGGCGATTCGAAAGAGATATCCTTGGTGTAGATCTTCTGGACGGCGAATTGCTGTTCGGCATTCTCGCTCGACGCTTGCTGGTCAGAAGTTTGCGGGGTGTCGTTATCGGCCATGAGTTCGTCTTGTGGTTGTTAAAAATCGGATTGTCCGTCAGGACCGGCATGGTAGCAGATCGGTCACGGGCCTGGGCAGGGTGTGGCTCAGATAAACTGCTGCGCCCAGCGGCTCAGGTTCGATAGATCCATGGCACCGGCCTGGCGTCCCAGCTCCTGGCCGTGCTTGAACACGGCCAGGGTCGGGATGCTGCGGATCTGGTATTGGGCGGCCAGCTGTTGCTGCTGTTCGGTGTTGACCTTGGCCAGGCGCAGCTTCGGTTGCAGTTGCGCGGCGGCCTGTTCGAACACCGGGGCCATCATCTTGCACGGGCCGCACCAGGGCGCCCAGAAGTCGACCACAACGGGAATGTCGTTTTTGCCGATATGCCGGGCAAAGTTGCCGGCGGTCAATTCGACAGGCCGCCCGTCAAACAGGGGCTGACGGCATTTGCCGCACTTGCCGCCCGCGCTCAGTTTGTCGGCCGGCAGCCGGTTGATGCTGTCGCAATGCGGGCAAACGATATGCAGTGCGTTGCTCATGATCACTGGCTCCGGTCTGGCTCAGGCGTCGCTCAGTCCCAGGCGCTGATCCAGCTGGCCCGCGGATTCCAGGGCATAGAGTTCATCGCAGCCACCCACATGTTCATCGTTGATAAAGATCTGCGGCACCGTGTGGCCCTTGCTGCGTTCCATCATGATCTGGCGTTGTTCATTATCGCTGTCGACCGGGATTTCATGATAGCTGACCTGCTTGCTGTCGAGCAGTCGCTTGGCACGCACACAGTAGGGACAGAAGCGGGTGGTGTAGATGGTAATGTCAGCCATGAGCTGCCTCCCTGTTATTTGCTTTGTTTTTGATTGACCAGCGGCAGATTGGCGTTCTTCCACGCCAGGATACCGCCGCCGAGATTGTAGACGTTGTCGAAACCGGCCTTTTTGAGCGTGGCGCAGGCCTGGCCGGAACGCTGGCCGGAACGGCAGGCCACGATGATCGGCTGCTCTTTGTGTTTTTCCAGCTTTTTCATCTGATCGTTAAGCTGGCTGAGCGGCAGATGCATGGCGTTGATGATATGCCCTTCCTGGTATTCCGTGTCTTCCCGCACGTCCAGGACCAGCGCGTCCTCACGATTGATCATTTTCACCGCCTCGCTGGGCGAGGTGGAGGCATAGCCGCGCAAACTCCCGCCGATGTAACTGTAGACCAGCAAAAACAGGATAACGATCAGGGCGCCGACCAGAATCCAGTTGTTGGTGACGAAGGTGGTGAGTTGATCCACGAGAACTCCTTGCGAAACAGGTTATTAGTGACTGCTTTTGACGCCGAAGCGTTTTAATAGTTTTTCCGGCGGGCAGAAATTGGTGAAGCCGCTTTGCAGCAGGTTCAGGCTGACAAAGGCGGTCAGCCACAACCAGTGAACGCTGTGATAGACCGGGCTGGCTTCCACGCCCAGTGCCAGGGAGAGCAGCAACAGAAAACCGGCCAGCGAACGGATGATTCTTTCAGTCGTCATAGTTGGCAGTGCCTCGAGTAGTATCAAAAGAATATTGTCACGATAGGGACAGGGTGGCGAAATTCAAGCGAGTGTCTGCCCCTGGGAAAACCAGTCCGCTATGTCAGCCGGTTGCCGCAGCCGGGTCAGCTGGCGCTGCAGAACACCTCGCGCATCATTTCGATCAGGCGCAGGGTTCGCGCATCACCCACCCGGTAATAGACGCGGTTGGCGTCCTTGCGGGAGTCGAGAATCCCCTTGTCGCGCAGAATCGCCAGATGCTGTGAAATATTGCTCTGCGAGGTACCGACCTGTTCGACGATATCCTGAACACTGGTCTCCTGGTCGCCCAGGGTGCACAGGATTTTCAGCCGTAGCGGATGTGACATCGCCTTGAGGGAACGGGAGGCGCGGTCAATATCCTCGTCGCGGGTCATCAAACCGGGCATTTCCATCGTCTCTGTATTCATAGGACCTTCCGAATGCTATACCTGCGTGTTGTCAGGTCTTGAAATTGTCGTGGCACACCATGGTGCCTTTTATTAATAAAACATTATACAATAATCTACCGTTTGAGAAGGCTTTTCGCAGACGGAGTAGGGATTTTCCGGCCGACGGTGGGCGGGCCCGCCGCGTAATGCTGGCGCCACGCGGGGTTATCCGTTAGACTCCGTCTAAACTTAAAACTTGTTAGAAATCGAGCGCTTACCTCTACTTTATGTCACAGAATCCGAAACCGATGGTCCTGGTTATTCTCGATGGCTGGGGTTACTCCGAAATCACCGAAGGCAATGCCATTGAGCATGCCAACAAGCCGGTCTGGGACCGCCTGTGGCAGGAATGCCCGCACACCCTGATTCGCGGCTCCGGCGCCGAGGTCGGGCTGCCTGCCGACCAGATGGGCAACTCCGAGGTGGGGCATCTCAATCTGGGCGCCGGGCGCGTGGTCTACCAGGAGTACACCCGGGTCAGTCGCTCGATCAAAACCGGCTCGTTTTTCGCCAACCAGACCCTGGTGGACGCCGCCCAGCTGGCGGTGGACACCGACCGGGCGGTGCATATCCTCGGCCTGCTCTCCCCCGGCGGCGTGCACAGCCACGAAGAGCATATCCACGCCATGGCCGAGCTGGCGGTCAACCAGGGCGCGAAAAAGGTCTATGTGCATGCCTTTCTGGACGGCCGCGATACCGCGCCCAAAAGTGCCGCCGCGTCGATCGAGAAAATGGAAGCCAAATTCGCCGAGATCGGTGGCGGGCGCTTTGCCTCCATCATCGGGCGCTATTTCGCCATGGATCGGGACCACCGCTGGCCGCGAATCCAGAGCGCCTATGATCTGATTACCCTTGGCAAGGGCGAGTTCACTGCCGAAACCGCCGCGCAGGGGCTGGAGATGGCCTACGCGCGTGACGAGACCGATGAGTTCGTCAAGTCCACCGCCATCGTGCCGGCTGGCAGCGAGCCGGTGAAAGTGGAAGACGGCGATGTGATCGTGTTTATGAATTACCGCTCCGATCGCGCGCGCCAGATCACCCGACCCTTTATCGAGCCCGATTTCGATGCCTTCGAGCGCGCGGCGACCCCGAAACTGGGCCGCTTTGTCAGCCTGACCGAATACAACGCGGAATACGATGTTCCGGTGGCTTATCCCCCCGATCGGCTCAAAAACGTGTTCGGCGAATACATTTCCGGACTGGGCATGCATCAGTTGCGCATCGCCGAGACCGAAAAATATGCCCACGTGACCTTCTTTTTTAATGGCGGGCGCGAGGAGCCGTTTGAATTCGAGGACCGGGTGCTGATCAACTCGCCCAACGTGGCCACCTACGATCTGCAGCCCGAGATGAGCGCGCCCGAGCTGACCGACAAGCTGGTCGCGGCGATCGAAAGCGATGAATACGATGTGATCATCTGCAACTACGCCAACCCCGATATGGTGGGCCACAGTGGCAACTTCGACGCCACGGTCAAGGCGATCGAAGCCCTTGATGAATGCGTCGGCCGGGTGGTCGAATCGGTCCGCCAGGCCGGTGGCGAGATGCTGATCACCGCCGATCACGGCAACGCCGAAATGATGCAAAACCCCGAGACCAATCAGGCGCACACCGCGCACACCACCAACCTGGTGCCGCTGATCTATGTCGGGCGGGGCTTCGCTCTGGAGGACAACGGTGCCCTCTCTGACATCGCCCCCACCATGCTGGAGCTGATGGGCATTCCCCAGCCGTCCGAGATGAACGGCCGCTCACTGATTGCCCAATCCGAAGATGCGGTGCAGGACACGGTATAAGCGGCTAACGACAATCAACGCGGAACATAAAGCGCCCGGCTGAAACGCTTGAATCAGGGGGTTACCGGGCGCTTTGTGATTGTTGCCTGCCTGCAATGGTATTTGCCGCGATAACAGGGTTAAGATGCCGAACATGTTAGCCGCCCTCCCCCGCTGGATAATCTTGCTGGTACTGATGTTCCCGCTGGCGTCACCGCCTGTGGTGCACGCCGATTCCGCCACGCAACAGCAAAAGGCCCGTGAGCTGGAGGCGCTGCGGGCGAAGATCGATGAGCTCAAACAGGAACTGGCCTCGCGACGGGATCTGCACAGTGAAGTGGTGCGCGAACTGCAACAGATCGAAACCCGTATCGGTCGGCAGGTCAAAAGCCTGCGTAATATCAAAGATCAGTTAAAAACCCGGAACCGCAAGCTTGCCCGGCTGCAACAGGAGCAACGCCAGTTGCAGGACGAGCTCGCCGAGCAGCGCGAGTTGCTGGGCCAGCAGATCAAGGCCGCCTATATCATCGGTCGTCAGGAATTTCTCAAGCTGTTGCTCAATCAGCAAAGTCCGGCCGCGCTCGGGCGCGTTTCCACCTATTACGATTATTTCAATCGTGCCCGCAGCGAACAGATCGAACAGGCCATTGAGACGATCACCCGTCTGGATCGGGTGGAAAGCGAGATCGAAGCGCAGCGCGGTGAATTGCAAACTCTGCTGGCGCGAGAAACCCGGCAGAAGCAGGAGCTGGAAAAAAACTTTCGTCAGCGCTCCCAGGCCCTGGTGCAGCTCAAGCGGGAAATCAGCAGCAAGGATCAGCAGCTGAGCCGTCTGCGGGAGGATGAAAAACAGTTACAGCAACTGTTGCAGGGGCTGAACCGGGAACTGGGCGATTTGCTGATGGGCAAGGACAGCCAGAAGCGCTTCGCCGAACGGCGGGGGCGGTTGACCTGGCCGGCCCGGGGCGATGTGCAAAAACTGTTCGGCCAGTCACGCAATGCCGGCAAGCTGCGCTGGAACGGGGTCTTGATCGGCGACAGTGCCGGCAATACAGTCTATGCGGTGGCGCCCGGCCGGGTTGCCTATGCCGACTGGCTGCGGGGCTATGGGCTGCTGATGATCATCGATCATGGCGACGGCTACATGAGCCTGTATGGCCATAATCAGGGTCTGTTAAAAGAGGTTGGTGACTGGGTCGAGGCGGACGAGCCGATCGCCGAGGTGGGCAGTAGCGGCGGCCGGGATGAAGCGGGACTCTATTTTGAAATCCGTCACAACGGCAAGCCGACCAATCCCGCCAGCTGGTGTCGCCGGACCCGGCGCGGATGAAGATTTGACCGACAAGCCTGACAAAAGGTGTTAAAGTTAATACCTGAAAGTTATCAACGACGTAGCGTGACAAGTTCATGCCGGAATGAACTCCGGCACCAGGAGTTAGAGCAATGAATGCCTTTACCCGTAACACTCTTATTCTGCTGCTTGGCCTGGTGCTGGGCGTCTCTCTCTCGATCACCGGCGGGGTGATTGCCGAGCGTCAGCCGCCGGTTGCCGAACACTTGCCGCTGGAAACCGTGCAGGCCCTGAGCGAAGTGTTCCAGCGTGTGAAAGAGAACTACGTCGAGGATGTCGACGACAAGACCCTGCTGGAAAATGCCATTCGCGGCATGCTGACCGGACTCGATCCCCATTCCAGCTACCTGGACGAGAAGGCGACCACCGAGCTGCGCATCGGCACCTCCGGTGAATTCGGCGGGCTGGGGATCGTGGTCGGCATGGAAGATGGCTTCGTCAAGGTGGTTTCCCCCATCGATAATACGCCCGCTGCAAAAGCGGGTATTCAAAGTGGTGATATGATCATCCGGCTTGATGACAAGTCGGTCAAAGGCATGAGCCTGGACGACGCGGTCAAGCTGATGCGCGGTGAGCCCGGCAGCAAGATCACGCTGACCGTCGTGCGCGAAGGTGAAAGCAAGCCGCTCACCTTTGAACTGACGCGAGACAAGATCCGGGTAGAAAGTGTCAAGGCGCGATTGCTGGGCGATGGGTATGGATATGTTCGCATCTCCAACTTTCAGATGCGCACCGGCGCGGATCTGCGCAAGGAAGTGACCCGGCTGAAAAAAGAAAACAACGGCAATCTCAAGGGGCTGGTACTGGATCTGCGTAACAATCCAGGCGGCCTGCTCGATGCCGCGATCTCCGTCTCCGATGCGTTTATCACCGAAGGTGACATCGTCTCCATCAAGGGGCGCACGGCCGACAACAAGAAAACCGCCCGTGCCTCGCCCGAGGACATCCTCAAGGGCGCGCCGATTGTGGTGCTGATCAATGGCGGTTCGGCCTCGGCCTCGGAGATCGTCGCCGGCGCCCTGCAGGACCATCGCCGTGGCATCATCATGGGTAGCAAAAGCTTTGGCAAGGGTTCGGTGCAGTCCGTGATCGATCTGCAAAACAACACCGCCATCAAGCTGACCACGGCGTTGTATTACACGCCGAGTATGCGTTCGATTCAGGCCGAAGGGATCCAGCCGGATATCAAGCTCAGCGATGTGACCGTGGCGGCCCGCGAAGATGGCTTCAAGCCGTTGCGCGAGGCGGATCTCGGCGGTCACCTGATGAATGGCAACGGCGAGGATACAGAGACAGACAGCGCCGATCAGAAGAGTGATAAAGAAGACGATCTTTCCCTGGCCAGCGACGATTATCCGGTCTTCGAGGCGCTGAACCTGCTCAAGGGGCTGCATCTGCTTCAAACTCGGGAGTAAACCCTGATTAACCCGATAGCGAAAAGCGTGTTGTTGTGGGGACTGTTGTTGGGCGCAACAACCGCGCTGGCCGACACTCAGAGCACACCGGCGGCGGCTGGCAGCCTGCAGCCGGCGGTCAGTATCATCATTGACGATCTGGGCAACCAGCAGCGCAGCGGGCTGCGCGCCATCGATCTGCCCGGCCCGGTGACCTACGCCATCCTGCCCCATCGCCCGTTTACCCGCCTGCTGGCCCGCCATGCCCACCGGCAGAACAAGGAAGTGATGATTCACCTTCCCATGGAAGCCGAGACCGGGGCGGCGCTGGGCCCCGGCGGCGCTGGTGCACGACATGGGCGAGCAACAGTTCAAAACCGCGGTGCGCCGGAATTTCGAGGCGGTACCCCACGCCGTGGGCTTCAACAACCACATGGGTAGTCTGCTGACCGCCAGTACCAGCCGCATGCGCTGGTTGATGCAGGCCGCCATGTTTCGCGATGATCTCTATTTCATCGACAGTCGCACCACGCATCATACCGTGGCCGAGCAACAGGCCAGCCAGCGGCGGATCCGCAACACCTCGCGGGATATTTTTCTCGATTACCGCGACGATGCGCAGGTGGTCGCCGAACAATTGACTAAACTGATCCAGCGGGCCCGGCGTGACGGGACCGCTCTGGCCATCGGCCACCCCTATCCGGCGACCCTGACAACGCTGGAACAGTGGCTGCCGCTGCTGCAGGAGCATGGCGTGCGCCTGGTCCCGGTGTCCGAACTGATTGAACTGCGACAACAACGGAGGGATTCCACATGGCCAATGTACTCATCCCGCTCGCCCAGGGTTGCGAAGAACTCGAAGCCGTAACCGTCATCGATCTGCTGCGCCGTGCCGGCGTCGAGGTGACCACCGTCGGCCTCGACGATCAGCCGGTCAAGGCCAGTCGCGGAACCGTGTTGATGCCGGATACCACCCTGGAGGCGGTGCTGGACAGGGATTTCGATATGATCGTCCTGCCCGGTGGATTGCCCGGGGCCGATCACCTCAACAACGACCCGCGCATTCACACGCTGTTATTGCAGATGACCGATGCCGACAAATACACCGCGGCCATCTGCGCCGCCCCCAAGGTACTGGCCAGTGCCGGGTTATTAAATGGCAAGCATGCCACCAGTTTCCCCGGTGCGCTGGACAACATTCAGACCGACAACCTGCAATATGAACAGACACCGGTCGTCGTCGACGGCAAGGTGATTACCTCGCGCGGTCCCGGCACGGCAATGGATTTTGCCCTGACCCTGATTGAGCATCTATTGGGTAAAGCTAAACGGGATGAAGTCGAGGCTGGATTGCAACGTCCTGCTGCTTGAGGTATCCGTCTTGTCAGGCGGTTATCTGAATTAACCGAGATAAAACTGCATGTGAATTATTGACGCGTTGAAGCATGTGCTGTTTTTTCCATGCGACGAAAGTCCGCGTTGTTCGAAAGTAGGTGGTCATAGGTGCCGTTGGCGACCAGTTTGCCATTTTTTAACAAATAGAGCTGATCGCAGTTTTTCACGGTGCTCAAACGATGGGCTATCATGATGATCGTCTTTTGACCGCTGAGTTGATCGATTGCATCCATGACAGCTGCTTCCGTTGATCCGTCCAGGGCGCTGGTCGCCTCATCCAGTATCAGCAGCTCTGGATTACCATATAAAGCACGCGCAATTCCAATGCGCTGGCGTTGTCCGCCGGAGAGGCGAATACCGCGATCGCCCGCAACGGTTTCATAGCCGTCGGGGAGTTCCCTTGTAATAAAGTCGTGGATAGCGGCGGCTTTGGCGGCGGTAATGACGGCCTCCTCATCAATTTCCCGATCCGGAATACCCAGCGCGATGTTGCGGCGCAGGGTGTCATCAGCGAGGTAGATAGCCTGGGGTACGTAGCCCAGGTGATGGCGCCATTGGGACAGGTTGTGATCGTCCAGGGGGATCCCGTCCACAAGAATCGAGCCGTCATCGGGCTTGAGTAGACCGAGGATGATGTCCACCAGAGTGCTTTTGCCGGCGCCGGATTCGCCGACAAAAGCGACAGTGGTGCGTGCCTTGATAGTGATAGTGATGTCATTCAGCACGGGGGTCGTCATACCGTGGTAGCGGTAGGCGATGTGTTCGAGTGTCAGGGCGTTATGTAGCGCCAGCGGTGTATCAGTGCTACGGCCGGGTGATGGTGTGTCATATGCCGTGCGAGCATTTTGCACGGTGCTTTGTGACATCTCTTCATTGATGCGTTCTACAACAGGCGCTGAGAAGCGTAATGTGGCGGCGTTATCGAAGATTTTCTGCAGAGCGGGCATGAGCCGGTAGCCTGCCATGGCGTAGAGTGCGATGACGGGCAGGACACCTTGAGAGGATGTTTGTGTCGCGGTCAGATAAAGGGCAATGAGCAGCACCACGCCGAAGGCGATGGACTCCAGGGCATAACGCGGCATCTGGGCAATCACCTGGTGACTGGACTGGTTGTTGGCGAAGGCATAGGAGGCATCCGAGTAGGCATTAAGGTAGTAGTTCTCGCGTCCGGAGACTTTGAGATCCTTGATGGCGCCGAAGGCTTCGTGCGTGGTTTTAAACCGCCGGGCGTTTGCCTCCAGCCGTCGTCGGCCGAGTGTGCGCATACGGTTGCGCAGGATAATGTAGATAAGCCCGTAAGATCCACCCAGAATCAGTCCCACTGTCATGGCCAAGATTGGATCTTTCCACAACAACATGAGTAAAAGCGCCGTGACGATAAAGCCATTGGCGGCCAGTTGCAGCAGAGGCATAAGGAAACCGGTCACCAGGTGATTCACTTCATTGATGACATTCTTGGTCAGATCCGAGGGATTGCGTAACAGAAAAAAGTGGTATTCGCTGCCAAGATAGATTTCCATCAATTTTCGGGAAAGCGTATGTACTCGCATGTAGCTGAATCGTAGGATTAACCAGGTGGTGAAAGCCGCAAGTGCATTACCCACAACGAGTAAGACCAGTGCGACGCTGGCCAGAATGGTTAAAAACTCGCGCATGGCAGGCTTACCCAGTGCGCTGTAAAGCGCGGCCAGCAGCGAATTGCTTTCGACCAGTTCCGGCTGAGCCATTACCGCAATGAAGGGCATGACGGATGCGACGCCGGCAACTTGCATCAGGGCGTTGGGCAGCATGAACATCAAAATGAATAGCATCTGCCAGCGCTCTCGACGGTTCAGAAGATTCAGCACGGACTGGATAGTTTTCATAATTTAAAGCGAAACCTTGAGAGA
This sequence comes from Thiohalophilus sp., assembly GCF_034521165.1. Lineage (NCBI taxonomy): Bacteria > Pseudomonadati > Pseudomonadota > Gammaproteobacteria > Thiohalomonadales > Thiohalophilaceae > Thiohalophilus > Thiohalophilus sp. The sequence goes on from NZ_JAXHMV010000008.1 coordinate 176,539, forward strand.
AAAGTGTTATTGCTGGTTTGTAGCGGGCAAGCCCTGGCCAGAGGGTTTGACGATGGATTTGACCAGACTCATCATCAGATAACGCCAAGCTGCAAGATAGCCCGGACGATAACCGAGACACTGGCGAAAGGCCTGAACGGCCAGTCGGGGACTGCCCTCCCAGTAATGGTGGTAGCCGAAGCTGAAGCATGTACCGGCCAGCCGGCGTTGCATGTCCGCTTTTGTGGTCACTTCGCCGGTTGGGCCTTCAAGCCCCCAGCGGCTGAGCGCATTTTCGACGACGACTTTTTCATAGTTTACGTGCGGCCATTTTTTAACACAACCTTCTCCGTGAAGCCGATAGAGCGCGAGGATCTGGTCGAGCTGGTGGATCTCGGTGATTCGGGATGCGCGTAGCCAGTAATCATAATCCTGGCCACGTTTCAGGGTTATGTCAAAACGCCCCACTTTATCGATAAGATCACGCCGGGCGATGACGGTAATGGTGTGCAGCAGAGAGGTAAACAGCAGGCGGTTATATAACCAGCCGGAACCGTCTTCGACAAGGCCGGCTTGATCGTCTGTGCAGGGGACTTTCGGGGCGGAGAATTCGCCATCGGACTGCGGTTTCCAGACCTGCCAGCGACCGTAACTCATGCCGATCTCCGGGTGTTGCTCCATATACCTCACTTGCGCGGTGAGTTTACCGGGCAACCAGATGTCATCGGAATCGAGGAAGGCCACATAGTCACCCCGGGCTGCGTCTAGACCGGCGTTGCGCGCGACGGCCGAACCCTGATTCTTTTGGGTCAGGAGGGTCACGGCGGGTTCATAACGGCGGATGATATCCACGGTGCCATCCGTTGAGCCGTCGTCGATGATAATCAGTTCCTTGTTGGGATAATCCTGACTGAGGACGCTGTTAATGGCCTCACCAATATACTGCGCGGTGTTATAGGCGGGCATGATCACCGAAACCCGTGGCATGCCGGCGGTCGCCGATGGTTCGGTCTGTGTAGAGCCGACTTTTGCCGGGGGTGGTGCGTCCATTAGTCAATATTTCCGGGTGAGCTGATTTACCGGATTGTAAAGCATTGTGGATTCAGGGGCACGGTCATCCATGCCGGAACCTGTTCAGAACATCGTGGCACGGAGACGGGGGTAGTCGCGTTTTCGGATTGGTCAAATCCGGACAGTGTGCTTCAGTGCGTGGCCGGCAGGCGTTGCAGAACGATCCCGCGCCGCAGATCCGACCAGATCAGCACATCGGTGCCGGGCAGCGGGGTAACGCGATGCCAGTTCTCATAGTGGTGCAACGGCCGGTCTGCCCCGGTCAGGCCCACCCAGTCGTGGATCAGTTCCCAGTCTTTTCCACGAATAGGGTCGCCCACGTACATCTTTAGGTCCGTTTGATCCCCGCGATGTTCCGGCCCTACTGTCATGATGTAATCACCTGTAACCGGGTCGAACGTGATCCGTTCTTTTTTAGCGGAGTAGGGTAGGCCGCTGGGCCCATGACGGCGGAACTCCCCCTCGCTGTTAATGGTGGCCATACACTGCGGCCCGAGAGGGTGCGGGTTGCTCCAGTTGGCTGAGCCCCCATATATCAGGACTTCACGTCGCACAGGGTTGTAAAGGGTGGTGCCACCATAGCCGGATGACTGGGTACGACCTGGCGAGGCTGTTTCATCCGGATGGTTGTCGGGTCGTGTCCACTGGTCATCCCCAGGGCCCCATATCCACACATGCCCCTGTTCGTGGGCCTCGATGCCCACGTCCTCGTTTGGCCCTCTGCCGAAGATGTAGAACACGAACTTGCCTATATCGGGGTGCCAGATCGTGGAGTAGTCACCTACAGCGTGGCCACTATAGTCCATCGGTAGCGGTGGAGCGCCCACATCCTCCCACTGGGCAGGGTTCTTATACGGGGCTCGGGTCAGACGGCCGATACGGTCACCGGGAGCGAAATACATATACCCGTCGCCACCGTCCATCAGGCGGTTATAGGGGCGCCGGCCACCAATCCCCGCCTCCGGGGGCGCCATGATTCCGGTCCAGCGCAGATCAGGTTCAAGCCAGGTGATCGATCGGGTGTATTTGCTGCGCATGAGGACATTGAACAGGCGGCCGGTCTGTGGATCGAACAGGGTCCGGTCCGTCCAGCCGACGCCGAAGGTCCCAGCACTGTCGTCATCGGGATGCCAACTAGTGTGATTCATCCGGGACATGCTCCCGACGCCCGGTGGGAAAGTTGTCTCTACCGGCCTGAACTCGCCTGGCTGCATGGTCGCTGTAATCGCATAGAACGGATGCTCGCCAGACAGCTCCGGGGTCGGTTCTGGATCTGGGATCGGCCCTGGATCTGGGGTTGGTTCTGGCTCGGAGGTCGGTTCTTCGTTCCCCGAGAAGATGCTCTTGTGCCTGTAAAGCCGAGTGCCGTACCGGGTCATCCACATGATCACGCCATACTCATCCAGCGGAATCATTACGTGCCCGCAATAATTGCCAGGCCACTCTATCGTTGTTTCTTGTGCGAAATCTACCGCAACACGCCACTCATCCAGCGAAGGGCTGTACTCCCACAAAACGCCCTTTGTGCTGGCGCCCCTATCATCGAGCAGGAGGTAGTTTCCAGTGGTCGGGTCGTAAAAGATCCTTGCCTTTGATATATTGGTTACGACTTCGCTCGGGGCGTCATTCTTCGCAACGACATTTCCCTGTGCATCTACAAGGGTGACCATCTGCCTGGTGGTGCTATAGGTCCCTCCTATCCATAACAATTCATTGCGAACCCGGTTGTAAGTCATCAGGGACTGATAGCTGTTTTGGCCTGGACGTGTGCCCAGCAGAATTTGATCAGAAAAATCGTCCGGGTTAATGCCATAGACATTGCCGTCTTCATCCGCCATGACGATGCGGTCCAGCGCCTCATGGACCTCCTTGGGTGAATTGCCACCACCAGGGAATACATGATTAACTCGGGTCCACGCCTGCGGGCCTTCGTAGCCTTTACGGGTGTCCGCGCCTATGTCGTACACCCAGGCCGTATCATTCTTGATCCGGTAATACCGATCCCGCTTTTCATCCAGCGCCATCTGGGAATAGGGGTGGTGGTCATTGGAATCACGGACCCCGGTCTTGGAGTTGTGGACCCAACGATTTTCCCCGGCCAGGTAAGAGACGAAGACAATATCGTCATCGTCCGGGTCGCGCTGCTGCGCGCTCTGGGTCCGGTCACCCAGAAAGAACGCCTGCCCACGCCCTCGATGCCAGTGGCCCTGCTCACCCCACTGATCCGGGCAATCCGAGGTGAAGGTATGGCGCAGAAAGTCGTGATAGGTCTCGAATGCGTCAGGCAAGTTGGCGTTCAGCTTACGGAACTCGCCCGGCGCCAATTTGGCGGCCAGACGGGCTAACGCCGTATCTGACAATGTCGCACTGGCTGCCGGAGGGCTTGCGATTATGAGCGCGTTCAATATAAAAAAAGATAATATATGGCGAAATAGCATTGTCATGGCAGTCCCTGAAGGAGTCGTGTCGCCTGAAGGCATCTTTGAGACGACGATGCGAGCGTGGGAGCCAACTGGATGCCGGCACTTTCTCCGCTATGATCTGGGCTATGAATTCCATAAAGTATAGCGTCCGATAGGCGGCTTGTATTGCGGCGGGTCGGGTAGTCGTAGGTTGGGGCATTATCACAACGGGGAGCTGGATATGAAGACTGAATCACTAAAACGCTCGATCAGTGCGGGGATTATCGTCTTGTGGCTCGCGCCGGCGTGGGGTGCCGAGCTGCCGGATGTCATTGAGCGCATCAAGCCCTCGGTGGTGGGGGTGGGAACCTATCAGGAAACCCGCCAGCCCCGGGCGAACCTCAAGGGTACGGGATTTGCGGTGGGCGACGGCCGCTATGTCGTGAGCAACGAACATGTGCTGCCGACAGAGCTGGATTCGGAAAATCGCGAGGTACTGGCGGTGTTTTTGCCGGGAACGCGGCCCCGGGTCCGTCAGGCGCGTGCGGTGGCGTCGGATCCCGCCCGGGATCTGGTCTTGTTGCGCATCGAGGGGGAGGCCCTGCCGGCGCTGGAGCTGGGTGACTCTGCGGAAATTCGCGAGGGCCAGCGGGTGGCATTTACCGGTTTTCCCATCGGTGCAGCACTGGGACTGATTCCGGCGACGCACCGGGGCATTATCTCGGCGATTGCGCCGGTTGTCTTGCCCACCCGCAGCGGGCGAGAGCTGAATCCCGCTCTGATTCGGCGCATGCGCGATCCTTACACGGTTTTTCAACTGGATGCGACAGCTTATCCCGGTAACAGCGGCAGCCCGTTGTTCGACATCAATAGCGGGGAGGTGATCGGGATTTTGAACATGGTGTACGTCAAGGAGGGACGCGAAAGCGCGCTGGATCGCCCCAGCGGGATCAGTTATGCCATTCCGGCCAACTACGTGCGCGAATTGCTAAAAAGGCATGAAGAATAATCTGCCTGACGATACTGTGGGCTTCCTGAATATGTCATCCCGACGACAGCCTGGGTGTCGAAAAGGCGCGATTCAGGGGCGCACTGTTTAAACGCCTGACAATGGAGTGTTTATGCGATCGGCCTCCCCGCATTCCCGTTATGCTCAACAGCATGTGATTGATGTCTTTACCCGGCGGTGAATCGGAAAGCAACGTGAGCACAAGCTCACTGTCTCCCCGCCACTGGCGGATAATCGCCCTCGGTTATCTGGTGGTGGTGGTGTATCTCACCCTGTTGCCTTTCGAGTTTGACCCGGGGCTGACTTTTGCCGAGGCCTGGAGTCAATACAGTCGTATCCAGTTTGAGTCCGCCAGCAGCTCGGCACGCCAGCAATGGGTGGCCAATGTATTGATGTTTCTTCCGCTGGGGTTTTTCTTGGCGGCATGGTGGGGATATCGCTGGCAGCATGGCGGGTCACGCGGGCTTGGGGTGGTGCTGGTGGCCGGGCTGTGTCTCGGGGTGACGGCCACGGTCGAATTTTTTCAGCTCTGGTTACCGAACAGGGCGGCGTCACTGACGGACATGAGTGCCAATGCCACAGGCGGCCTTGTCGGTGGCCTGCTCTGGCTGGTCAGCCGCCTGTCTGTGTTGCGCAACACGGTTCGACATTTCATACAGCGGCGCAGCGGACTCAACACCTGGCTGGTGGTGTATCTGTTTGCCTATGTTTTTGTCAGCCTGTTACCGCTGGATTTCATGCTTGCGGCCCAGGAATGGCTGAGCAAACTGCGCTCCGATCAATGGGGCTGGCTGACCGCGCCAGCGGGCTGCTGGCAGGGCTTGCGTTGCCTCGCCCTGCGCGGGCTGGAGATTGGCCTTGCACTGCCATTGGGATTATGGGTCGCCTGCCGTTTCAAGAGGGAACCATGGCGACGTTTGTTGTTCGCCATGGGGGCCGGCTTTGTGCTTGGGCTGGTGGTGGAGACCGGACAACTTGTGACTGTCTCCGGCATCGCCGAGGGGGCCTCGGTGTGGCTGCGTGCGCTGGGTGCGGCACTGGGGGCCGGTGTGTGGCTGTACCGGGATCGGTTTGCCGTGCACCACGGGTTGTTACACCTGCGTGCGCTGCTGTTGCTTGTTCTGCCGGTGTATCTGCTGTTGGTGGGCAGTCTCGTGCTGATTGAGGCCAGGGGACTCGCCTCCCCGGAGGCGATCGTTACACAGCTCGATTCCTTGCGTTGGCTGCCGTTTTATTATCATTACTTCGTGCCCGAGGCCACGGCAATCCAGAGTGTGGTCCTGCATCTTGGCATGTACAGCGTCATCGGTCTGGGTGGCTGGTTGTGGGACTGGCGCACGCGTGGGGGGCCGCAGGCGCGGCGCAGTGTCCGGTTTGTCGGTATCGCCGCCGTCGTGGCATTGTTGCTCGAGGCGAGCAAATTGTTGCTGGAGGGTTTACGCCCGGACACCGCCGCGCCGCTGTTGGCCGGCCTGTCGGCCGGGGGGGTGTATCTGGCTTTATGGTGGTGGCTCATCCCCGGGGCCAGTTCACGTTCTCTTGCCATCGGAGTGAACAACGCTTCGCAACCCGGACCCACGGCTGAACAGGATACCAGATTTGAAAGCTGGCAGGCTGCAACAGGCAGAATCTGAAACCCCGCTATCGTCACAGACACGTTGGCTTTGGTTAATCCCCGTTGCGCTGGTCTGTCTGCTGGCACTGTCCTGGCCAGTGGCCGGTGGCTGGCTGGCGCTCGGGCTCATCGTCTGTAGCGTCTGGTTGTGGTATCGACCCGATGGCTGGGCGTTGCTGATTCCTGCGTTGTTGCCTGTACTGTTTCTGGCGCCCTGGTCAGGCCGCTACTTCTTCGATGAGTTCGATTTGCTGTTGGCGGTGACGGTGCTGGTTCTGATGAGTCACCCATCTCGCGCGGAACATCGCACCGTACTGCCGGGCCGGTTTGCCGGGTTTATCGGACTGTTCGGCTTCTCAGCGACTCTGAGTCTGGTCTTGTCTCTGTGGCCTTTGCCACCACTGAACGTGAATACCTTTATTGATTACATGAGTCCGTGGAATGGCCTGCGCGCGATCAAGGGGTTTGTCTGGGCTGTCATTCTCTATTACGTATTACCCCGTTCGGGAATGCCGGTCAGCGAATTGCTCCGGCGACGCTTTGTGCCCGGCATGGTGCTGGGTCTGGCGGGGCTGGTGCTGGTGCTGCTCTGGGAGCGGGCCACCTATCCCGGCCTGTTCAATTTTCAGAGCACTTATCGGGTGACCGGTCTGTTTGCCGATATGCACGTGGGGGGCCCGAGTATCGAAACTTACCTGCTGATGGGGTTGCCGTTTGTGCTTGTCTGGGCCTGGACCCGGCGCCGTGTCGGGATCTGGCTGCTGGCATTCGGGTTGTTCGGCGCCGGCGTGTACGGATTGATCATGACCTATTCGCGCGCCGGTTACCTGGGGTTTGCGGCGATCGCTCTGGTGTTGACCGTCGGGATGCTGATTCGCGCGTCGCGGGCACGGGGCAACGCGCGCTGGTTATGGGGGCTGGGGGTTACGTTGCCGCTACTGCTGGTCGCCGGACTGTGGACACAGATGGGCGGCGGTTTTGCCGAACAGCGTCTGAAGCAGGTGGATCGGGATCTGGAAGTTCGCCAGGACCTCTGGCGCCAGGGTCTCGCCCTGCGTGAGTCGGGGATTGTGGCGCGTCTGCTGGGTCACGGTCCGGGCAGTTTTCCCGGCATGTTCCAGACGCATAATCCCGAGGGACGCGTGCCGGTGAATCTGGCGTTTCTGGAATCCGGGCAGGGGGAAGGTTTCCTGCGTCTGGGCAAGGGAGACTCGCTCTATCTCAATCAGCGGGTCAGTCTGGCGCGACACACCGATTACCGGTTGCTGATCCAGGCGCGCGCTCAGGGCAACGCGCGTCTGGGGCTATTCGTGTGCGAAAAGCACATCAAACATTCGTTCCAGTGTCAGCGGACTGTCTTGCCGGTGGACAGCGGCGGAATGTCGTGGCAGTCGTTGCAGTGGCAATTCAATACGGGTGAGCTGGGTCTTGGACCATGGTTTGCGCGTCGTGGCACGGTCTTGTCGATCGCCAATCTGGGCGATAATAGTCTGGTGGATATTCGCTCGCTGGCGCTGCGCGATGCCAGAGGACGTGACCTGTTGCGTAATGGCGACTTCTCCCGGGGCGCGGATCACTGGTATTTCACCTCCGATGCGCTGGATACCTACCGCCTGGAAAACCAGTGGCTGGAAGTGCTGTTCGATCAGGGCTGGCTGGGCCTGCTCGCCTTTGTGCTGTTGACCGTATACGCCTGGTTTTATCTTGCCGCGCGAGCGTTAAACAATAATCTGCTGGCCCTGGGGGCGCTGGCGTCTATCACGGGCGTGCTGGTCGTGGGGCTGTTCAGCACGGTCTTCTGGTCGCCACGGCTGTCGATGTTGTTTTACCTGATCCTGTTGCTGTTTCTTGCCAGGTCTGCCGCTGCAACGACACCACGCCCAAACATGTTTGGGCGTGAGGCGTCATCCGGCACGGGATCCCTGGCGCAGCAGAATCTCCAGCCGGGCAAGACAGGCCAGAAGTAGCAGTAACATCCCGCCGAGCAGGAGCGTTTTCAGCTCAAAGCCGAGCAGATAATACTGTCCGCTCAGGCGAGCGATCAGTGGCGCGATACAGATCAGTATGCCGGCGATGGCGAACAGATCTCCGAGGCGTTTAATAAGCTCCATGGTACGTAGTCTCCTGTGATGGTATCGATACAAGGGTCACTAACCAGTATGGCGGCAGCGTGTCGGGATACTTTACGAGATTAGCACGAGGAGAGACTCTTCGCTGTCTGGTGTGTCGGGTGATTTGACACTGGCACCAGTGAGCGGTGTTTACGGGGAGGAAAAAATGTTTAACATTTTGATTGATAACAGATTGCTCCGTTGGCATGAAACGTGCGCTGCAATTATTCAAGGCCTGATCCCCTGTCACGCAGCAAGTCGGTCGGGTGAAAACAATTAAATATCCCGAACAGGTGAGTTTTTATCGATGGGCCACACTCACTGACAAAGTCTAATCGGGACAGGGCCGCTATAAAAACCAGTGCGTGCAACACCACAGAATCGGATCAGGCAGTGGCCTGTTTGTTGTCAGGCGGTCAGCGGGTATCGCGGTTCGTTCTGATTTTCAGCAGGGTTTGGTGTAATGTTCCCGTTCGGTGCAACACAATGAGGCCGGAATATTTTGCGTTGGGGTTTGTGGCACAAGCCAGGGAAGATAAACTGACCGATGCTTGAGCCGTGATGGATGATTTGCGAGGTATGAATCAATGAGCACGATAATTGTTGGCACGGTTGGCGGCAGGCCGAACAGGATTGCTGCACTGGCGCTACCCTTGCTGGCGGCCCTCCTGCTGGTGTCAGGGTGCGGCCAGACAGATTTTTCGGCTTCCGAGCGGCTGCAGCGCGCGGCAGCATTCCAGGCCGAAGGCGATCTGCGCGCCAGCATCATCGAACTGAAAAACCTGCTGCAAAACGAGCCGCAGCATACCGAAGGTCGCTGGCGATTGGGGTTGGCTTACCTTGAACTGGGGGATGGCGCGGCGGCATTGTCCGCGCTGGAGCGCGGTTTGGCCCTGGGCTGGGAGAGCCCGGACGCGCCCTTGCAACTGGCCCGGGCACGACTGCTGGAGCGGGAATTTGACGCGGTGCTGGAGCAGCTGCAAACCTGGCAGCTCACGGGTGACGAGCGACTCACCGAAGCCCATGTGCTGCGGGCGCAGGCCTATATGGGGCAGAACAACGCCGGAGAGGCAGAGCGGGAATTGCGCGCGGCCTTGAAGGTTACGCCGGCGCATGCGCCGGCTCTGACCGGGCTGGCCCGGATCAACCTGTTTCATGAACGACTGGACGAGGCGCAAGATCGCCTGGAGACGGCGCTGGATCACCAGCCCGATTATGCCGATGCCTGGGATCTTCTCGGGGAGATTCACCGTGCACAGGGTCGACTGGAAGAGGCCGAAGCGGCATTCACCCGCCTGGTGGAGGTGGCTGATGCACCTTATACAGGCTATTACAAGCGTGCACTGACCCGCATTATCCGCGAGGACTGGCAAGGTGCCGGGAAAGACCACCAGCGACTGCAGGAGCTGGGACAAACCCTGTTTGCCACGGTCTATGTCGAAGGACTTTTACACTTTTACAGGCAGGACTACCCGGCGACGAGCCAGGCCATGGAACGGGTATTACGGGGTAATGAGCAGCATTTGCCGGCGCTGTTTTTCGCCGGCGCCAGTCACTTTGCGCAGGGTAACTGGAGTCAGGCGGAAAGTTATCTGGAACGCTATCTGCGAAGACAACCGAACGCGCCCATGGCCAATTATCTGCTGGCCGCGGTGCAAATGCGCGGTGGTGAGCTGGAGGATGCGCAGGACATACTCGAGCGCGTGCTTGGCAGTAACCCGGAGGATGTTGCCGCACTGGACATGATGGCGGGCATTCGTGCCGCGCGCGGTGATGACGCGGCCAGCCTGGAGCTGTTGCGTCAGCGGGTGTCCCTGGAGCCGACATCTCCCCGTGCGCGGGTGCGTCTGGCGAAGGCCTTGCTGGAGAGCGGTGAGACGCGCACCGGCATGGACGAGCTGGAGGCGGCACGACAATTGGCGCCCGGGGATGCCGGTATCAATCTGACGCTGATTGCCCAATTGCTGGAACAGCGGGAGTTTGAGCGTGCCCTCGAAGAGGCCTCCGCGCTGGCAGAAAAACACCCGGAGCTGGTACAGATTCACAATCTCAAAGGGGCGGCACTGCTGGGACTGGAACGGGTGGAGGACGCACAGGCCGCCTTTCAGCAGAGTCTGGAGCTGGATCCCGGTAACCCTGCCGCGACACGTAGCCTTGCCATCATTGCCTTTCGGCAGAGCGGTCCGGAGCAGGCCCGTGCGATTTTCGAACAATCCCTGACCCGGCGGCCGGATGACCTGAGTTTGCTGATGGAGCTGGCCAATTTCGAAGACCAGCAAGGTAATTCACAGACAGCCATAAAATTACTGGAACAGGCGCTGGCGGCGCACCCACAGGCGCTGGAGCCGCGGCTGGTTATGGCGCGCAAGTATCTGAGATCAAAGGAGCCACGTCGGGCAGTTTCACTGCTGGGCGAGATCAGAGAGCGGTATTCGTCGAATCGGGACTATCTGCAGTTGTTGGCTGAAGCGCAGATATCGGCGAACCAGCCGGAAGCCGCGATCAATACGCTGAATGAGCTGGTAGCCATCGCCCCTGACAGTGCGGAGGGGTATTTCCGGCTTGGCGTAGCGCAATGGCGGGCGGGCCGGGAGCGTAAGTCGCTGGAATCGTTGAGCAACGCTGTCGCCATTGACCCGAACCATGGTCCGGCTCTGCTGGAACTTGCGGGTGTGCAGCGAGGGGTCGGGGAGGACGATAACGCTCTGGCCTCTGCGCGGCGGGCCCAGGACCTGGAAGGTTATCAGGCCAGGGGTTATTTGCTGGAGGGCGATATCCTGCGGGACCGCGAACAGCTGAAGCAGGCACGGGAGGCGTATGTCCAGGCTTACCGGCTTGAACCGTCTACGCTGGCGGCGGTAAAACGCTTTGAAATCACAACGCAAATGGGAGACCGGCATGCTGCCCGGCAGCAGCTGGCCGCGCATATTGCTGACCATCCTGATGATGTCCAGAGCCGCGGTGTGTTGGGGACTTCCTACCTCCAGACGGATGACTATGCAGAGGCGTTGCCCCATTACGAAATTCTGGTGGAGCAATTTCCCGATAATCCGGTTCTGCTGAATAATCTGGCGTTTCTCTATCAGCGCCTGGATGACGCGCGAGCGCTGGAGATGGCGCGCAAGGCGCATCAGTTGCGTCCGGATGAGCCCCGGATCAAGGATACGCTCGGTGTTGCCATGCTGGAGCATGGCGATCCTGCCGAGGGTCTGGTCTTGATTGAAGCTGCGCGCGAGAGTCTGCCCGACGAACCTGCTATTGCCTATCATCATGCTCTGGCGTTATCGCGTAACGAGCGTCCTGCCGAGGCGATTGCAGTATTGAAGGACCTGTTGGAAAAAGACGTTGAATTTGGCGAAAAGGCAGAGGCGCAGCGATTACTCGAGCAGCTGCGGTAACACCACGGTGAATCGAGCGATGTTTATCGTCTGGAGTTAAGTTTGCTCATCTCTTGCCAGGCGTTTTTTCCATCCCTTGCGGACCAGGTGAGGGATGAGCAGGTGCGCGGGCATGCGTAAAAAGTGCCCGCGCACATAAAGCAGCCAGCGGGCAAAACCGTCACCCAACAGTTTTGTGCTCGGGTGCATGGGTCGCAGTGCACGGCCAAGCGCCCAGTGCATCATGCTGGCTACCGGTGCCGGTGGTTTATCGTTCAGTGCAGCATACAGCTCGTCAGGAATCGGCGTATCGAACAGGCGACGGGTATACGTCAAGGCGTAGTACAGCGGGCGGGTCAGACCATGGTGCAGGGCATGTTCCCGCAAGCTGTCCCAGAAACCGGTTTTGCCGGCAAAGTGGCGTAGCAGTGCATCCAGATCCACCAGATCCCGCAAGCCATGATCAAATTCCCCGTCCCAGAACAGATGGGTGGCGCTGTGCAGAACCATATCTTCAGGCGAGAGTACATAAACGCCCGGGTATTGTGCGACCGGGACCGCGTCGGCCAGTAAACGCGCAGCGTCGGGATGCGCCCGGGCGGTATCCGGCAGGATGTTGTGATGTACATCGATCACGCTGCCGCGCACGGGATGGCGCAGCGGTGGTAACTCATGCATCCATTGCCGGTAATAACGCTGGTCATACGCATCCAGATGCGGGTCGCCGGTCCAGCCATAGGCTTTAAGCACGCTTTCGGTATTATCCAGCTGCGCCCGGGGGACCAGGATATCGATGTCACTGAACAAACGGCCCTGACCGGCGGGGAGATCGGCGACCAGATAGGCGGCCCCCTTGAGCAGTAACACCGGTGTCTCGTTTGTCGCCAGTGCTTTTTGTATGCGGGTCAATTCCCAATGCACTGCCCGCCTCTGGCGCGCGGCGACCACCAGTGCAGCACGCAGATGACCTCGCGGAGAAGGAGGTAACTCATCGAGCAGCCCCTGTGATCGGGCCAGGTATGCCAGGCGCGCCAGCAGATGGGACTGGCGTCCCTGAGGCAGCAGATCATTCCATTGCCCGGGCGTGAGTTGTGCGAGCAAACCGGGGTCATGCAGCGCCTGGAGAATCAGCGGGCGTGTCGTCAACCGGCTGTTCATGAGGACAACTGGTGGAAAATATCCACCGCCTCTTCGAGCTGGCTGTAACGAAAATGGTGACAGATACAATTTTCGACTCGATCCGCCAGTTGAATAAATCCCTCCTCGCCGAGCAGACTGTAATTGACGGTATTTTCGGCCAACTGCATGAAGGCATCGCCGCGCGTAAGCGGTTCCAGGCAGGTTGTTGCGTCCGGTGAGTACTGTGGAAAGATGATATGGCTTGCCGTGGCGGTCTCATCCATGCGTGCCACGCTTTCGTCGGGTGGACGGAGGTGGCTGACCGTGCCTTTACTGGTGTCATGGGCCAGGGGACCGAAGACTGCCGAAGGATGGAATCGACGAATGACGTCAATGGAGTCGTTTTTCAGACTGACCGGTCGTGCCAGGGGAACCAGTTGACCATTCCGGGACGGATCGATCAGTGTCAGTTCGTCCGACAGCAAGCGCCAGCCGCGACAGGCAAGCGCGGCAGCGAGTGTGCTTTTGCCGGAGCCGGGAGGTGCCGCGAGAATCACGGCCTGGCCGTTTCGTTCCAGCACCGCGGCGTGGATGATCAGGTACTGGTGGGCATGGGCGTAGACACAGTAGTTCAGGCCCCACTCCAGCATGGCAAAGGCCTGATCCCCCGGCAGGGGTTTGAAAGGAGCGTGATCGTCGATCAGAAAATGGGCCTGGGAGCGAATGAGACGGCGCCATAACGGTGTGCGGACCTGCACATCAAAATCGATATAGCCGTTTTCGTCTCCCAGCGGGAAGCGATCGTAAAGGGTATGCAGGCCGATGGCGACCGGCTCAAGATTGCTGTGTATGCGAAAGTGAAACGGGCCGGTACGCAGGATGATGCCCTGATGGCGAAGGCGCGATGTCAGATCAGAATACGACAGTGTCTGGAGATTCAAAAGCCAACCTGTTCAATCAGCCCCAGGCCGTGCAGTTGATCGACCAGAGCATGGCTATCGGTATCAATATCAACCGCTTCGCCATGCTCAATGGCGTGCAGCAACGTCGCCGCCGGGCCGCACAGCAGGTGGGTGTTGCCGCGCGCTGGATCGTAGACAAGGATATCGTTATCCCAGTGACGCAAACGGAGTCCGGGAGTCAGGCGAAAAGGGTTGTCAACAGGCTCCACATCAGCCATGGGACAGTGCTAGCCGTGACAACCCCGGATATTGAGCATTTCAAAATCGTACTTGAGGGCCTCGGGATCCTCGTAATACCGGGTATTGTACATGTGGATGATCTCGTCCGGTGTGTAACCAAAGATTTCCGAACCCCAGTAGGCAGCGTTGAGCACCGCGGCTACCGCGTGTGCGCCCAATTGATAAGGGTCCTCGCCTCCACCCAACTGCATGACCTGCATCATGGTCTTGTTGTGGCCTGCGGGGTGGGCCATGCCGAAGACATGTTTAAATTTGGTGCCATCGTCGCCGTAGTTCTGGCAGCCACTGGCGCCTTTGCCTTTCTTGTTATTACCACCGTCGACACAGGTACCCGCTTCGTAGGGTGCCGGCCACATATCCGGATGCTGTTTCCAGTAACCGGGCGTACAGCCGCGACAGTCATCAGTCCGCCCCGGGTGTGACAGATTGTCCGAGGCCATCACCGATATCGTGCAGACGCCGCCCCAGGCCGGGCGACTGGCCAGGGTAAAAATGACCGGGGTGGCCGCCGCGCCACGGATTAGCCGACGGCGGCCAGCATCATGTTGGCTGTCGTCAGGCGTGGGCTGTGTGACGTCCTCTTTGACTTTGTCGTCCCTGCTATCGTTAGGTGTCTCGTTCATTTGGGGCAACGCTCCGTTGAGACGGTGTTTGTTGTTGGTACATTGTATTGCGTTATACCGGCGATCGTGATGCAGAGAATCGATTGCCGTTACTCGGGCAGTTATATCCCGCCATTATTGGATGCATTTTCTGTGCCTGAACAATAAGTGTACATCAAAATCAGTCATTTGTATTGTTTCTCGCGGCGCGTTACGGGCACCTGGAGCTATAAGGTGTAAATATTCTCGACACATCAGCCAACCTTGCCGGCCAGCAGAGCCCGTTCCCACTCCAGCGAGGTTGAGACAATGGTATCAAGATCGTTCAGCGTTGGCTGCCAGTCAAGGACTTCGCGAATGGCGTCGCTGATCGCAACCAGTTGTGCCGGGTCCCCGCTGCGTCTTGGAGCTTCACGGACAGGCAGCGGCTTGCCGCTGGCACGCTCTATTGCAGCGATCACCTCGCGTACACTGAAGCCCTGGCCATAACCGACATTCAATGTCTGCGACGTGCCCCCGCGACGCAGATACTCCAGCGCTCTGACATGCGCGGCCGCCAGATCCGTGACATGGATGTAATCACGTACACCTGTGCCGTCCGGGGTGGGGTAATCAGTGCCGTAAATTGTCAGCTCCGGGCGTTTGCCCAATGCCACTTCGCACGCCACCTTGATCAACAAGGTGGCTTTGCGAGTGCACTGACCAATCCGACCACGGGGATCCGAGCCAGCCACATTGAAATAGCGCAATGCGACATAGCGCAGGTCGGAGGCGGCAGAGAGATCCCGCAGCATCCATTCACTCACCAGTTTTGATGTGCCATAAGGATTGATCGGGGTGGTAGGGCTGGTTTCCCGTGCCAGGCCATTGTCGGGCATACCATAAACCGCGGCTGTGGACGAAAAAACAAAATGCTTTACACCGGCCCGTTGACAACTCTCAAGCAGGTTGCGGGTCGCACAGGTATTGTTTTGATAATAACCGAGGGGATCGGTAACGGATTCGGGTACGATGGTGTGCGCGGCAAAATGCATGACGGTATCGATGTGATAATCCCTGAGCACCCGGTCAACCAGTTCACTGTCGCCGGTATTACCCTCGATAAACTCGCTCTGCAATACCGCTTCGCGAAACCCGGTGGACAGGTTGTCCAGTACGACGACCTGTTCGCCGGCTTCAGACAGCATCAGGGCAACATGGCTGCCGATATAACCGGCACCGCCGGTGACTAGAATGGCATTATTAGACATATAGATACGATGTTTTTGAGTTTGCCATCTGTCGAGAGTGAATACAGTTATGGCTTGAACATTATTGTGTCGACTTTGTTACAGACCCGGTCGTCCTGTTGTTGGCAGTGCGTTGTTGACAAGACCGCAGGGTTTATCCCGTAACCATGATTGCATGTTACGACCGGGACACAGTGGCTGCAACAACAAGAAAAACCCGCAGCGCGGGTTGGTTGGCGGAGCGAATCAGCCTTCAAAGGTATTAGGGTTTTCCCTGATCCTTACTTACGTTACCACCGGTGATGATACATGGCAGCAAGTAGTCAACCTCCCCCGAAATTTAACAATCTGAGTTAATAAGATCGGCTACGGGCCTGATCTTGCAGGGTTATTAAAAATAGTTGCCGCTAGCCGAGATTCACCTCGAATGTCAAGCTTGCGTATGCTATCTTGCAAAACCCGTCACAGGAATTGATGGTCTGCGGGCGTGTCCCCCCCTCCGCTGTACAACAAGGCAACATCAACAATAGATATTCGGTGAGAAGATCATGAGTGATTCGCTAATGAATGAGCGTGTCGCGGCTCAAAAATCTGCCAACGCCGCCGCGAGTCGGAAAGCGTATTCGGACGCTGGAGCATCGCAAGAAGCGGTTCAACTGGGTTTGGGATTTGGTGGTACTGCCGCGCTGCGCCTGGCGGCAAATGACAACCGGCGCAAAGGGCGCTTGCGCCATAGTCATATCCAGCTGCTGGGACGCGATGTCCCCGCTTCCCTGCTGCTCCTTGCTATCGCAGAAGTGGTGGTTTTTGTCCTGGCATTTTATTTCGCGGTTCAGTTGCGTTTTCCGGAAGGCCCGGCCTCGGCAGGCGGCTTCTTTGAAGGCATTACCATCAAGATGGTGCTGTTTGTTGCGGTCAATATTTTCGCGATGTTGAGTGTCGGGCTGTATCGCCGGGGCTATATCGGCTCGCTGGCGGATATGATGTTGCGCGTGACGGGAGCCCTGGTGATCGGTGCGGGAATGCTCGCTGCCCTGTTCTATGTTTTTCCCTCGCTGTTCTTTGGCCGTGGCGTACTGGTGCTGGCGGCCCTGCTCGCGTTTGCCGGACTCGTTACGCTTCGCCTGTTCGCCGGGCGCTTGCTGGGGCTGAACGCTCTCAAGCGCCGCGTCCTTGTGCTGGGTGCGGGCAATAAAGCCAGCCTGTTCAAGTCGTTGTGTCAACGCGATGAGAAACCGAACTTCGAATTGGTGAATTTTGCCGTGCTGGGTGGGCAGGGTAACTCTGTCATGGAGCCAGCGGAGATTATCCGGCTCGATAGTCCGCTGGACGAATATGCGCGCGCGAATCATATCGACGATATCGTTATTGCACTGGATGATCATCGCGGTGGCCTGCCGGTTGAGGAGTTGATTGCCTGCAAAATGACCGGCATTGACGTGCTTGAAACCTCGGATTTTTTCGAGCGCGAGTGCGGTTTTCTCAAACTGGACTCATTGCGCCCCAGCGCAATGATTTTCAGTCGCGGATTCCGGCAGTCACTGTACCGGGATGTTGCCAAACGAGCTGTTGATATCACGGTCAGTTTTTCGATGTTGCTTCTGGCCTGGCCGCTCATGTTGATAACGGCGATGGGCATTTTCCTGGAAAGTCGCGGGCATGGTTCGATACTGTTCCGCCAGCAACGGGTAGGGCAGAACGGAATTCCATTTACGCTGCTGAAATTTCGAAGCATGGTCATGAATGCCGAAGGCGACGGGGTGGCACGCTGGGCGCAAAAGCATGATCCCCGTGTTACCCGTTTTGGCAGTTTTATCCGCAAGACACGGCTGGATGAACTGCCGCAGCTATTCAACGTGCTGCGTGGTGATATGAGTTTTGTCGGGCCGCGTCCCGAGCGCCCCGAGTTTGTGAGCGAGCTGGCCGGTAAATTACCCTATTATAATGATCGGCACTGGGTAAAACCGGGGCTGACCGGCTGGGCACAGATTAACTACCCCTACGGCGCATCTGAAAAGGATGCCTTCGAGAAGCTCCAGTACGATCTATACTATGTCAAAAATCAGGGTGTCGCGCTGGATCTGATGATTATCGCCCAGACGGTGGAAGTTGTTCTCTGGGGTCGGGGCGCCAGATAACCACGGTTGCTATGCCGGGACGGGGCAAATCACCATGGAGGTGATTATTTCCTGCTTCGTTTTGTTCTGTTCAGCAAATATATTTGGCGATAGCGATGTCGAGCGATTCGACTGACAGTGTGCCGGCGGGTAAGGCAAAACACTTCCTGCCGTAGCGCGCCGGGTAGTCCGAATCTCGATAGACACGGGGCAGCAAGTCAGCGTACGCTGTCTGTCATCACGTCATCAAGCTCTCTTATCTGCGGTCGTTTGCATTGATAGAATCAGGCAGTTTGTCTATTGGAGTGGTCGGCTATGGAATTGCTGTTCTGGCATTCCTGGCATTGACCGCGGTACTGGCGATCGGCTGGCGCGGGGGCGCCCAGGGCTCGGCCCTGCTGGCCGCTGCCCTGGCATCTCTGATCTGGGCCGCAGTGATCGCCTGGAGCACTTCTACGGGCGAGATCTGGCCCGGCACCATATTGTTGACCGATCTGTTTCGGGATCTGGTGTGGCTGATTTTTTTATGGCTCGTGCTTTGGATGGGCCATCTGAGCGCTGGATCGCGGCATGTTCGCGGCTTGCGTCTTCTCGGACTGGCGTTGTTGCTCGTCGCTGTTGCGCAAATTGTGTTGTTGGTTTTCCTGCCGTTTTCCCATGCGTTGCAATGGGTTCTTGCCAGCAAGGTAATCTTGATAATCGGTGCCCTGGTGCTGGTTGAGCAACTGTACCGAAATACGGCCAAGGACATGCGCTGGGGCATCAAATATCTATGCCTTGGGGTCGGTGCATTATTTGTCTACGATTTTGTGCTGTTCACCGATGCGCTGTTGTTTCTGGGGATCAGTCAACCGCTCTGGGATGCCCGTGGTTATGTAAATGCGATAGTCGTTCCCCTGATCGCGGTATCCGCAGCACGCAATCCTCAATGGTCGCTCGATGTTTATGTTTCCCGTGGCGTGGTCTTGCATGGCTCCGCGCTGGTGATGGCCGGTGGTTACCTGTTGTTGATGGCGGCAGCCGGATTTTACTTGCGTCGTTTCGGGGGTGACTGGGGCCAGGTTCTGCAGACGATCTTTCTGTTTGCGGCGGGTCTTCTTCTGGTCGCATTACTGGTTTCCGGCAAGTTACGCGCTTCTTTCAAGGTCTTTTTAAGCAAGCACTTTTTTAATTATCGATATGACTATCGTGAAGAGTGGTTGCGCTTTATCCATACACTTGCCAGTTCCGGCGAGGCGCTGCCGGAACGGGTTATTCGCGCCATGACCGGCATTGTCGAAAGCCCCGGGGGGCAACTCTGGCTGTTTGATGGCGGCCGCCACTATCTTGCCGACGGGCGCTTAAACTGGCCGGAGCGTGATTATTCACCCGAGCCGGCTGACGGCTCCCTGGCCACTTATCTACATGCTACCCGCTGGGTCATCGATCTGGATGAATACCGGAGTAAGCCCGAGAATTACAATGGCCTGGTGTTGCCTGACTGGGCACAGGAGGAATCCAGGTTATGGTTGATTGTCCCGCTAATGCATGAGGAGTCGTTGCTGGGCTTTTTGTTGCTGGCACATTCGCGGGCAGGACAGAGCATCAACTGGGAGGATCGGGACTTGCTCAAAACAGCCGGTCGGCAGGCCGCCAGCCACCTGGCCCAGATGCAAGCTTTACAGGCGTTGGCTGAAGCACGACAGTTCGAGGCGTTTAACAGACTTTCAGCCTACGTCATTCATGATCTGAAAAATCTGGTTGCGCAGCTTTCGTTGGTCGTCAGTAATGCGCGACGTCACAGTGATAATCCGGCTTTTCTCAAAGATGCTATTGGCACGGTGGAAAATGCCGTCGAGCGCATGAACCGACTGATGCAGCAATTGCGGGGCGGAGCCCGGGTGGCCGGTGCAAAACCGCTGGATCTCGTTGAGTTGACGCATGAAGCAGTTCAAACAGCCTCCGGTAAAAAGCCTGTGCCGCAGTTTGAAGCGCCGGATGAACCAATTCAGGTTCGCGCGGATCGGGACCGGCTGCAGTCGGTCTTGCATCATCTGATTCAAAATGCGCAGGAAGCAACACCCGGATCAGGGAAGGTATCACTTGCCCTGTGGCGTGCCGGCGAGCAGGCCTGTCTCGAGGTATCGGATACCGGCAGCGGGATGGATGCGGCGTTTATTCGTGAACGCCTGTTCCGGCCGTTTGATTCCACCAAGGGATTGACGGGGATGGGCATTGGTGTATATGAAAGTCGCGAGTTTCTGCGCGCCCTGGGAGGGGAACTGGAGGTACGCAGTACACCCGGCAAGGGCAGTATTTTTCGTCTGTTGCTGCCATTATATACGGGTGATACGACGGCCGATGATTTACAGGGGGACATGGCCTGATGGCGAAAAAGTCGCAGTTACCGGCGCTATTGTTGGTCGAGGATGATCCGGGACTGCTGAGTCAGTTGCGGTGGTGTTTTGACGACTTCGAGGTTTACACGGCTTCCGATCGGGATGGAGCTATTGCCCAGTTGCGACGCGCCGAGCCGGCAGTGGTGTCCCTGGATCTGGGGCTGCCCCCGGATCCGGGGGGCGCCAGTGAAGGACTGGCAACGCTGGAGCAGATTCTTGCCCTTGCGCCCCAAACCAAGGTGGTAGTGGTGACCGGCAACAATGATCGGGACAATGCGGTGCAAGCCGTGGCACTTGGCGCGTACGATTTTTATCAGAAGCCGGTCGATGCCGAGTTGCTCAAGTTGATCGTGGAGCGGGCGTATCGGATCTACGAGCTGGAAGAAGAAAACCGCCGGTTGCAACAAGGCCAGGACAGTTCCCCCCTGCCCGGCCTGATCGCCGGGAGTCCGGAGATGCTGAAAATCTGCCGGACCGTGGAAAAAGTGGCCCCCTCCAGTGTCACGACCCTGTTGCTGGGTGAAAGCGGGACCGGCAAGGAAGTGATTGCCCGTGCCATACACAGCCGAAGCGAACGTTGCGATGCCCCTTTCGTGGCGATCAATTGTGCGGCCATCCCCGAAAACCTGCTTGAGTCGGAATTGTTTGGTCACGAGAAAGGCGCCTTCACCGGGGCGACCCGACAGAATCGCGGCAAGATCGAATATGCCGACGGCGGTACCCTGTTTCTGGATGAAGTCGGGGATCTGGCACTGCCGCTACAGGCCAAGCTGTTGCGCTTTTTGCAGGAGCGGGTGATCGAGCGTGTCGGCGGTCGCGAGGATATTCCCGTGGATGTGCGGGTGATCTGCGCGACCCACCAGGATTTGCCGGCACTGATTGCGGAAAACGCTTTTCGTGAGGATTTGTTCTATCGTATCAGTGAAATGACCATCACCATTCCGCCTTTGCGGGAGCGCAGCGATGATGCCCATCTTCTCGCCCGGGTATTTCTGGAACGCTTTGCGCGTGAGCAGGGTCGGGCGGTGAAAGGTTTTACGCCCGAGGCGCTCAAAGCCATCAAGGCGCATAACTGGCCCGGTAATGTCCGCGAACTGGAAAACCGTATAAAACGTGCGGTGGTCATGGCGGATGGCTCCCAGGTGACCAGCGAGGATCTGGAGCTATCCGATAGTGGTGAGGATCCGCTCATGCTCAATTTGCGTCAGGTGCGTGACGAGGCGGAAAGCCGGGCGTTACGACACACCCTGCAGATCGTGGACGGCAATATTTCGCAGGCGGCGGAACTGCTGGGTGTGAGTCGACCGACACTCTATGACTTGCTTAAAAAGCATGGTTTGAATCGTTAATCGCCCTGGAGGCGTCTATGTACATCAGACTGGAAAAACTGATTCAACAAGTGATTATGGCGGGCTTGTTTACAAGTTTGCTGGTCGCCTGCGGGCAGGAGGGATTGAATGAAAGCGAGCACCTGGAAAAAGCGATTGAGTATCGCCAGCAGAACGACCTGCGGGCCAGTGTGATCGAGCTGAAGAATGTTTTGCAACAAAACCCGAACAATGCGGAAGCCCGCCTGCAACTGGGGCTCACCTATCTGGCGCTGGAAGATGGCGCGAATGCCGAAGCCGAGCTGTTGCGTGCTCGCGAGCTGGGCAAGGCTTCGGCAGCCCTCACGGTCGCGCTGGCCCGAGCACATGTATTGCAGGAGCAATTCGATAACGCCCTGGCGCTGTTAAATGAAGTCGATACAGATGATCAGGTGATCGATGCCGAGGCTCATCTGGTGCGCGGTCTGGCACAGCTGGGCAAGGAGCAGCCACAAGTGGCGCGTGGTCTGTTCGAACAGGCACTGAATATCGCACCGGATTCGGTTGAAGCGATACTTGGCATTGCCTGGAGTGAACAGCGCGAGGGCGACTTGCTTGAGGCGCAGCAGTGGGTTGAGCGGGCACTGGATCTGGAACCGGAGCATGTCGCGGCATGGCGAACCCGCGGTGACATCGCTCGTGCACATGGGGATCTTGCCGGTGCTGATGAGGCCTATAGCCGGGCCATCACCGCAGCCAGGAAGTCGTTTGAGCTTCACCTGCGTCGGGCCATGGTCCGTTTGGAACGGGATGATCTGGCTGGTGCCGAAACGGATCTTTCCGTGATGCGGCGTTTGGCGGGCAAGCATCCGATTACCCACTATATCAGCGGTGTGCTGCACTTTCGTCATCAACGCTACAATGATGCCCAGGTCGATTTCGAGGCGGTGCTGAGTCGGCTGCCCGAGCATCAACCCACTACCTACATGCTGGGGGCGGCGCATTTCTTTCAGGAGCACTGGAACCAGGCGGAGAATAACCTGCGTCGCTATTTGCATGCCAATCCTGCTTCCGCAGAGGCATCGCTCTTGCTGGCGCGTGTCAATGTGCAACAGCAGCGCAACAATGATGCGATTGAGATTCTGGAGCAAAGTCTGGCAAACACGGATTCCCCGCAACCCAAAGTCAGCGAATTGCTGGCCAGTCTGTATCTTCAGCAAGGCCAGGAAGCAAACAGTGTGCAAACATTGCAGACGGCGGTTGATGCCGATCCGGATTCGGCCGAATTGCAGGAAATGCTGGGTGTGGCGCTGATGCGCAGCGGAGACCGCGATGCCGGGCTGGAAGCGCTGGACAGGGCCTCACGAATGGATAGCGGGCCGCGTCACGCCGATACTACTTTGATATTGAGCCATTTGCAGGCGAAAGAATACGCGGCGGCACTGAAAGCGGCGCAACGTTATCGCGAGAAACAGCCTGATAATGCCGAGGCTCACAATTTTATCGGCGCGGCCCTGATGGGGCTGGGCCGCGTGGATGAGGCGCGCGAGGCTTTCGACAAAGCTCTGAAGCTGGCCCCCGACAAGCATTCGGTCGCGATGAACCTGGGCGGGCTGGAAATGCGTCTCGATAATCTGGCGGCCGCGCGCGAGATTTTCGAGGCAATCCAGGCGCGGGAACCCGGACATCCCGCCTCCGCCCAACAACTGGCAAGTCTGGAGATGCGACAAGGTCGCCCGCAGGCCGCGCGGGAATGGTTACGCTCGGCGATCAAGGCGCATCCGGAAGACACTGGGCCCGCATTGATGCTCGCCCGTATCCAGCTTGAGCAGGGTGAGGGCGAGCAGGCGATCCAGACATTGAACGCGGCACGCGAACGTCAGCCCGAGCGGCTGCAGGTGTATTTCGCCCTGGCGCAAACCCTGCGCGCACAGGCCCGGGCCGATGAGGCGGTGCGGGTGTTGCAGCGTGCGCAGGCGATTGCACCACGCTCAGCCCATGTTCTCTACCACCTGGCGGTGGCTCAGGAGTCAGCCGGGGAGATATCGGAAGCGATCGCCAGCTTGCGCCAGGCCGTGGAACTCGATCCGCGCCACTACATGGCGGGTGTCAGGCTGACCTTCTTGTTAGCCGAAGCAGGTCAGATCAGCGAGGCAAAAGCCCAGCTGGGCAAACTAACAGAACGTCATGCCGAGCGCGCGGATGTACTGGCTATTCAGGGTCGGCTGGCCCGTCATGAGGAAGATTTGTCGAGCGCGATAGAATATTACCAGCGCGCGGTGAAAAAAAATCCACGCCGGCCATGGATGCTCGAACTGGCCAATGCACAGCGGGCCGCCGGGGATATGACTGCGGCGATCAACACCCTGACAGCGTGGGTGACACGCTCACCGAATGACATCCCGGTTCGTCACACCCTGGCCAGCTGGCAAATGGTGGCCAACGATGAGGCCGGGGCGATCAGCCATTACGAACAGATCGTGGCACGCAATCCACAGGATACGGTCGCGCTCAACAATCTCGCCTGGCTGTTACGCGAACGCGACACACAGCGGGCTCTGACACTGGTGGAACAGGCACGAGAACAGTCCCCGGATAATGCCGGCATCCTGGATACCCTGGGTGTCGTACTTTTTTACACCGGCGAACTGGAGCATTCCGCGCAAACCCTGGTCCGCGCGGCGGACGGGGCGCCGGATTGGCCGCCGGTGCACTACCACCTCGGGCGTACTCTCCATGCCACAGGCGATATCACGGGCGCCAGGGCCGCTTTGCAGCGGGCGCTGGACCTGGACAAGCCGTTTGCGGAAATGGCGGAAACCCGGGCGCTGCTGAAGCGGCTGCAGCAGTAAACCGGGGGGCTGTCGGAGCGCTTTACAAATACCCACTAACGAGCCTGAAACGGATCCCGCTTACAGGCGGGCGGTCGGAAAATATTCTAATAAAAAACAATGTGTTATGATGTTTTTGCGGGCGAGGCGTGGATATTGGCACGAACGCTGCATTCAAGTTAGGCAGAATTTGCAGTTAGATCATCATGATCTACACCCGGAGACAGGAGTCTTGAAAATGATTAAGAAAACCTTGGTAGTATCGGCATTGGGGGCATTAATGTCCGCAAATGTCGCGATGGCGGGCCCGTTCGTCATTGATACTGGCTTCGATTTTGATGGCGCAGGTGGTACCACTACCACAGCCGTTAATGAACTGGGCTACACCGATACGCGAGCCACGTCCATTTATCTGGGCGATCCCAGTGTGGCAGGCACCCCGGTGGTTGATACCAATATCGAGTCCGTGATGAATTCCTACGGATTTGCAGAAGGTACCTTCACCGCCATCGACGGAACCAGCAGTGTCGACATGCACTATCCGTTTGACCCGGCTCAGAAAAACATCGATGCCCTGAACTTTGCAACTGCTGCTGCGGATGGTAATGGCTTCGTCAGCGGTGTGGGCGGATTCCCGAACGATTACGGTTTTGCCGGCGTTGAAGGCAGTACCTGGGGTCTGACTTACGATTACATGATCGCAGGCGCGACCACAGCAACAGGAGTCAGCTACAACTCCGGTTACTTTGATGTGTACTTTGAGGACGGCACTGACCGGACTCAGGTGGTGCGACTCAACGTCACCGGATCAGACCTGGCCGCCGCTAATCTGGATCTTTTCGGCAACGTCACTTACGATTTTGACGGTGATGGGATCGATGATGCCGCGGGCGACTCTTTCCTGGAAAACTTCTTCGTCGATGTTGAAAGCGGCGAGACTTTCTACAGCCTGTGGAAAGCCGGTTATGACGTGGGCAATTTGATGAACGTCAGCTGGATTCTGGACACCAACGTCAACCCGCCGTTGCCCACCGAAGACGAGCTGGTGGCTTTCGCGACCGATGATGGTACCTCGCTGATTCGTCAGGTAAACCTGGATGGCAGTGTTGTCTTCAAGGTACCGGAACCCTGGACCCTGGGTCTGTTCGGTGCCGGGTTGCTGGCCCTGGGGTTTGTTGCCCGTCGCCGCTCTCGTTCAGTGAACTGATTCGCGACAACAGACGGTTCTACCTTAAAAGCCGCGGCCTTTGGCCGCGGCTTTTTTATTGGGTGTTTGATGGGGAGTATGGCGCTGGCTTTGCATTGTCTTTATTAGCCGAGGGTACGGCGTGCAGGAACACGAGACCGTCCGGGGAGGGGATAAAGTGGCCGGGACGGGTCCTGGTTTAAATGGCGCCCATACGCCGCAAATGGCGACGCATGAGGGCCATAATCAGCCGCTGCAGGGGGTTGCGGTATCCGCCCGGGCGCCAGGTGTGGGTCAGGCGCTGGCGGTAGGTGTCGAAGTGCAGGCCGTGAGGCGCGGCGAGTACCGGGCCCCGGCCCAATAAAACCTTGAGGGTTTCGGTAGCGGCCACACCGGCACACAGTTCACAGGCCATGGGGGTGGATGGGCCGCGTTGGCGGACAAAGTCCACGGCGGAATCATCCACCAGGTAGGCGCGTTGCAGCATGGCGGGTGACAAGCCCACCAGAAAACGCACCAGCTGCTCGCTCTCGGTCTGGCCGGCCATGCCAAAATAGCGCTCAAAGCCCATGCGCCCGGGTAAAAAATTTAACAGCGCTACGCCCATCCCCAGTGGCGCGGCCGTGATGGCAGGTATCTCGCCCTGCTCGCAGGCGTCGAACACAATCCGGCGCGCATGCAGGGCAAAGAAGTCCAGACCGTCGACGTAAACATCGGCATCCGTCAAAAAGCTGGAGAGATTGGTGTCGGTCACCCCGTCGGGGAAGATCCGGATATCCAGCTCGGGGTTGATATCCCGGGCCATGTTGACCAGGGTGTCCAGCTTGGGGTGACCCCACGAGGAGAGCGTCGCTCCCGCCTGGCGGTTGAAGTTGGCCAGTTCGAAGTGATCGAATTCCGCAAGGTTGAAGGCGCCAACCCCAAGACGTGTGAGAGTCAGCAGGTGACTTCCGCCAACCCCGCCCAGTCCGGCTATCGCGACCCGCTTGTCCCGGAGTCGGGATTGTTCTTCGCGAGTGACCCAGCCAAGGTTGCGTGAAAAGGCGGTGAAGTAATCAAACGGGGAACGCGCCATTCGTCCTTTATATCAGGATCTGCCGGAATCACAAAGCAAACTGGCTGAATGGCTGTGCGTGGTACGGGCGCATTTCCATGGCGGCAGTAATGGTATCGAGAATCCCGCGCAGTTCAGGTTTGAGGTGTTTGTGCAAACTCTGCGCACTGATATAAAACGGACCGCGTAAACCATGGTACTCGACCACCTCACCGGCCGGCCGGAAGATGATGCCATAGCGTTGCATGTGCCGGGCCAGCCGGGGCTCCATCATCACAAACGCTCCTGTCATGCCATGGGTGATGGCCAGTGCGGCGCCTGCCAGATAGAGACCCAGGGCAATATGCGGGAAGACCCGGCGACGGGCTTCCTGTTGCAGCTTGTCAACATCGATGTCGAGGTCGTTGCCACCCGGCTCCAGCTGCTCGTTGGCGCGGCGGCGAAACTGGCTGCGCACGGCCAGCCGGGATATCTCGCCGAACGAGCCGCGCGGGAGCGTGGCCGGATCGATGATATTGCGCCGCAGGCTGTTTCCGGCGAAGCGCTCGAAGGGAAACAGGAGGCGATCCTGATAGCCGAGCCGGTCGGTGATCAGGCGGACACAGCCAGCGTATTCCCCGGAAGAGCGGTGGCGCAGCAGGGCATGCAGGGCATGGTCGTCGTATTCGTCTCGCTCCAGGCCGTCGGGAAAATTTCGGGGATCTTCAAAGCCGGTTTCAAGGCAATACACCTCGTAACGGATCCGATAGACAATGTTCTTCAGTTCGGGGGTGTTGGCAGGAATAACCTCGAAACACCGGTGAAACTGTTCGGACAGTTTGGGCTGGGAGACCGGGTTGGGCTGTGCAATCATCATGAGGGATACTCTCTAGTATAGAAACAGGCGGAGCGCCGGTTAGTTTTTTTATAGAGGGATTTCCGTCGAGGAACAAGTGACAGAATGCTCGAAATGCCCTTTTTGGGCGTATTTCGCTCTGTTTTGTGATCCAGCTCGTATTCCGGCTGCCTTGCCTGTGCGCTGTGCTGCCGTTGGGCCCGGTTGTGCGCGAGTCTTCGGCAGGCAACGATGCTGGACGGGGTCCGGAATCCGGTCCAGAATCAAGGGCGTTTGGCCTGCAGGCGACGGCATTGAAAGGCCATGTGTCACGTGTGGTCAGACAGGTGATTGCGAGGACGTTTGACGAAATGCGCAGCTTATTGATAATAGCGTTGTGGGGTCTGTTCGGGATGGTTCCGGGCCTGGCAGCCGGCAGTACGGGCGAGGAGAGTGCCGGGCGCCAGCTGGCACAGCAGGTCTATGACCGCCCGGACGGGCGCGACATGAGTACCCGCGGCAAAATGATTTTACAGGAAGCCGACCACTCACCCCGGGTTCGGGAGATGATTACCTACCGGCGAGAGGTGAAGCAGGCTGAAGTCCATTCCCTGATCCGTTTCACTGCCCCGGCGGATATTCGTGACACGGGCCTGCTGACCCTGGATTACCCGGACGGCAGCTCGGACCAATGGATTTATCTTCCCGCGCTGGATCGCTCCCGGCGGATTTCCGCCAATCGCAAGGGGGGGCGATTTGTCGGTTCGGATATCTTTTTCGAGGATCTGCAGGATCGCAAGGTGAACATGGATCATCATCGCCTGCTGGGTAGCGAGAAAATATCCGGGATGACCACCCGGGTTCTGGAGAGCGTCCCCGTGGATGCCAGCAATTCGACTTATGGCAAGCGGGTCAGCTGGATCCACGAACCCAGCCTGCTGCCTCTGCGGATTGATTATTACGGACGCGGGCCGACTGACCAGCCTATCAAGCGCCTGGAAGTGCATCGGATTGAGGAGATCCAGGGTTACTGGACGATCATGGACAACACCATGACGGATCTGGACAGTGGTCACCAGACTCGCCTGGTGAACGATGTCGTGGTCTATGATCGCGGTCTGTCGGGGGAGTTATTCAGCAGCCGGTTCCTGGAGGACCCGGCCAGCGAGCGCAGATACCGCCCATGATCGTGCATCACAGTCTGGGTGCAAACGGCGCGATGTCGTCGAGCCCGTTCCCCGGGAGGGCGGAGTCATAGTGAGTGTCCGTTCGCGTTGGCTGAAGTGGAGCGTGCTGCCGCCGGTATTGACGCTGTTGGCGGGCTGGAGCGGTCTTTGCGGGGCGGCCGATGTCCAGCGGTTGCTCTCCCCGCCCTATCCCGATCTGGCCTCGGCGCTGGCGGTGGCCAGACCCGTGCAGAATCAATTCGCCCGGCTGGGCATCGTCGCCACGCAAGACCCGACCGGTTATCGGCTGGTACTGGCCGAATCCGCCGACTCGCGCGTAATCAGTGTCGCCCGCGTCAACGCCGAGCAGGCCGGATTGCAGCCGCTGCAGGTCGTGCCGGTGACAGCAGACGCGCCGCGGGCAATCTCGATCGAACAGGCACAAACGGAGGAGTTCAGCAGCCTGTCGCAGGCACGCCAGAAAGTTGTTGAGACACGGAACCAGGGCGGCCTGGCCGAGCTGAGCCCGGGCCGGGATCGAAAGGGCCTGATCGCTATATTGCTGGGTGATTATGCCCGCGAGGAAGCGGCCCGCCACGACGCTCGAATCCTCGACGACGTGGGCATTGATAACCTGGTCCTCGCTCCCCGGGTAACCCGCACCTATTCGATCGCCGCCGGGGCTTTCTGGGAAGCCGAGAATGTCGACCGGCGGGTGCAGCAACTTCGCGAAGCGGGACTGGGCAACATCAGCCTGCTCCACCAGAATAAAAAACCGACCCTGATTCAACTGATCGGCTATCGGGATCGGGAGGCCGCGCGCAGGGATGCGGGTGTGCTGGAGAAGGCGGGCATCAAACATCTGATCCTGGCCCCCGGAAACCGGCGGGGCTATGTGATCAGCGCGGGTGCGTTTCGGCGCGAACAAAATGTCCAGGTTCGGGTAGAGCGGTTACGGGAGCTGGGCTTCGCCAATATCACCATCTTGCCGCTACGTGCCCGCCCGGCGCGTTACCGGGTGGTGTCGCTGTTGCCGGAATCGCACACGGCGGGGCAGACCATCGTTATCGGTGAGGCGAGCGGAGCAGCGGATGACTTGCCGCCCGTTCCGGTGGAGATTCCTGAACTGGCCGAAACGGATTCCGCGTCGGCCAATGGCCCCCGTCTGGTGATCGATCCGCTGCGCCTCGAGGCCGGTGCCCTGACCGATGAGGCGGCACCGGCCGAAGGCAGTCATTACCTGCATGGCAAACTGGCGGTTGAATGGCCCGGGCATGAACACTGGGAAGGGCGCGTGGGCGCGCGGATCGACAGTTATCACCAGAGCGGGGAAACGGAATTCGACGAAACCGGCTTGGATTATGACGATACCTATATACGCTATCGCAGCGACAATCGGCGCCTGACGCTGGGCGCGCAAACCGTGTTGTGGGGTCGAGCTGATGAGTTGCCGCCGACTGATCGTCTGAGTGTGCGGGACGTGAGTCGTTTCGTGCTGGATGATGTGGAAGATCGGCGCCGCGCGGTCCTGGCCGCGCGCTGGGAGGAGTTTGTCGGCGAATACAAGCTCGACTTCCTCTATGTGCCGGATTTTCGGGCGGCGGAGTTGCCCGAGCAGGACAGCATCTGGTCTCCGGTGGATCGCGAGCGCGGGCGATTCATTGGTCTGGCCCCCGATCCGCTGATGGCGCCGCTCATTCGTCAGGGCCGGTTTGTCGAGGATGATGACGGCCGTGGTGGCTGGGGGCTGCGCCTGCGTCGGGTCGGCCGGGATCTGGATTATGCCCTGACCGTGCAGGATGCCCGTCACTCCCTGCCCTATTACGCGCTGGATCCGGCAGTACGCCAGCACCTGCTGGCCAACCCCGGCGATACTACCGGCGCCCTGGCGGCCGCGCCGCAAACTTTCATCGCACGCCATCCGCGAACCTGGGTGGTGGGTGGCGATCTGGTCTATGCCAGCGGCGCGTCGACCTGGCGCTTTGAGCTGGCCTGGCTCAGTGACCACCCGGCGACAACCGAAGACCTGCGCTATATCACGCTCGATGCGGTGGACTGGGTGGCCGGGGTGGAGTTTTTCCCCGGGGACCGTAACCTGCGGATCACGGCCCAGCTACGCGGTCTGCATTTGCTGGGAGCGGAGCAGGCACTGCTGGATCGGGAGAACCTCTATAGTCTGTTCGGCGATATCGAAAGCCCCTTCGCGCATGGACGCTGGCGGGCCCGGTTGCGCTATTCGCTGGG
Source organism: Thiohalophilus sp. (assembly GCF_034521165.1). Lineage (NCBI taxonomy): Bacteria > Pseudomonadati > Pseudomonadota > Gammaproteobacteria > Thiohalomonadales > Thiohalophilaceae > Thiohalophilus > Thiohalophilus sp. The sequence goes on from NZ_JAXHMV010000008.1 coordinate 207,352, forward strand.
GCTGGATGAGCGGGATGTGTATCTGAATCCGCAGCTGATCTACCAGGGGGCCGAACCCCACGAGATGTATCTCGGATATCACTATTTCGATGGCGACGAGAATACGCCTGGCGGCTTTCATCAGCAGCATGATCTGGTCACCCTCGGCTGGAGGGCGCGTTTTTGAGCCCGGCCAGACTCCCTGCCCCGCTGGCGCTGCTCCTGTTGATCGCCCTGGCCACCCTGCCCGGGGGGCTGTTGCTGAAGATCGAGCTCAACAATGCCCCCGAAATCTATTTCCCCGAGGCTTCTCCCGCCGTGCAACTGGAAGACGAGCTGCGCGAGGAGTTCCCTTTGGATCAGGTACTGGTGGTGTTGCTGGAAGGTGAAAACCTGTTCAGCGATGCGGCGCTGGCGGATATGGAGCAGATTGTTGGCAAACTGGAATCCCATCCGCATGTGGACCGGGTGCTGGCCCTGCCGACCCTGGACCATATCCGCGGTACCAGGGATGGATTTGCCGTGGAGCCCTTGCTGGATACCTCTGTGGCATCGGATCTCGATCTCCGGGCAAGGCGCGAACGGGTGCTCGGCGATCGGTTCGCGCCGGGGATGCTGGTCTCGGAATCCGGCGACGCGGTGGCCCTGGTGGTGCGGCCCGGGCCGATGGATGACAGCCTGCAGCGGCTGGCGCTGCAAACCACCACCCTGGCCGCCATCAATGCCACGCCGCTGGGCGAGCAGATCACGGCGGTCGGCGGCCAGGTGGCCCTGGACGTGGCGCAATTGCGGGCGATGATTCGCGATAGCATGATGTTTGTTCCTATGACCACCGGCCTGGGGCTGCTGTTGATCGGCTGGATGTTTCGCCGCTGGCTGGCGGTGCTGGCGGCCGGGGCAGTGATTGGCGCGGTGGTGAGCAGCAGCGTGGGGATCCTGATCCTGGCCGGGCGCCCGTATACCCTGATCTCGGCCATCCTGCCACCGTTGATGGCCGCCCTGTCGGTCGCTCTGCTGATCCACTGGTTCAACGCGCTGACGCTGGCGGCCCGGCAAGGGCTGGAGGGCGCGGCCCGGGTCGGCCAGGCCTGGCGCGAGGTGGCCCGGCCAGCGGTCTTTACGGCCCTGACCACCAGCGCCGGGCTGGCCTCGCTGAGTCTGAGCCCGATCCAGCCCATCCAGGCATTTGGCCTGGTGGCCGCACTCGGTACCCTGCTGCTGGCGGCCGTGGTGTTATTGCTGTTGCCACCCGTGTTTATTCGCTGGGATCGTGGCAACTGGGGCGCGCACGCGGGTGGCATTCATAGTTTCAACCGTTTCGTGGCGTTATTGCGCAACCTGGGCATGCGCAGGCCGCTGTGGGTGCTGGGGCTCACCGGACTGTTGTTACTGGTGCTGGCGCCCCAGATCGCGCATGTCCAGACCGAAACCGATCTGTTCCGGTTCTTCAAACCCGATCATCCGATCACCCATTCCAATGAACGCATTCGCGAGCAGCTCAGTGGCGTGACGACGCTGGAAGTGGTCTTCGACGGCCCCGGTCGCGACAGCCTCAAGTCCCCCCGGTATTTGGAGCAAATCCGGGATTTTCAGCGCTGGCTGGAAACGTTGCCGGAAGTGGATCGCACCACCTCGATGGTGGAATTGATCGAGGAAATGCACTGGGCGTTTCACAATGAGCAGCCCGAATACCGGACCCTGCCGGACAATGCGGCCCTGATTACCCAGTACCTGTTCGTGTATGACGGCGTGGAGTTGCACGAGCTGGTCAACCGTGAATTCGATCGGACGCGGTTGTTACTGAACCTGAATATCAATGGTGCGCGCGAGATCAAACAGGTCATTCAGCGCATCGAGCAGGAAATTGACGCTCGCCAGCTCGACGGTTTGTCAGTGACCGTCGGAGGGTTCGGCAGAATGTTCGCGGATCAGGAGACACTTCTGATCCAGGGTCAGTTGCGGGGCCTGGTCGGTGCGGTGGTGCTGATCTTTATCCTGATGGCCGTGCTGTGGCGATCGCCCGGCGCCGCCGCGATCGGCATGATTCCCAATCTTGCCCCCATCGTGATCATCTTCAGCCTGATGGGGCTGTTCGGAATCTGGCTGGATATGGCCACGGCAATGATTGCCAGTGTAGCGGTCGGGATCGCGGTGGACGACACGATTCATGTCTATCAGGGTTACCGGCGCCGGCGGCTGAGTGGCAGCTCGCGAGTCTGGGCCCTGGCCCGGACCTACCGGCAGGCCGGCCGTGCGGTTATTGCGACGACTCTGGTGCTGTGCGGCCAGTTCCTGTTGCTGACCACCTCCCAGTTCGTGCCGACCGTGGAATTTGGCTTGCTGACCGCCGTGGGACTGTTCACCGCGCTGGTCTTTGATTTACTCGTGCTGCCCGCCTTGCTGATGGTGTTACCGGAAAGCCGGATGCGGCGCTCGGATTAAAAAAACCGCTGCTGCATGTGAGGTTGTTGGACAGGGGCGGCAGAACAGATTATTGAGGGCGAGAGGATCAGGGTTTTCCCTTAGTTATCGAACTCATCCGGCCGCCGGACAGATCCCTTATCCATGGGCGTAGAAATGCGCAGCAGGTCGAGAAAGCTTAAAAGACCGAGGTTGCTTGACGTGCGCCCGGACCTGTTTAAAATGTGACACCTGTCACCTTCTTTGGGAATGCCTCTTGATTTCGGCCGGAGAAGCCGAACGGCCATGGCCTTCCCTGTAGCCGCCAGGGCAGGCGTAGCAGATAAGTCTGTGGCCGGGTTGAAAGCGTAAACAATAACCATCAGGCCAATGGCTTGTGACAGGGAGAAATAACATTGAACGCAACATTTTTCATTCCAAGGGGAATCGCCGTGAGCAGGGTTTTGATACTGACCGCCGTGTTGGCGCTGGTAGGTTGTGGCACTGGTCACCCACCGATGTCACCCGAACCGCCCGAACACAACTATCTGATTGGGCCGGGAGATAACGTCAATATATTTGTCTGGCGGCAACCGGAGTTGAGTGCCACCGTGCCGGTCCGCCCCGATGGAAAAATTACTACCCCGCTGGTTGAAGACGTGCCGGCAAGCGGCAAAACACCCACCCGACTGGCGCGTGACATGGAACGTGCGCTAAAGAAGTATATAAGAGATCCGATTGTTACAGTAATTGTTACCGGATTTGTCGGACCGTATAGCCAGCAGATACGTGTTGTGGGGCAGGCTGTTAATCCACAAACTATACCCTATCGCGAAGACATGACCGTTCTCGATGTGATGATCGAAGTGGGAGGCCTGACCGAATTCGCCGCCGGTAATCGCGCCAGTATCGTTCGTGAAATAGATGGCGAAACTAAACAATTTGGCGTCCACCTGGATGATCTTATCAAGCAGGGCGAGATAGATGCGAATGTGCCGGTCAGGCCCGGAGACACATTGATCATTCCTGAAAGCTGGTTCTAGCCAGTCATTACAGCAGGTTACATGGAACGTAAAAACTGACGTGTTTCGGGGATGAAGAGAGACGTGGTATGCATGAACTATTAGGCCAAATCTACGCCTATGTGCGTCAGACTTGGCGGCATCGCTGGCTTGCCCTGGCCGTCGCCTGGGTCGTGTGCATAGCCGGCTGGGTGTATGTGTCGCAGATGCCGGATGTGTATCGAGCATCGGCGCGCGTGCATGTGGATACTGACTCTATGTTGCGCCCTCTGTTGCGGGGCATCGCGGTCGACACCAACATCAGTCAACGGGTCAACCTGATGACGCGCACGCTCATTACGCGCCCCAATATGGAAAAAGTGGCGCGCATGACCGATATGCATCTTGATGCCCATACCGACAGTGAGATGGAGGCGATTATCGAGCGCCTGCACAATAATGTCACTATTCAGGGCGACCAACGACAAAATCTTTATACCCTCTCTTATAACGACAAGAATCCGGAGCAGGCGCATTCGGTTGTGCAGGCGATGTTGACCATATTTACCGAAAGCGCGCTGGGTGAGACCCGCCAGGACGGCGATATGGCCCAGGATTTTATTGAAAAACAATTAGAGAAATACGAAAAGCGTCTTTCCGAGGCGGAACAGCGCCTGGCGGATTTTCGGCGGGAAAACGTTGGCATGTTGCCTGGGGATCGGGGAGATTATTACCAGCGACTGCAAAATGCTCAGAGCGAGCTTGAGGAAGCCCGCCAGCGGCTGGCCGAGGCGGAAAGCCGGCGGGACGAGGTGCGTCGGCAACTGGCTGGCGAGGAGCCGACCTTCGGGATTACGGATTACCAAAGTAGTGGATCAAGTACCGGCAACTCTGCGATTGACAAACGTATCGAGAATCTTCAGCAGCGACTCGATGAATTATTACTGACTTACACAGAGCAACATCCTGACGTAGAAGCTATAAATCGAACAATAGAAGATTTAAAAGAACAAAAAGCCGAGCAACAGGCATTGTTACCCGATGGTGGACAATCGGTGGTGAACGAGGATCTGGCAACCAATCCGGTTTATCAACAAATGCGGATCACTTTATCCAATGCCGAAGTCGAAATCTCATCGCTGCGCTCCCGTGTGCGTCGCTATGAAAATAAAGTAAAGGAATTGCAGCGTATGGTGGATACTATTCCCAATGTCGAGGCCAAACTCAAACAGCTTGACCGCGATTACCGCGTTAATAGGGAAAATTACGAGAAGCTTTTACAGCGTCGCGAGGCGGCGAATCTCTCGCAAAACGTTGAGGCAGGTGGCCAGCAGGTACAATTCAGGGTCATCGAGCCAGCGCGGGTACCGGAATCACCGGCTGCGCCGAACCGATTGCTGCTACATAGCGCCGTGTTGATTGTTGCGCTGGGACTGGGGGTAGGGCTGGCTTTGCTGTTCGCACAGTTACGACCGGTGTTTGATAATCGCCGAACCCTGAACACGGTTACGGGGTTTCCGGTACTCGGTTCAGTTTCCCTGATTCTGGATGACAAGAGCGACGCCAGGGAACGAGTCAAAATCTATTCATTCGGGGCTGTGACGGGCATGCTGCTGCTTGTCTATGCTGCTGTCATCATCATGAGTATGGGTTAGAAATAACGGGGTGTCACGGTTATGAGCGAGGACGATAAACCAAAAATCAGCCTGATTGAAAAGGCCGTGGCCAAACTTAATAACGATCCGGCAGAGAGTGGCCGGGCTGGCGCGCCGGCGCAACCGGCCAAAAAGTTAAATGAAACCAGGTCGATCGAGACACCGGCCACACCCCACGAGGGTGACAGCGTCCAGAAGGTCGATATCGATCTGGTCTTGCTGGAGGAAAAAGGTTTTGTGACCCCCGATGGTGAGCGCAGTAATGTCGCCGAGGAATTTCGTTTCATCAAACGCCCGTTACTGGAAAATGCCTTCGGGCGCAATGCCGATCTAATTGACCATGGCAACCTGATTATGGTGACCAGTGCCAACGCCGGTGAAGGCAAGACCTGGACCGCTATTAATCTGGCCATGAGTATCGCCATGGAAATGGATAAAACTGTGTTACTGGTGGATGCCGATGTAGGGCGCGCACAGGTACACAAGACACTGGGAACCCCGCTCGGACCCGGCCTGATCGATTTGCTGACCGAGGATAATATCGATGTCGGGGATGTGATTCTTCGCACCAGCCTGCCAAAACTTCGCGTTATCCCGATGGGACGTTTTCATCCGCATGCCAATGAGCTTCTTGCTGGTCGCAGAATGTTACAGCTATGCGAGGAGCTGGCAAGGCGTTACAGCGACCGCGTTGTTATCTTTGATTCTCCGCCGTTACTGTTGACCAATGAAGCCGTGGTATTGGCGGGTCTGATGGGCCAGATTGTTTTCGTGGTTGAATCAGATAAAACACCGCAGAGTAACGTTAAGGATGCCCTGTCACTGCTGGATACTTCCAAACCAATTGGGCTGGTTTTAAATAAAGTAAGTCAGTATATGGGGGATTATTATGGGTATGGCGCCTACAACTATGGCGAGCATCAACAGGCATGATCCGGCAACGGCAACAGGTTGGCTTGCTGCTGGGAACGGCGATCAGCCTCGTTGGTCTGCCGATGGCGGCTATTGCGGAAGACGAGATTGTCCGCTGGGATCTGACGCCATATGTATCACTCAGCCAGATCTACACGGATAATGTTGGATTGAGGCCGCCCGGACAGGAAGATCGCGAACATATTACCCAGACGGATATTGGTTTCAGCCTTGCGCGAGAAGGCAGCAGAGCCAACGCCAATATGGCCTACAATTTACAACATTTCGCCTATTGGCGTGATGACCGGCGTAATAACACGTTTCATCAGTTCGCTGGTGAAGGTCAGTTTGAAGCGGTTGCAGAGCATTTGTTTCTCGATGCCAGGGCGACATACAGCCAGCGTCTGCAATCCCGCCGCGACAATGTTGCGGTGGACAATGTTAACAGTTTTGCCGCCAACGATCGCAGTGATGTGCTGACCTGGCGTATCAGCCCCAATTATATCCAACGCATGGGCAATGTGGCGACCGGCCGACTGCGCTATAGCCATGAGCGAGTGGATTTTCAGGATAGCAGTGTCGATGAATTCAGTAGCGAGACCGATCGTGTCAGCGCCAATCTGGATAGCGGTACGATGTTTTCAACAATTAGTTGGGGGTTGAGTTTTCAGCGAAGCGAAACCGACTACAAGGACGGCTCGGCCGTTACCTTTCAAACCGCCGAAGCTCTGTTGCGATTGAATGTGACTGATCGCCTGAGTCTTTTTGCCGCCGGCGGCGAGGAGGACAACGAATTCGAGCAGGATGCGAGCCGAGCCCGGCCGGATGACACCTTCTGGCGGGCGGGGTTCAACTGGCAACCAGGCAGCCGGACGGATATGGAAGCCTATTATGGCGAGCGGTTTTTTGGAGAAACTTTTGGCGGCAGCTTCAACCACCGTTTTCGCAACAGCGAATTCAGCATGGAGTATTCGGAAGGGTTGATGACCGTGACAGACTTTGATATTGACCGGGTCGTGATACCAATCGTAGATGATGCGGGTAGTCCGGTGATTGTTGACGGGAACCCGGTTTTCATGGAACTGGAAATTCCTGATTTGCAGACAGGCGTCTATCTAAGGGAGCGTTTCAGTCTCGGGTTTTCCGGCGAGCGACGCAAACTCAGCTGGAGTCTGCGTGGATTTAATGAACGGCGTGAGTTCGAACTTACGGATCGAAGCGAGCGCTTGAAGGGTGTGGGAACAAATCTTGCCTGGCGAATCGGGGCGCGTACTCGTCTGCTTCTGAATGGGCGTGTGCAGGAAACCACTTATCAGGAGGACGACCGGGAGGATGAATATTACATCTATGGAACCGGATTGCAAAGGGACGCAGGTCCAAATACCAGTGTCGCGCTGAATTATCGCTATACAGAGCGCACATCCAATCAGCCAGGCAATGAATTCGTTGAAAACCGTGTAACCGCGAGTTTTCGCAAAACTTTTTGAATCATTAATTATGTATGAAAAACACTTTAAGCTCGATCGTAAACCTTTTCAACTGAGCCCGGATCCGGCGTTCTTTTTTGGCAGCAGTGTTCACAAGCGGGCGCTTGCCTATCTGCAGTATGGCCTGAGTCAGGCCGAAGGTTTTATCGCCATAACCGGTGATGTCGGAACCGGCAAGACGACGCTTGCGCGAATGCTGTTCGATGAATTACCAAAGGATGAAGTTATTGCCGCACAGATTTCTACTACCCAGGTGGAAGCCGATGATTTGCTGCGCATGGTTCTGCAGGCCTTTGGTTTGAAGACAAACAGGGTGGCAAAATCAACCTTGCTGAATCGCTTCGAGACGTTTTTGCATGAAAAAGTCCGCGAGGGCAAGCGGGTTTTATTGATAGTGGACGAGGCACAGAATCTGTCCTGGAATGCACTGGAAGAATTGCGAATGCTGTCCAATTTCCATTTGGACGACAAGCCTCTTTTACAGAGCTTTTTGCTGGGGCAGAGTCAGTTTAAACGGGTACTGCAACACCCCGATCTCGAGCAACTTCGTCAGAGGTTTATTGCGGCCTGTCATTTATCGCCATTGAATGAAAAAGAAACCCGCGAGTATATCGCGTATCGCCTGGAAACCGCCGGCTGGAAGGGCGAGCCGGAGTTCAGGGATGACGCCTTTCCGGAGATTTATCAGCACACCCAGGGCGTGCCCCGGCGAATTAACAGTCTCGCCGATCGTTTAATGCTCTACGCCTATCTGGAAGATCGCAAGTCAATCGACGCAGACCTGGTTAATGTCGTGGCCGATGAGCTGGAAGATGAGCTCAGCTTTGTGGATGATGAGATACCCAGCATCTCGGATGCGGAAATTACCCAGCCCGAAATTGAGCAACCGAAAGACTCGGGCAAGAAAAAAACCAATGCCCCCGCTCCGGCGAAGTTCCAGTGGGATTATCTGGAATTGCGTATCACCGCGCTGGAGAGCCGCGTTCAGATTCTCAATAAATATGTTCGCCAGCGGTTCTCGGAAATGAAACGGGGTTGACAGGTTATGAGCGAGAGCCAGGCCGGGAATAGAATCAAAAACGCGATGACGGTCGACGTGGAGGATTATTTCCAGGTTTCCGCGTTTGAGCCGCACATTGCACGCAAAGACTGGGAATCACTGCCTTGCCGCGTGGAAAATAACATTGAACGGATTCTGGCTCTGTTCGAGCAAAAAGGGATCAAGGCCACCTTTTTTGTGCTGGGCTGGATGGCGGAACGCTATCCGCATATGGTGCGACAGATCCATGCACAGGGCCACGAGGTGGCCAGCCATGGTTATCAGCATGTGCGGGTTGTGAACCAGACCCCGGAGACGTTTCGCGAGGATATCATCCGCACCCGTGCCTTGCTGGAGGATACCATCGGCGTGCCGGTGATTGGCTACCGTGCCGCCAGTTATTCGATAGGCCGCGACAACCTGTGGGCGCTGGATGAACTGCAGGAAACCGGACATCAATACAGTTCCAGCATTTATCCCATCGAGCATGATCTTTACGGCATGCCCGAGGCCTCACGCTTTGCCTTTCGTCATCGCGATGGCCAGGGGCTGCTGGAAATCCCGGTCACCACTGTACGTATCGGGCAGCGCAACTATCCCTGCGGCGGGGGGGGCTACTTTCGCCTGTTCCCTTATGCCCTGTCACGCTGGGCCATCGACCGGGTCAACCGGCATGACGGTGAGTCGGCGGTGTTCTATTTTCACCCGTGGGAGATCGACCCACAGCAGCCTCGACAGAAAGGGATCGGTCTCAAGACACGCTTTCGACATTATCTGAACCTGTCGCGCATGGAAGGTCGCTTGTCACGGCTGCTGGATGACTTTCAGTGGGATCGCATGGATCGCATCTTTCTGCCACAAGCGGAGCAGGTACAGTGACCGTCGCTGCACGCGATGACTCGATCATGGTCGATGATCGGCAAGCAGCATCTGTGGCTGTTGATTATCTGGATCCATCCCGTGCCGAAGAATGGGACGCTTTTGTCATGCGTTGCCCCGAGGCGACCTTCTTTCACCGGGCCGGATGGAAGCAGGTGCTTGAGGGCGCACTGGGACATCGGGGCTATTTTCTTTATGCGCAACGGAACGGTCGTATTGTCGGCGTGTTGCCACTGGGGCATGTGAAAACCCGGTTATTCGGTAATGCGCTGATTTCAGTTCCCTTCTGTGTTTATGCTGGCGTTGCCACAGAAGATGACGACGCCGAGCGCGCCCTCACTGGCGCGGCCCGTGCGCTGGCCGAGGATCTGCAGGTTGATTATCTGGAGTTACGTTCACGGACACGGCGCAACCCGGACTGGCCCTGCAAGGACGATCTGTATGTGACCTTTCGCAAGCCGATCGATCCCGACGTCGAGCAAAACATGCAGGCCATTCCACGCAAACAACGCCGCATGGTCCGGCAGGCCATGCAGCGGGAACTGCAGAGTGACATTGACTCGAATCTGGATCGGTTTTTCCCGATATACGCGGACAGCGTCAGGCGGCACGGGACGCCGGTTTTCGCGCGTCGTTATTTTGAAGCCCTGCATCGGGTCTTCGGCCAGGACTGCCAGGTGCTGACGGTAACCCGCGAGGGCCGCCCGGTTTCCAGCGTGATGAGTTTTTACTTTCGGGACGAAGTGCTGCCCTATTACGGTGGCGGCACCCTTGAAGCGCGCTCGGTATCCAGTTTTGACTTTATGTACTGGGACCTGATGCGTCGCGCCTGTGAACAGGGATACCGGCTGTTCGACTACGGGCGCAGTAAAGTCGGCACCGGTTCTTACAGTTTCAAGAAGAACTGGGGCTTCACACCCGAGCCACTGTATTACGAGTATCATCTGGTGCGCGCCGAACAGATCCCGGATATCAATCCACTGAACCCCAAATACCGATTGTTTATCGAAACCTGGAAGCGGTTACCCACACCGGTCGCGAATCTGCTGGGACCGATGGTTTCTCGCGGGCTTGGCTAGGTCGGCGACACTGATCAGGGGGAGTCCGGAATGCAGTCGAGCAAGTGTGCGGATGAACAATTTGGCTGTCCTGCCGTCGATAAAAAATCAGATCTTGTCACGTTCTTATCAGCTCGAGATTTACCGGGCAGGTGCAGGCCATGAACGATCTGCTGTTTCTTGCCCACCGTATTCCTTTTCCGCCCAACAAGGGCGACAAGATCCGCTCGTTCAATATGCTCAAGCATCTGGCCGGATCGTTTCGAGTCCATCTGGGCAGTTTTGTCGATGATCCACACGACTGGCAGTATCAGCAGGATGTCGCCGGGTACTGCGAGAGTGTCTGCCTGCTGCCGTTATCTTCAACCCGGGCGAAAATAAAAAGTCTTGGCGGCCTGCTGGGCTCAAGGCCCTTGACGCTTCCCTACTATGCGGATCGACGTATGCAGCAATGGGTCAATCAGCGCCTGGCAGGCAAGGTGGATCGGGCGCTGGTGTTCTCCTCGGCCATGGCACAATACCTGCCGCCGAAGGCGCCGAACCTGCATCGGGTGATTGATTTTTGCGATGTGGATTCGGACAAGTGGGCCCAGTATGCACAGAGCCATCGTTTCCCCATGAACCAGGTCTACCGCCGTGAGGCGCGTACCCTGCTGGCTTACGAGCGTCTGATCGCCGCGCAGAGTGATGCAGCGGTGTTTGTCAGCGAGCAGGAGGCCAGCCTGTTTCGCCAGCTGGCGCCGGAGTCCGCTGCCCGGGTGCATGCCATCGATAACGGCGTGGATACCGATTATTTTTCCCCCGATGAAGACTATCCCGATCCACTGCCAGGCAATGACGCCAAACTGGTGTTCGTGGGGGCGATGGATTACTGGGCCAACGTGGATGCGGTGATCTGGTTCGTCGAACAGGTCTTTCCTGCCATTCGTGCCGCGCGGCCGGCCACGCAGTTTGTGATCGTCGGGGCCCGGCCCGCCCCCGAGGTGCAACGCCTGGCCCAGCAGGACGGCGTGGTGGTCACCGGCGCCGTGCATGATGTGCGCCCCTATCTGGCGCATGCCGATATTGCCGTGGCGCCGTTGCGTATCGCCCGGGGCATACAGAACAAGGTGCTCGAGGCCATGGCCATGGCCCGCCCGGTGGTAGCCACGCCCCAGGCGCTGGATGGTTTGTATGAGTGCGCCGGTCCCCCCTGGAATGTGGCGGAAACGGCCGGTGATTTTGCCCGCGCCTGTCTCGACAGTTTGAATCGCCCTGCCGCGGAAAACGCCCGTCAGGGATCACTCGGACGGGATTGCGTGCTGTCACAATACAGCTGGGCCGAACACATGGATCGGTTGGTCGCGTTGATCAATACTCCGGGAGCCAACCCGTGAACGCATGGCAGGTTGAGGCGAATGGACAACGTCGCGTGGTGTATGGCTGGTCCGTCGCGCTGGTCGTGCTACTGGTTAGCTGGTTGCTGGCCCTGGGAGTATTCTGGCCCTCGGTCAAAAGCATCAGCCATATCTGGTTCAATTCCGAGACCTATGCGCATGGTGTGATTATCTTTCCACTGGCGCTGTATCTGGCCTGGACTCGGCGTCGGGATCTGCAGGCCACGGTACCTCAGCCTTCACCGTGGGGACTGCTCTGGCTGGCAGCTGCGGGGCTGATCTGGATGCTGGCGCGCACGGCGGGAGTGGAAATGGGGCAGCATTTTGCGCTGGTGGCCGTGTTGCCGGGGCTGGTGATCACCCTGCTGGGTACGCACATCGCGCGCTTGTTGATTTTTCCCCTCGCCTATCTGTTCTTTGCCGTGCCTTTTGGCAATTTTATTGTGCCCTATCTGCAGGAATATACCGCCTGGTTTGCGGTGTGGATGCTCAAAGTCAGCGGTTTGCCGGTTTTCAAAGAAGGCTATTACATCAGTATTCCTGCTGGCGATTTTGTGGTGGCCGAAGTCTGCAGTGGCGTGCGTTACCTGATCGCCAGTATCGCGCTGGGGCTGATCTTCGCCTACATCAGCTACCGCAGTCTGTGGCGCCGCGCCGCCCTGATTGCCCTGGCAGTGTTGTTACCGATCGTGGCCAATGGCCTTCGTGCCTACGGCATCATCATGATTGCCCACTGGACCAACATGCAGCATGCCGTCGGCGTGGATCACCTGATATACGGCTGGCTGTTCTTTGGCCTGGTGATGCTGCTGTTATTCTGGCTGGGTTCATTATGGCGCGAGCCCGCCGCATCACGAACCGATGCACCGATACACTCGCCCGCCACTGCCAAACTGGGGCCGTGGTATTCCAGTGCGCTGCTGATCGCGCTGCTGGGCACCCTGATCGCCCCACGCAGTGGCGAATTATGGCTGCAACAGCAGGCCAGCGAGATTGTCGAGACGCAGCCTCCCGCCTTGCCTGTTGCTGTAAATGGCTGGAAAGGCCACCAACAGACAGATCAGGCCTGGCGACCGGAATATTACGACGCCGATGCGCAACTGGTCGGACGGTATCGTCAGGTGAATGAGGACGTGACGTTGTATCTGTATCAGTACCTCAACCGGGGAGCAGGGACGGAGCTCATTTCCTGGCGCAACCGGCTCTACGACAGTGAAACCTGGCATCGCATCGGACAAAGCCAGCAACAGTTTGAAGCCCGTGGTGGAGAATATGTCGCGGTACAGGAGATCCTGCTGCGTGGCAAAGGAGCACGTCGTCTGGTCTGGTACTGGTATCAGGTGGGCAATGCGCACACGACCCGCCCGGTGGAAGTCAAACTGCGCGAGGCATTGGCCATCCTGGCGGGTGACGGTCGAGGTGCGTTCCTGGTCGCGGCGAGTACGGAAGTGAATGATTCGGTGGCCAGCGCACGCGAACGGTTGCAACGCTTTGCGCAGGTCTTGCCGCAGCCACTGGGGTATATCAATGAATAAGCGGGTTACCACTGGCGAGCCGCCACTGGTGGCACACATTATTCATCGGCTTGATGTGGGCGGCATGGAAAACGGACTGGTGAACCTGATCAATCACATGCCGGTGGATCGTTATCGACATGCCATCATCTGCATGACCGATTACACTGAATTCAGTCAGCGCATTCAGCGGGCCGATGTGTCGCTGCACAGCTTGCACAAGCACGAGGGCAAGGATTTCGGCGTGCATACTCGCCTGTATCGTTTATTACGGCAATTGCAGCCCGACATCGTTCATACTCGTAATCTGGCGACCCTGGAAACTCAGGTGACGGCCTGGCTGGCACGCGTGTCGGCCCGGGTGCACGGCGAGCACGGCTGGAACGTGGGCGATCTGGACGGCAGTAATCGCAAAAACCGCCGCCTGCGCCGCCTGGTCCGGCCGCTGGTTGATCAGTATATCGCTCTGTCGCAGCAGCAGTTGCAGTATCTGCACGATGCCGTAGGTGTGGATGGCGCGCGGCTCAACCATATTTGCAATGGCGTGGATGTGGCGCGCTTCAGTCCGGCAACGACGGACAATCGAGCATCATTACCGGCCGATTTCGCTGCAACGGACAGTATGGTAATCGGCAGCGTGATGCGTATGCAGTCGGTCAAGGCGCCGGGGGATCTGGTGCAGGCGTTTATTCAGCTGCGCGAACGACTGCCTGCGGAGCAATTTTCCCGCCTGCGTCTGGTCATGGTCGGTGACGGGCCGTTGCGTGATGACTTGTTAAAGGAACTGACGGCGGCGGGCCTGGATTCGCAAAGCTGGTTACCCGGCGGTCGCGACGATGTGCCGCAATTACTGCGCGCGATGGATCTGTTTGTATTGCCGTCGCTGGCCGAGGGCATCTGTAATACGATCCTCGAGGCCATGGCCACCGGCCTGCCGGTCATTGCGACACGGGTCGGCGGCAATCCGGATCTGATTCAGCCCGGTAAGAACGGCGTGCTGGTACCCGCCGGACAACCCGACTCGCTGGCCGACACCCTGGTGGCGTATTTGACCGATGACGCACGACGTGACAAAGAAGGCCAGCAGGCGCGAGCCATGGCCGAGGAACAATTCAGCCTGGCCGCCATGGTAGATAGCTACATGGCCGTGTATGACAAAGTACTGGTCAGTAAATAATAGTGAATCGATAATAACTTCAACGAGCAGGGTCTTCGACTGATATGTGCGGGATAACAGGAATTTTCGATTTGCGCGAACGGCGCACGCCCGGACGGGCCCTGCTGGAAGCCATGAACCAGACCCAGTTTCATCGCGGTCCCGATGAGGGTGGCGTGCATCTGGAGCCCGGCGTGGGACTGGCGCACCGGCGGTTGTCGATCATCGATCTGTCTGGCGGTCAGCAGCCGCTGTTCAATGAAGACGAGAGCGTGGTGGTCACCTACAACGGCGAGATCTATAACTTCGGTGAGCTGACCACCGAGCTGAAACAGGCGGGGCACACCTTTCGCACCCATTGCGATACCGAAGTGATCGTGCATGCCTGGGAACAATGGGGCGAGGCCTGTGTGGAACGTTTTCGCGGCATGTTCGCCTTCGCCGTGTGGGACCGCAACCGCGAGACCCTGTTCCTGGCCCGCGATCGGCTGGGCATCAAACCGCTGTATTACGGCCGGTTGCCGGACGGGCAGCTGATCTTTGCCTCGGAACTCAAGGCGCTGATGGCTCACCCTGAGCTGCCGCGTGACATCGATCCCTGTGCGGTAGAAGAGTATTTTGCCTATGGCTACATACCCGAGCCGCGCAGTATCTTCAAGTCAGTGCATAAGCTGCCACCGGGGCATACGCTCACCCTGCGCCGAGGCCAGAAATCCATACCCGATCCTCGCGAATACTGGGATGTGCCTTTTGCCGGGTTGACGATTAACGAATCCGAGGCCGCTGATGAGCTGGTCGAGCGCCTGCGTGAAGCGGTGCGTATTCGCCTCGAAGCCGAAGTGCCGCTGGGCTCGTTTCTTTCTGGCGGAGTCGACTCCAGTGCTGTGGTCGCGATGATGGCGGGATTGTCCGACGAGCCGGTGCGCACCTGCGCGATCGGCTTTGACGATCCCGCCTATGATGAGTCGGACTACGCCAGGCAGGTCGCAGAACGCTACCGGACAAACCATTACGTCGAACAGGTCGATCCCGATCATTTCAACCTGCTGGATCGCCTTGGCGAGATGTATGACGAGCCGTTCGCCGACAGCTCCGCCTTGCCGACCTACCGGGTGTGCGAACTGGCCAAACGCCAGGTCACGGTCGCGCTGTCCGGCGACGGCGGCGACGAAAACCTGGCCGGCTATCGCCGCTATCGCCATCACCTGGCCGAAGAACGCTTGCGGGGCCTGATGCCGGCGGATCTGCGCAGGCCGCTGTTCGGCGCGCTTGCCCGAGTTTATCCCAAGGCGGACTGGGCGCCGCGCATGTTCCGCGCCAAAGCCACGTTTCAGGCTCTGGCGCGGGATTCGGTACAGGGTTATTTCCAGGGTGTGGCGATCCTGCGCGACGAATTGCGCGGACGGTTGTTCTCGCCCGGCTTTCGACGCGAGTTGCAAGGCTATGACGCGGTAGAGGTCTTGCGTCGCCATGCCCGTCGCGCGCCGAGCGATCATCCGCTGTCACTGGTCCAGTACCTGGACATGAAAACCTATTTGCCCGGTGACATTCTGACCAAGGTGGACCGGGCGAGCATGGCGCATGCGCTGGAAGTCCGTGTGCCGATTCTGGACCATAAACTGGTGGAGTGGATGTCCGGTCTGCCGCCCGAACTGAAGTTGCACGGCGCCGAGGGCAAGTACGTGTTTAAAAAAGCGTTGGAACCCTATTTGCCGTCGGATGTGTTGTATCGCAAGAAGCGCGGCTTCTCAGTGCCGGTCGCCGAATGGTTCCGCGGACCGTTGCGTGAACGTATGGAGCAGCAGGTATTGGGCGAAACCATGGCCGATACCGGTGTGTTCGACATGGACTATCTGAGCACCCTGGTGGGCCAGCATGTCAGTGGCGCCCGGGACCACAGCCCCGCGTTGTGGGCGTTACTCATGTTCGACAACTTTATGCAGCGTCTGCAAGCCTGAAAGTGGCCAGGGCATCATGAGTGTCAACGAAATCATCTCGCGCCATCTGTTTTATCCCGTGCACGAGCGCCTGCGCGGCAGGAGTACGCTGGGGCAATGGCGCCGGTTACGCAAAAACGATCGCCTGGATATGGCCCAATTCGAAGCCTTGCGACTGGACAAGCTGCGGCGCCTGCTGGCCCATTGCCGGGAATCCGTGCCTTATTATCAACAGGTATTACAGGATATTGGCCTGGATGATGTGCGCGACTTTCAGTTAGCGGATCTTGAGAAACTGCCGATGCTGGATCGGGATGTATTGCGGACCCAGGGCGAGGATGTGCAGGCTCGTGGCTATCAACATAAACTGATTCCGTACAGTACCGGCGGTTCCACCGGCGAGCCGCTGGTGTTTTATACCGACAAACACCGTGAATCCTGTCTGAACGCGCAAAAGTTACGCGCCCGCTCCTGGTTCGGCGTCCATCCGGGAGACCGACAGGTGGATTTCTGGGGCTCGCCGATTGAAATGAACCGTCAGAACAGGATTCGGCAACTCAAGGATCGCTGGTTGCTGAATCAGGTGGTGCTGTCCGCCTCTCATCTTACCGAGCAGCGGATTGCCGGCTACGTGAAATTTCTGCACCAGTTCCGTCCGCGCCTGATCTATGGCTATCCCACGGTGATTTACCGGGTGGCCAGCTATATCACCAGTCACCCGGGTGTGCTGGGCAGTTATCGGCCGCGGCTGATTGTCTGCACTTCGGAAATGTTGTTGCCGCATCTACGCGAGGAAATTATCCGGGCGTTCGCCTGTCCGGTCGCGAATGAATACGGCTCCCGCGATGGCGGCATGATCGCCTATGAGTGCCCGCAAGGGAGTTTGCACATACTTGGCGAGCAGGTGATCGTCGAAGTCGACAAACCTGATAATGACGGCGTCGGTGATTTGCTGATTACCAACCTTGATGGTTATGGCATGCCATTTATCCGTTATCGCATCGGCGATCGCGGCGCGCTCGATACAACGTCCTGTGCCTGTGGTCTGCCGTTACCACGGTTGCGTGAGCTACAGGGGCGGGCCAATGATTTTCTGGTCGGCCGTAATGGCCGCCTGGTACACAGTTCCACGGCCAATTACGTGCTGCGCGGAATTCCGGCATTGAAACAGTACCAGCTCCGCCAGCGTCGTGATCACAGTTTTGATCTGTACCTGATTCCCAGTCGAGCGTTAACCGAAACGGAGAAAAAGACAATTAGCGATGGGTTGAACAATATACTGGATGAAATTGTCCCGGTTAATTTTCATGTCACCGACAGCATTGCCCCGGAGAAATCCGGCAAGTACCGCTGGGTGATCAGCGAGGCCCGCGCATGAGTGAGATGCAAAACCGCCCCGCGCTGGTGGTCTTTAGTCATGTGTTTCCCAATCCGGCGCAGGAAACCTTTGGCTTGTTCATTCGCGAGCGCATGTTTCGTGTTGCCGCCGAGCGGCGGGTAACCGTGGTGTCACCGGTGCCGTGGTTTCCCGGTCAAGGTTTGTTGCGACGTTTGCGCCCGGGCTATCGACCGCTGGTGCCCTATCATGAAGTTCAGCAGGGCATCGATGTCTATCATCCCCGTTTTTTGTCCATTCCTCGATTTTTAAAATTCACCGACGGTGTGTTCGAAGCCCTGTTCAGTCTGCCGCTGTTGCTGAAACTCAAACGTGCCGGACGGCTGGATATTCTCGATGCGCATTTTATTCATCCGGACGGCACCGCCGCCTGGCTGCTGGGTAAGTGGCTGGCGGTGCCCTATACCATCACCCTGCGCGGTGCCCTGCCGCGCATCGCCCGAACACGCTTGCGTCGCAGACTGGCGATCCGCGCCATGCGTTCGGCCGCCCGGGTGTTTGCCGTGGCGGATTCGTTGCGTCAGGTGGCTATCAGGTTAGGGATCAAGGCGGACCATGTACAGGTCGTGTCCAACGGTATCAATCTGGATCTGTTTCAGCCCGAGAACAAACAGCAGTGCCGCCAGGAACTGGATATCGACCCGGATGCGAAGGTGCTGTTGACGGTTGGCACGCTAACCGAAAACAAGGGGTTCCACCGGGTGATGGAACAATTGCCCGCGTTGCTCGAACGCTTCCCGGGTTTGGTCTATCTGATTGTGGGCGGAGAACACCCTAACGGGGATGAGCAACGTCTGCGCCGGATCGCCGGGGAGCTCGGGGTGGCGGATCGGGTTCGCTTCATGGGCGTTCACCCGCCCGAACGGCTACGCTTTTTTTATTCCGCCGCGGATTTGTATGTCATGCCCTCGCGAACCGAAGGCTGGGCCAACGTGTTTCTCGAAGCCGCGGCCTGCGGCTTGCCGGCGGTAGCCACCCGAGTGGGTGGCAATGCCGAGGTGATCAGCAAACCGCAAGTGGGTACGCTGGTACCGTTCGGTGAGGGCGAGGCGCTGCGCAAGGCCATTGCTGAAGGGCTTGAACGTCAATGGGAACACGATGTGATTATGGCCTATGCCCGCGACAACGCCTGGGAAAAACGCATCGGACAACTGGTGCAGGCATTCGATACGATCCATGCCGACAGTCTACCCCGGGGGAAAGAATGATCGACCGCGCACTGCAAACTGGCGTATTACGGCCGTTGGCCAGTATGCTGTCGCCTGCAGGCTCACGGGCGCGACTGTCCATTTTGATCTATCACCGGGTTCTGCCCCGGCCCGATCCCATGCTGCCCGGCGATCCGGATGCGGCGACCTTTCGCTGGCAGATGCAGACCGTCGCCCGGCTGTTTAATGTCTTGCCGTTGTCCGGGGCGGTTGAACGTCTGGCCAGTGGCAGCTTGCCGCCCAGAGCCGCCTGTATCACCTTTGATGACGGCTATGCGGACAACGCCGAAGTCGCCTTGCCGATCCTCAGGGCGCTGGATCTGCCGGCAACCTTCTTTGTCGCCGCCGGGTATCTCGACGGCGGCATGATGTTCAACGACCGGGTGATCGAAACCGTGCGCCGCTTGCCCGAGGGCGAAGTGGATCTGGGTGCAGTAGACATGGCGCCGCAATCGATCAGCAGCATAAGCGATCGCATTGCCCTGGCCATGCAGGTGATTAAACAGATCAAACACCTCGATCCGGCAGAGCGCGACGAAAAGGTTCAGGCGCTGGTGGAATTGAACAACGACACCCTGCCAAGGGATCTGATGATGCGTAGCGCACAGCTACAAGAGCTGGCGGATGCCGGCATGACCATCGGCGGGCATACCCTGAGCCATCCGATCCTGGCGCGGATTTCCGATGCCCGGGCCAGACAGGAGATCGCCGCCGGACGCGAAACCCTCGAATCGATACTCAGGCAGCCGGTCAAACTGTTCGCCTACCCTAACGGCAAGCCGGGCCAGGACTATGCCGCGCAGCATGTCAGCATGGTCCGTGAGTGCGGCTTTGATGCGGCCGTCTCCACGGCCTGGGGCGTCTCCACCCGGCATCACGACCCCTATCAGCTCGCCCGCTTTACCCCGTGGGATCATACCCCGCTTCGCTTCGGTGCCCGGCTGGTGCGCAACCTGATGCAGAGTCAGCCGCAACATGTTCAGGGCGCCAGTGTTAAGTCACTCCGGCGGTAGCAATCATTGGGTTTTGCATCAAGTGGAAATATTTCCGTATTTGCTGATTTTCTGAAACCAGCAAGATCCGGGCAGGTATCTGGCTTTGAGGAATCCTGGCGTTTTGAATAGTCAGGATAAGATGAGAAAATAAATCTGTCCCCGTTTTTTAGTACGTTGTTGCCGAAATGAAACTTTGCTAATCTAAATACGAATTTAGTCTATTATGCTGGCAGCAAAAACAATGGCTACCGAGAAAATCAAAGAAGAAGCACACCGTCTCGTTGACAATCTCTCCGAACAGGCGACGTGGGAAGATCTGATGCAGGAGATTTATATCCGTCAGGCTATTGAGTCGGGCCTGGCCGACAGCGAGGCTGGACGCACGCTGGACGTCAAAGAGGTTCGTGCCCGCTATCACCTGCCTGAATGAAGGTCCATTGGACAAACACGGCCATCCGGCATCTGGATGGCATCTACGACTATATCGCGCAAGATTCCCCTGTCTACGCCAAACAACAAGTCGACAGGCTTACCCGGCGATCGGAA
Source organism: Thiohalophilus sp. (assembly GCF_034521165.1). Lineage (NCBI taxonomy): Bacteria > Pseudomonadati > Pseudomonadota > Gammaproteobacteria > Thiohalomonadales > Thiohalophilaceae > Thiohalophilus > Thiohalophilus sp. The sequence continues at coordinate 227,890 of NZ_JAXHMV010000008.1, forward strand.
CAGATCGCGGCATTTCCTCAATCCGGCCGAATGGTGCCCGAATTTAAAAGAGAAGATATCCGGGAAGTGATTGAAGGGCCTTATCGGCTGATTTACGTCATCAAAACCGAGCAAATCGATATTTTGAGCGTGTTTCATGGCGCGCAGAAATTGCCTGACACCCTATCGTCTGGTTAAATTAGATCAAAGTGACAAATGATAATGCAAATAATTCTTGTTTGTCACCGACCCCATTTACTTTTGGGCGTGTCTACCGGCTCACGTGATCCCTATCAGCTCGCCCGTTTCACGCCCTGGGATCAAACCCCGCTACGCTTTGCAATGCGGCTGGTACGCAATCTCGGTCAGACACGGCCTGAAGCCGTTTAGGCGACCCGCTGTCTCAGGTCGGATTGTTGCTCGCATTCAAAGTATGCCAGCAGATCGCCTCGAACCGATCGGCCACTGCCTGCGAGGAAAAACGGGCCTCCACGTAATCCCGCGCCTGGTGCGACAGGGTCTGGCGCAGATCACCGTCTTCGAGTAGGCGCACCAGGGTGTCGGCGAACTCCTCGGCAGTATCGGCGTGCAGATAATGTTCTTCCGGTGTCACCGGCAGGCCTTCCACGCCCAGCCCGGTGGAGACCATGGGGATGCCCATGGCCATGGCCTCGAAGGCCTTGATTCGGGTGCCGCCGCCGACCCGCAGCGGGATGATGTAGGCGGCCGCGCCCTGCACGTGCTCCCGGATGTCGTCCACAAACCCGGTGAAGGTGAACGGCAGCTTGCGGCGCCGGGCCCGTTCCATTAACGCCGGGTTGGGGTTACGTCCGACCAGAGTGACCCGGGCGTCGGGCCGGCGGGCCACTACCTGCGGCCAGATCGCGTCCATGAAAAACTCGATGCCGTCGATATTGGCCTGCCAGTCCATGGCGCCGGTGAATACGATGTGATCCGCGTCGCCGGGTGGCGCATAAGCAAAGAAGTCGAGATCGACCCCGGTGGGGATGGTCGCCACCTGTTGAATCCCCGGTATATCGGAGAACGTTTGTGCGTCGCGTTCGGAGACCGCCACCACGGTATCAAAGCGCCGCAGGCTGGCGGCCTCATAGCGCTGCATCTTGCGAAACTGTTGCTGCCAGACGGCGCGCTTGATCGGGTTGCGCGCTACCTCCGCATGGCGGCGAAAGATCTCGGCCTCGACATTGTGGGTGAAGATCACCGACGGCCGATCCAGGATGTCGGGGGCCAGTACCATGGCGTGCAGAAAATCGAACACCACCACATCAGCTTCCTGCATGGCGTCACGCACGATGCGCGCGCCGGCGGCGGACGCGTCGCTAATCACCGGAATTGGCAGGGGCGAGAACAGATGGCGAAAACGGGTCAGTTTTTTGAGAGGGCCGTTGGCCGGTGCGGGCCAGCTGATAAAGCGATCGCATACCTGATCCAGTTCATAGCGATAACGTTCGACCTCGCCCGCGTCGGCCGGCGAGGCGAGCACGATCTCGAACCGGCCGCCGCGCATGCCACGCAGGATCTGGGTGGTGCGAATCTTTCCGCCCTGATCGGCGGGGAACAGAAACCGCGGCGAGACGAACAGCAGCCGGGGTTTTTCACTCACCAGCAGATGCCCCGGTAGGCCGCCCTGAGCCGATCCCGGCCGGGCATGCCGACCAGATCCAGCACTACCTGGGCTTCGCTGGCCTCGCTCACTACCTGTTCCACCAGGTTGGCGTCACTGAGGCCGAGCAGCACGATATCGGCGTCGCCAATCAGTTCGGCGGCATCGTCCACCAGCAGCCGTCCCAGGTGCGGCAGTTTCTCCTCGATATAGCGACGGTTGGCGCCAATCAGACGCGAGAGCTGGACGTTGGGATCGTGAATCCGCAGCTCGATGCCCTTGCCGACCAGCTGTTCGGCCAGGGTCACCAGCGGGCTTTCGCGCAGATCGTCAGTGCCGCTTTTGAAGCTCAGACCGATCATTCCCACCCGGCGTTTGCCGCTGCGCAGGATGAATTGCAGGGCGTGATCGATCTGCTGCTGGTTGCTGGGAATCACTCCGGCCAGCATCGGCACCTCCATGTCCTGTTCCTTGGCAATGTAAAGCAGTGCGCGCAGGTCCTTGGGCAGGCAGGAGCCGCCGAAGGCGAAGCCGGGACGCAGGTAGGCGGGCGAGATGTTGAGTTGTCTGTCCTGGGTGACCAGGCGCATCACTTCCCGGGAATCGACGCCCAGGGACTGGCCCAGGCGGCCGATCTCGTTGGCGAATACGATTTTGACCGCGTGGAACGCATTGCAGGCATACTTGAGCATCTCTGCCGTACCGATGTCGGTACCGACAAATTCACAGGGCAGGTGTTCAAAAACGGGCCGGATGCCGTCCAGGGTGCGTTGCGAATCGCCGCCCACCACCGTGAACGGCGGATTGTCATAATCCTTGATCGAGGTACCCTCACGCAGAAACTCCGGCTGAAATGCCAGACCGAATCCCTCACCCAGCTGTTTGCCGGAGTGCTGTTCCAGTACGGGCCGGACCCGATCCATGACCGTGCCGGGGCGCACGGTGGAGCGAATCACCACCACGTGATATTGATCGTGGCGGGCCAGGGCCTCGCCGATCTGTGCGGCGACTTTCTCGATGGCCCCCAGATCCTGGCTGCCGTTGGGCTGGGACGGGGTCCCCACGCAGACAAAGGACAACGCGCACTGGCCGATCGCTTCGTCGACATTGTCGGTTACCGTCAACCGGCCCTGTTCGACCACGTTGCTGGTCAGCTCCTGGATGCCTTCTTCCACGATGGGTGAATAGCCCTGGCGCAGCAGATCCAGTTTGGTCGGATCCACGTCCACGCCGAAGACCTGGTGACCGTCGCGGGCCAGGCAGGCGGCCGAAACGGCGCCCACATACCCCATGCCGAAAATTGCGATATTCATTCCCTGTCCTTCCTGATTATTGTGTTGTTGTTTGCTCCGTCCGGGACTGTTGGCCGGGCGGACTATTTATGATGGGTTTCCAGCCAGAGGTCGAGCATCATCAGAACCCATACCAGCTCGCCATAATACGCGGCATGGCCCTCCCGGTGGAGAGTAATCAGCCGATCAATGAATGCCGGCCGGATAATACCGCGTTGTTTGAAGCGCAGCAGCCCATCGTAGGCCAGCTCGCGCAGGGGGGCGTGTTCCTGCATCCAGACTCCGAAAGGCAGGCCAAAGCCGTGTTTTTTCTTGTCGATGATCTCGTCGGGTAAAAAGCCGCTCATCGCTTCTTTGTAAAAGTGCCGCAGGCGGCCCTTATGCAGCTTCAGCGTCGAGGGGACCCGGCAGGCGAATTCTACCAGCGTATCATCCAGCATGGGATAGACCACTTCGACACCGGCCAGATGGCACATGCGACTGACCTTGCGCAGGTCGTTGTCGGCCAGGGTCTGTTGCCAGTCCAGATACATCATGCGATTGAGTGTCGAGGCGTTTTCCGGGCGCCGGTAGATCCCGCGCATCAGATCCCAGGGATCGTCGGTGTTCACCTGCTCCAGAAACCCGGGGTCGAACATCTCGGCCAGCGGCAGCCGGTGCAGATAGTTATAGGTTTGCAGCCGGTCCGGCAGCGGGATGCGGGCCTGCTCCACGTAGCTGCGCGCCTTGCCCAGCAGCGGCACCTGGCGCGGCAGGCGGGTCAGCAGCGGTTCCAGCAAGCGCCGGGCCAGCGCCGGTTGCCGGTACCAGAGCTCGAATACGCCTTGCTTGGCGTAGCGGGCATTGCCGGCGAACAGCTCGTCGCCGCCGTCGCCGGCCAGCAGCCGGGTCATTCCGGCATCGGCGGCCAGCCGGGCGCAGAAGTAGGCCGGCAGTGCCGAAGAATTACCGAACGGTTCGTCGTAGTTCTCGGCGATCAGCGGCACCGCCTCGACCACATCCTCCGGCGTGACATAGTACTCGTGGGGGCGGGTACCGAAGTGGTCCGTGGCAAGGCGGGCATAGGCGATTTCATCGTAACCGGGTGCATCGAAACCGATGCTGAAGGTGTCGGCCTGCCCCGGACGCTGTGCCGCCAGCATGCCTGCCACGCTGGAGCTGTCCAGCCCGCCGCTTAAGAAGGCTCCCGTGGCGGCTGGTTCTGCCAGCCGCTTGACCGAATCGCCGAGGTGCTGGCGCAGTTGCCCACCCAGCGTGGCTATATCGGCCTGGGCGGGTTCCTCGAAGCGCGGCAGCCAGTAAGGCTCGACGCGCAGCGTGTTCTGCCCGAGCCTGAGGCAATGCGCACTTTGCAGTTTTTCGACCCCGGCGTACAGGCTGACCGGCGCTGGCAGCATATGAAAGAACAGATAATGGAACAGCCCGTCCGCGGTCGGCTCTCGGGCCTGGCCATCTGGCGTGGGCAACCGTGCAAGCGAGGTGCTGAAGGCTACCCCGCCGGTGATGCGGCTGAAATACAATGGCCACTGGCCCAGCCGATCGATACCGGCCAGCAGGCGGTTTTCAACCGGATCCAGTATTGCCAGCGCGAAGTCCCCGCCGAGCCGCTCCAGCACTGCTGCGCCGTGTTGCTGGTAGGCCACCAGTAATGTCCGGGCCGGGTCCGCGGGCGAAGCAGCCGGTTCGCGCCAGCCGGGATGACCGATCACGGCGGCCAGGCGACCCTCGGCGTCGCTGGCGATCCAGCCTCCATGTACCTGACAGGCCCCGCCCCGGGTGCTCAGGCGCGTGGCCGCGATATTTGGTGAATGGGAATCGGATAGCGGCGCCTCACCCGGCCCCGGTGATCCGTCCGTGATAAACCAGCCGTCCAGCTCTTGCATCGGTCTCTCTTTGTTATGGGTTGGTGATATACTGGCGCGAATTTGCCGCGTCCGTGGGGACGTATGATAGAGCATTTGTACCGGCAGGGCATGATGCCCTGGTTGGCTGAGAAAAAGGGGGAATCCGGTGTCAAGTCTTGAGCAAGTGAAAACCATTTTGGATACCACATTGGGCCTCAACGGCCGCGCCCAGAAATTCGATCGCGAAACAGCCCTGCTGGGCAATATTTACGAACTGGATTCCATGGCCGTGGTGACGGTGATCACCACTATCGAGGAGCAGTTCGGCCTCATGGTTGACGATGATGAAATCGATGCCGAGACTTTCGAAACCCTGGGCAGCCTGGTCGATTTCGTGGATGCGAAACTCGCCGGTTGAACGCGTCGATGCAGGCGGGCTTTTGGCAAGGCGAACAGGGGGCTCTTTTTTACCTCTTACATGAACCTGACGACCTTGCCGTACGCGGCGCCGTGCTGTATGTGCCGCCTTTCGCCGAGGAACTCAACAAATCCCGCCACATGGCTGCTCGCCAGGCCCGCTTGCTGGCCGAACGCGGCTATGTGGTCCTGATGCCGGACCTCTATGGTTGCGGGGACAGTGGTGGTGATTTTGGCGATGCTCGCTGGCAGGACTGGCTGGCAGATCTTGCCACTTGCTATCGATGGCTGCAGACGCAGTATGCCGTGCCGGTTATCCTCTGGGGGCTGCGAGCGGGCTGTCTGTTGATCAGCGATCTGCTGCAAACCCGGCAACTGACCCCGGCCGCCCTGCTCTACTGGCAGCCGGTAATCCAGGGTGAGCGCTATCTGGCCCAGTTTCTGCGCCTGCGCATGGCCGCGAGTATGCTGGGCGATAACAAGGAAACCACCGGCCAGTTACAAGCCCGATTGCAGGGGGGTGAAACCCTGGAAGTGGCCGGGTATGCGCTAACCCCGGCGCTGGCCAGCGGTCTGGCTGCGGCCCGGTTGTCAGTACCCCCGGTAGCCCCGGTCATCTGGCTGGAGGTGGTACAGAGTGACCCGCCCGCGCTGCCCCCGGTCAGCACACAGCTGATCACGGCCTGGCGGGAACAGGACGCTGACGTGCGGGCGAGCGCTGTGGCGGGCGATCCGTTCTGGACCACCCAGGAAATCCATCAAGCCCCGGCCTTGCTGACGGCCAGTCTCGAATCGCTGGAGGCGCTGGCATGAACGAGCGGGCGGTCATTTTTCCAATCGGCAACGACAGGTTGCTGGGTATCATCCACGAGGGCGCCCCGCGGGCCACCCGTGGGGTGCTGATCGTGGTTGGTGGACCGCAATACCGGGTCGGCAGCCATCGCCAGTTTCTGTTGCTGGCCCGGCATCTGGCGGCGGCGGGAGTGCCGGTGTTGCGGTTTGACTATCGCGGCATGGGCGATTCGGAAGGCGAGCCACGGGACTTCGAGGGCGCGGGCGACGACCTTCTCGCCGCCGTGGACACCTTCCAGACCGAGGTGCCGGGGGTGCGCGAGGTAGTGATCTGGGGCCTGTGCGATGCGGTTTCCATTGCGCTGATGACGGCCTGGCGGGAGCCGCGGATCCGGGGACTGGTGCTGCTCAATCCCTGGGTGCGGACCGAGGAGGGGCTGGCCCGGGCCTACCTGAAAACCTATTACCTGCAGCGCCTGCTCAGCCGGGACTTCTGGGGCAAGCTGTTGCGCGGCCGGCTCAACCCGGTGGCCTCACTGCGTTCCCTGCTGGCCATGGGCCGCCGGGCGTTGGGGCGAAGCGCCGCGAAGGCCGGTCCGCCCGCCGCCGATTCCGCCCTGCCCGAAGGCCCCCTCCCCGAACGCATGGCCGCCGGCTGGCGGCGGTTCGACGGCCCGATATTGCTGATCCTCAGCGGTGACGATCTTACCGCCGCCGAATTCCGCGAGACCGCTGCCAGCGAACCGGCCTGGCAGGGACTGCTGGACGAGCCGCGGGTCACCCGGCGTGAATTGCCGGAAGCCAATCATACCTTCTCCCGCCAGGCGTGGCGGGATCAGGTGGCGCAATGGACACTGGAATGGGTTCGGACAAGTAAAGAACAACCAACCAGGCGCGTTACCCGGGTGAATCAGGTTACCTGTGAGTAAAGTAGACTACACTGGTAGATGTTAGAGACGGACGGGTTTAGCTGGCAATCTGTCTGCTCTAAACAGGTTTGTGGCCAGGATGTGAGGCCGTGTCGCTAAATACGCTAAATTAAGAACAGAATTGATGATATGGACTACCTGCTACTGTTCCTGACCATGCTGGCTTCCCAGGCGCTGCTGCCTTTTGACAAGGGTGCGGCTGTACTGACCAAAGGTTAAACTTCCGTTATTATGTTGTACTTTTCTAATGATGACTAACTTGTCCACGCCCGACATTGCGGTGATTATTCCGTTCTATCAGCGGGAAACCGGGTTGTTGACCCAGTGTGTGCGTTCCATTCTGGAACAACCGGGGGAGGTGAACTTTCAGATCGTAGTGGTCGATGATGAATCCCCGATCCCGGCGGATCAGGAGCTTGCACCGTTTCTCCCCGATGCCGCTGATCGCCTGAGAATTATTCGCCAGCCAAACGCCGGTCCCGGTGCGGCGCGCAATACCGGCCTGGATAACGTGCCGCCCGGTACCCCGTATGTCACTTTTCTCGATTCGGATGATCAATGGACAGGACCCTTTCTGAGTGACGCCGTTGTTGCGCTGGCGCAGGGCTACGATCTGTTCATGGGCAATAGCACACGGATTAATAGTGAGACCAGCCGTTTTGAATGGGATAAAAATTCTGCCCTGAACATTCATCCGGAGGAACACCTATCCATTGATCCTGAACGGCGGATTTATGAATACCAGGGTGATTTTTTTGATTTATTGATCCGGCGCAGCAATATTATCGGGCCGACCACCATGGCCTATCGTTTCGATCGATTTCCGGCGGTGCGTTTTGATCCGACTATCTACAATGGCCAGGATCGACTGTTTAAATTGACCCTGGGTCAGAGATTTCGGCGCGTGGCCTTCTCGCCAAAGCTCTATGCGTTTGAGGGCGAAGGCATCAACATCTTTGATAAATCACAATGGGGTATGCCAGGCTCTATCAGGCTCTTGTCGAGCTATATACGGCTGTCTAAAACCATTCTAAAAAATATTGAACTGAATCAGTCACAAAAAGAATATGTTAAAAAACAGCTTGTAGAATCAAGGTATAGTTTTGCTCTGAGCATACCGCACCTGCTTAAAAAAAAGGAAGTTATAGATTGGAAGAGAGTGGCTAAAACTTTATTGGAAGATCCGGCGAGATAATACTTTATATTCCAAATATAATAAAAGGTATACAAAAACATCGCTCCAAAGATAATGTTGCCTAAGTTAAGCTTTGAATATAAATATAATTAAGGTTGTAAAAAAGCGCGGATTCAAGTTGCTAGTGCAACATCAGGGTGTATCCCGAAAAATACCTGATTCGGTGTTTTGATACCAAGACATTTTCGGGGTCGGTTATTCAGTTTCTCCATCACTCGCTCAATCTGTTTCTGAGTGATGGTCGTAAAATCATGCTTTTTGGGGAAGTATTGGCGAATGAGTCCATTCGTATTCTCATTCAGGCCCCGCTCCCAGGAAGCAAAAGGATGCGCAAAGTAGAATTTGGCATTGAGTGCTCTCGCAATTTTTTGATGCTGAGCAAATTCACGGCCGTTGTCGGCGGTGAGGGTATGCACCCAGGGCGCCAGTGGCTTGAGCAATCGGATGATGGCCTCGCTGACGGCTTCAGCCGTTTTCCGGGCGACCTTGGCAATGAGTGTCAGTTTGGACTTGCGTTCAACCAGTGTCACCAGCGCCTGGCGGTGGTTTTTACCGATAACCGTATCCAGCTCCCAGTCGCCGTAACGACGACGGGAGTCGACCACCGCCGGACGTTGGTCGATGGAGATCTGATGTGGGATCTGGCCCCGGCGTGAATAGGTGCCATAGCGTTTCTTGCGTTGCTTCTGGCAGCGCAGGTGCCGATAGAGCGACCCGCCGGACCGTTTGTCGGCGAGCACGTACTGGTAGATGTGCTCACAACTCACGGACTGCGCCGTCTCCTGAGCGAGCCAGAGACAGATCTGCTCGGGGCTCCAGTCCTCGCGTAGAAGGCGGCGGACGTGGCGCCAGGTGGCATTATCTATGCGGGAGCGGGCTTTGTCTGCACGTCGCTGCAAACAGCGACGGTGGGCCTGCTTGGCCCGGTAGCCTCGCTTGCCACGGTTGCGGCGTAATTCGCGGTTGACGGTCGATTTATCGACGCCAATGAAATCGGCGGTCTGAGTTTCGTTAAAACCGGCTTTCATATAGGCCTGAATTTGGTATCGTTGTTCCAGGGTAAGCTGGGTATAGTGTCTCATCAAGTGTTCCTTTGATTTGGCGATTGAAGTGCATGACTGAGCCTGGCCCAGCTTGCCCATCAACTTTATCAAAGTTGCACTTACAAATTGAATTCACGAAATAGAATTGAGTTTGTGATGAAAATTTCAGTAATAATTCCAGCATACAATGTAGAAAAATTTATAGCCAAAGCTATAGCGTCAGCAAGTGAATTATCTGAAGTAGGAGAAATAATTATAGTAGACGATGGTTCTTCGGATAAAACTTTGGAGATTAGCCGGGGCTTTCAGTTAAAAAATGAGAAAGTTAGAGTCTTTGAACAACCTGGCGGTAAAAATAGAGGTGTTTCAGCTGCACGTAACGAGGGAATAAAAAACTCAAAGTTTAATTATATTGCATTTCTTGATGCAGATGATTTTTATCTTCCTAACAGGTTTGATCAAGAGAGAAAGATATTCAGAACGATGAGAGAAGTGCATGGTGTATATGGCGCTATTGGCACATCATATATCACTGATAAAGGTAAAAAAAAGTTTCAAGAAGCAAAATTTAAAGAAATAACATCGGTTTCAGACAGTGTAAACGCTAATGAACTTTTATATGTATTGTTGGGCGCAAGTAAACTTGCTCGAGGTCATATTCATTTAAATGGGCTAACCGTAAGAAGAGAAGTTTTTGATATGGTTGGGTTATTTGATACTGAGCTAAGGCTTAGTCAGGATACAGATCTATTATTACGTTTGGCAGTGAAATGTCGTCTAGTTCCTGGATCAATCAAACAACCGGTTGCTGTTAGAGGTATACATGATAGTAACAGGGTGACGAATTCGAAAAATCTAGATAAGAATCGCATGTTATTGTGGAAAAAAGTATATCAATGGGGGGTGTCAAATGGAATGCCAGAAGACGCGATAGAGTTATGTAGGAAGAAAATGTTGATGTGGAAAACTCATCATGAGAGATTTATTCCATCAATAGTTTTCCTGGTGAGGATGAAAAAAGAATCACCCTGAGATTTGGGATGATTATGATTGTTTCAGGATTTCTGTCATAGGGGTGTTTGGGGAAAACATTTTAAGCAGGATTATTGTAAAGTGCAAAAAAATGATTTTTGGATAGGATTTAAAATCTATTTTTGTCGTTAGGATCATTTCAGGTTCAGTTAAAATATGTTTATTTATATAAAGAAAATAAACAATGAATATAAAATTAATGGTTCTCAGGATGTAATACTGGGTAATGAAAATATAAATGGTGATACTGGCCCATGGGCAAAGTGGTCTTGGGATGGTGAAAAGCTTATAGCGGAAGTCGATCGTCTTGGGATGCACCCATTATTCTATTCGGGAAACCGGAGTTATGTAGCGGTGTCTGATTCTATCGATGAGCTTATTAACCTTGATATTCCAAGAGATATCGATGATATTGCTGTGTCATCATTTTTGATTTTGGGTTATTTCCTGGGTGTTGATACGCCATTTGAAAGTATAAAGGCTTTTCCAGTTGGCGGAATATTAACATGGGATGATAAAGGCCTGAATGTAAGAGAAAACAGGCCTGTATATGCACCAAGCCTGAATCACAATAAAAAGGAAGCAATAGTCAATTATGTGGAACTTTTTAAGAAATCTATTAATGAATGTGTTGATGAGATTGATGGTGATTTTGAACTACCATTGAGCGGAGGCCTGGATTCAAGGCAAATTTTCATCGAATTGATGAATCTTAACAGGTTTCCGAAAAAAACAGTGACGATTGAATTGCCACCAACTCGTATGGAAGCTGATCACATTATAGCGAAAGAGCTTTCAGAGCTTTACGGGGTGAAAAACACTACCATTCCATATTCAGCTGACCCATTTTCAGAGGAGGTTCGGAAAAATTTAAAATATGATTGCCTCACAGATGAGCATACTTGGTTTATGCCGTTGTCAAGATATATGATAAAAAACAACTCCAGATATCTTTTTGACGGCATTGGTCCTGGGGATTTATTAAAAGGTAGATTAGAAAATGGCGTAAGTAATGGGAGGAAGAGAAGATAAAAAAGACCTGATTGATAAAATCATCAAAAGATATGAACACAAAAAGTTTATTTTCAATAATTTGTTATCAGGGTATTCAAAAAGAATATTTACATGGGAAAAGGGTGTTTCGAGAATAACTGGTGAGATAGAAAGTCAGGAAGATGAATTTCAAGGCTTCCCGTTCATGTTCTGGAACAGGACTCGAAGAGAGATAGCATTATTAATGCACATGAAAAATTATAAAACGAGAATATTCACTCCGTATCTCAATCGTGATCTTATCGATTACCTTTTTCAGGTCAACCCAGAAAATTTCAAAAATAATGACTTCCACAATTCAGCCATAAATCTTATAAGTGGTAAGGTGTTACCAGGATGTTCACGATCAGTAGCGTTTGAGGACGATGAAAAAAATGCCGAAAAGTATATAAGAAAAAAAGCAATAAAAAACCTTGTTTACATTGAGTCATATGCGAACAAAAAATATATAAATAACATGTGGGTGATGCCAAGGATTGCTAAAGGGGCACTGAAGACTAACGATGTTGGCTACACGCAAATGATAATTGATATGGTCTTGTGGTTTAGTCGGCTACAAAATTTACAGAATAAAAAGTAGAATTTATAAAATCAGTTTTGCACGCCTGATAAAGGATCTGATGCCACAATCCAGTCTTGATGTTTTATCTTCTTTCGACAGGCCGTTCTTCTCGGCGCGTGTGACACCCGCCGGTGTGGTGACCGAGGGCGTGCACGCACGGTTTTTCAGGGGCATCGGCTGCCCGGGGCAAGCAGGCCTGTTGCCGACGGGGTTTTTGTGCAGTGGCAGTGTGACGGTCAGCGGCTGGTCGTGAGCAATGATCGTTACGGGATCTATCCGCTGTATTACGCCTGCCACGATAATGCGATTCATATTTCACCTTCCATTCATCATGTGCTGAAGGGGAATTTTCCGAAGACGCTGGATACGGCCGCACTGGCGGTATTTTACCGGCTGGGGTTTTTCATCGGGGAAGATACCCCGTTCGAACAGATCCGGATCCTGCCACCCGGCAGTCGCCTGAGCTGGCAACAGGGTCGGATGCAGCTGGAGCGAGGCAGTATCGAAACGCCCGCGCCGTCCAATGAAGTCCGATCTTTTGATGAGGCGGTGGAACAGTACGCTGACCTTTTCGAACAGGCCATCACCCGCTGCCCGCCGGCGGAGGACGATTTCACCCCTTCCCATCAGTGGTGGACGGGATTCCCGGCACATTCTGTTTGCCCTGCTCAAGCAGGGCTACAGGCCCTCGAATACGATCACGGTGAAAATGCGCCCGCCTTCGGCCAACGAGGATATTCGTATTGCCCGCATGCTGGCATCCGAGCTGAAACTGCCACATGCGGAAATCGATAATCCGGCGTTCTATTTCCAGGCCAACGTAAAAGACATCGAGCTGACCAACTTCTGTGGCAGCGAGCACACCTGGTTGTTGCCGGTTGCCTCTTACCTTAAAGGTCGCACCACGACCCTGTATGATGGTCTGGCGGGGGATGTGATCTCCGATGGTTTGCAAGTCGATGAACAGAATCTGGCCCTGTTCCGTGTGGGACGGCTCGAGGAACTGGCGACCCTGTTGCTGCGGGAAACAGGGCTGGGGCCTTTTCTGGCCAGTACATTGCGTTCCGGGTTCAGCGCGCAACTTGATGAGTCGCTGGCAATTGAAAAACTGGCCGCGGAACTTGCCCGGCACCAGGGTGCTCGGCATCCACTCGTTACGTATCTCTTCTGGAGCTGGATGCGACGCGGCATCGGCCTGATCCCTTTTGCCATGCTGGCGGATATCCCCAATGTGTGCCGTCCCTACCTGGATTATGACTTGTTTGATCTTTTGATAAATCTTGATCCACATACTCTATAGACAATGCGCTGCACGATGAGATCATTCGCCGTGCCTATCCCGAGTATGCCCATCTGCCTTTCGAAAAAAAGAATGCCAGGGCACCGTTGGGAAAAGATTACAGCAGCTATTATCGGCGCGCGGTGCGGGAGTTTTCAGCCTATTTCGCCCGTCATCCGGGTAGCCTGGGCTCCCGCCTGATGAAGAGCGAGCGGGTGATGTTGATGCTGCTGCGGGATATGAGAAAACGGCAGTGTGACTATTCGTGGTATCTGCGACCAGCGCTTTACACGCTGGAACTGGAACGGGCGTCAAACAGCCGAATGCGTGCCGCCAGGCTTGCGCCTGTATAAAGTCCATGTCGGGGAGATGCTCCGGGCTGTCACCATTGCAAGACCAGTCGGTGGCGATAGCCCTGTGCACCAATCGTTTGTTCCGCCAGACAGTAACCGGTGGCGCCGGGTATCGCCGAATCCAGAGTCATGTGGTGAAACGCATCATCGGTTATTTGGTTTGTATCCCGGGGACTGATTTCCAGATCTTTTGTACGGGGCAACGCATTGGCTATCAGGGCATGGCCGGCGGGATTGAGATAGCGAATGTGACCCGTTGGTATCTGTTCCAGTGTCAGTTCATGGATCAACTCGGGCTGCTGCCGGCTGAGAGAAATGATCAGCCGGGCCTGTACCTGTTGCGCCGGCCGGCGTTGCAGCACGGCCCGGCGACCGAGCGCGCCATCAAGAAAGCGCCAGTCGATGGCCGCTTTCAGGCGTTGCCAGGCAGTGTAATCCGCTGCTCGCAATAGTGGCAACGGCGAGCCGGCCAGCGTGATCCGGTGCGCTGAAGCGGTCTCCTCGATCTGGACGTGAGTAAATTCGGTGAGCCCGCACAGTATCCCGTCGATTACAAACACGGGTGTCCAACCGGCCAATGCGGGTTGTTCAAGCAAGCGTTTTGCCTTGATACGCAGGGATGCCGGACAGAGCAGCTGATCATGATGAATAACATGAAATGGCACACCGCCGGCATAACGCAATTCCACCTCGTTACGACTGAAGCCCTGGGGGGGTTGTCCCCGGGTGGATAGCAGGGCGACCAGTCCCGCGTCGGTGCCGATACGCAGCAACCCCGCGTCAATGTCCTGCTTGAATGCCGGTGCCGCCTCAAGCGCGTGCGCTTTTACAACAGGGTGAGTACGGGTCGTTATGACATGCCGGGCCCAGCCGACAATGGCTGCGGTCCACGCGTTATAGACTGACAGGTACATATAGTTGTCCCAGCCTTGCTGGCCCGCCGGGTTGAGTGCCAGCAAGTCGTCGTCACGACACTGCCCTGACCAACGTTCGAGTATGCCGGTAATAATTTGCGCCCCGGTCGACTGCGATGGCTTCTGTTGATCCGCCCCCGACAGGATCAGGCCGGCCAGCAGACAGGCATCCCCGAACAGTGAATGGGTGCTGCGACCGAATCCGCCAACATGGTTTTGACCGTCCCAGCCGAGCAACATCCAGTCCCGCATGCGTTGCAGGTGGGCCATCAACCTGGGCGAGTGCGTGTAGTGTAATGCCATTGTGGTGACGAACAGGGCTTTATGGTGGTACGCCATGGGGGTTGCACCGCCAGGGTTTGCAGCATGGCGGGGAAAGTCCACAAAACCGCCTGCCGGCGTGGTCCAGCGATCCAGCATGCGTTCCAGTTCGCGAGTGGCCCGTGCGCGCTGTTTTTTTGAAGCAGCCTCCATGATGCGGCAAAGCTGTGCCAGCAATACCCAGTTATTCGAGGGATAGCGGCGTGCCAGAGAACAACGGGAGAGGCACTCGGCGATCAGTGGCGCGTCGATCGAACTGTGAGCTGCGTCGTGGGTATGCAGTGCCTCGCGAAGCAGTAACAGCAGAAAATGATTGAACGGGGCATGGCCGTGTTGATTGGGTGTCAGGGCAAGCCAGTGTTCAATCATCCGCCGAACAAGGGGCTCGTCGGGCTGGCGAAGATACATGGCAAGTGCCGCGCTGATCTGCGCATAATGATCCGGGGGGCTCGCTTCCCCCTGTTGCGGGTCCCAGAGTGTTCCGTCCGGTTTAACCTGATGTTGCAATGCGCTGGTCAGTCTCGCGAGCCACTCGTCAAGCTGGCTGTCGATCCGGGTATCAGGCCGGGGAGTCACGTAAACACTCTCATCGTCGTTTTGATTTCTCCCGGTCTGTCGTCGTGCGCGCGACAAAGTCGGGGAACCTGGGGGAGACGGTTGAGGTTGAGGCCGTATTGTGTTTTGTGTTTTGTGCGCTTGCTTCGCTGGGAGATGATGAGGGAGATGGCGCCTCTTCCAGTTCGCGTCGCATAATTACCACCAGAGCAATAAATGCGTAGTAAAGATCGAAATAGGCGACATCCAGGAAGGCCCCGCCGGCCGCGTAACCGATGAGGCTGAGCTGTATCGCCCAGGCATACTCCCCCAGCCAGCGTTGGCCGGTCTGTTGCATCGCCGTGCGGCGGATGTTGTTCAGGGTCAGGAAAGTTGCGCCAAGCAACAATAAATATACCGCCAGGCCTCCGAACCCATGCTGCCCCATGATCCCAAAATAGATACTGTGCGGTGACAGCACATGGCGCCAGTCACCTTCGAAATTGGCATAGGTAATCCACCAGTCATAGCCCATGTTGGTATTGCCGAATCCCGTGCCAGTTATCGGGTTCTCTTTGGCCATGTTGAAGTTAACGCCCCAGGACTGAATGCGCTGCATGGCCGATCGGTCTTCCTGGTAGGTTTCGATGGTCTGCCAGCGGTCCATGAGCCGATCCGGCGCGGTCACGCCCACCACACCGATAGCCAGAACCGCCAGCGTGACCATCACCCATTTATGTTTCATGCGCCATAATAGAAAAGGCGTCATGGCCAGCAGCGCCAGCAGGGCGCCGCGTGAATATGTGGCCAGAATGGACAGGACCGTCAACCAGAACACCGCGTAAAGTCCCAGGCCAAGAGGCCGGGAAAAGCGTTTTACGATTGGCGCGAGATCAAAGTCGACCCATTGGCGATGAAACATACGCGCACTGACCAGAATGAGCGGCAGTATCATGATCATCGCCAGGCCAATGTAGGTATTGCCGGAGAGATAGGAGCCAGGTGGACCGAGCACCATGTGACTGCCTCCCGTGGTAATCGCAAACAGCCCACCCTTGAAGCCGTAGAACGCCAGGGACGCGGTGATGACCAGTAGAATCGTGATGATGCGCTTTTCCCCGTAGACCAGCATCGGGGTGATAAACGTGATGAGCAGGATCTTCATGAACTTGATCCAGAAGTCCCAGGCCGCGTCTGGGATGCACGGCGAAGACACTGGTCATGGTGACATAGGCAACCCAGGTGCCCAGTAAAATCATTTCCCGGGTCCAGGGGATGGGGCGTCGGTCGCGAGTCATCAGCATGGCAATGAGGGTGACAAGACCGATGATCATCGCCAGTGGAAAGGTTCTCATGAAGCCCCAGGTATGTCCGTGAGGCACCATCAATCCTATCCAGAACCAGGCGGCAATCCCCAGCCACGGGCGCCGGAGAATAAACGGCACCAGGCCAAGTATGATGAGAAAAAGCAGGTAATCGCGCACGGGCAGGCCTAATCCGCCAGGCTGTAACCGGCGTCTTTGAGCAGGTTTTTAAGTCCAGGTAAGGGATATCCGAGTTCATAGGCTTTTCTGGCGTGAACGCGAGCCTTCTCGTAATCGCCAAGCTTATAAAGTACCAAGCCAAGATTGTATTGGATCTCGGGATGGTGAGGATTCATATCCACCGCTTTTTGCAGGGCGGAACGGGCTTCTTTGTTACGACTCATTCGTGCGTAGTAGAGGCCGTGTATGACATACACCATAGCGTCATGTGGGGCAACGTCATGCGCCCATTTGAAGCGACATTCGAGGTCGTAATCGGCTCCTTGAGGGCGGGTAGTTCCCTCTCGAACAGCAAGACGTGATATGGCGTCGAGTGCCTGATGATGGTTGGGGAACCAGTTCAGAACATACTCGAGGTCGTCGATGATACGGCTTGTTGAGGCTCCTTTGCGTAAATTTTTTACATCATCAGTGAAATGGTAACCCTCCACCATGCCGAGGTACTTTTCGGTGTATTTGGCGATTGGTGTAATCAAAGGGGCCACTGGGATGAGTGTGTTTACCGCAATACTCCTGCGCCTGAATCGGCAGGGCAACAAAACACAATGCCAGCAGTACGACAAGGATCGGCAAATACCGAGATCTTGCAGTCAACGCCGGCAGGCGACGGGCCGTTTCGCATTCAAGTGAAATTGCTTCGAACATGTAAAAATCCCCGACACCCGGAGGGTGTCGCGCTGGCTTCCTGCTTGTCATGTTATCATCGCATTCCGTGTCAGGTATAATTGATTCACGCAGGCCTACCATACGATAACCCATTCATGTCCACTCTGTTGCACGATTCGATCATCGCTCGCGCCGAGCAAACCCCGGATGCTCCGGCGCTGGGTCTGCGTGGTCATTATCAGGATTATGCCAGTCTGGCGGATGATGTACACAAAGCCGCGGCGGGACTGCTCGAGACCGGGCTGCTGCGCCAGGAGCGGGTGGCGGTCTATCTGGACAAGCGTCCGCAAACCATTCATGCCCTGTTCGGTGCCGCCCTGGCTGGCGGGGTGTTCGTGCCGGTCAACCCGTTGCTCAAGGCAGAGCAGGTTGCCTATATTCTGTGCGATTGTAACGTCCGGGTACTGGTCACCTCGGCGGATCGGTTAGCCCAATTGCAGCCGAGCCTGGAACAGTGCCCCGATCTGCATACGGTGTTGCTGATTGACGATGAGGTCCCGGAAACCGGGCAAACGCCTTACCGTGTGTTCGGCTGGTCACAGGTGCGTCAGGCCGGTAGCGACAGGAGACACCGCTGTATTGACACGGATATGGCGGCGATTCTCTACACCTCGGGCAGCACAGGCCGACCCAAGGGAGTGGTGCTCTCCCATCGCAACATGGTGGCGGGCGCAGCGAGCGTGGCCGAGTATTTGCAAAACCGGGCGGAGGATCGGCTGCTGGCGGTATTGCCCCTGAGTTTCGATTACGGGCTGAGCCAGCTGACTACGGCTTTTCATACCGGTGCCAGTGTGGCATTGCTGAATTACCTGCTGCCGCGTGATGTGATCAAGGCGGTGGCCCGCGAGGGCGTTACCGGTCTTGCCGCGGTGCCACCCTTGTGGACCCAGCTGGCCCGGCTGGAGTGGCCCGAGGAGGCGCAAAAGACCCTGCGCTATGTCACCAACTCCGGCGGCGCCATGCCCCGCCAGGTTCTCGATGCCCTGCGCGGGCAATTGCCAGCGACCCGATTCTATTTAATGTACGGCCTGACCGAGGCGTTTCGCTCGACCTATCTGCCTCCTGAGGAGGTGGATCGGCGCCCCGACTCGATGGGCAAGGCCATTCCCAATGCCGAGGTGATGGTGGTGCGTGAGGATGGCAGCCATTGCGCGCCGGGCGAGCCGGGGGAACTGGTCCATCGCGGCGCGCTGGTGGCGCTGGGCTACTGGAACGATCCCGAGCGTACTGCCGAGCGATTTCGGCCCCTGTCGGGCGCGGTCGGGATCCCGCTGTCCGAGGTGGCGGTCTGGTCGGGGGACACGGTACGCATGGACGAAGACGGGTTTCTCTATTTTATTGGCCGGCGCGATGAGATGATCAAAACCTCCGGTTACCGGGTGAGTCCCAACGAGGTGGAAGAAGTCGCCTATGCCACCGGGCTGGTGGCCGAGGCGGCCGCCCTGGGCGTCCCCCATCCGACGCTGGGCCATGGCATCGTGCTGGTGGTGCTGCCGCAGGAAAAAAACCTGACCGAAGAGGCTGTGCTGGAGGCATTGCGTCCGCAGCTGCCCGCCTTCATGTTGCCGGCACACGTGGCCATCCAACATGAGCCACTGCCGCGTAATGCCAATGGCAAGATCGATCGCAAGCAACTGGCGGCCGGCTTTGCTGATTATTTTGCCGGAGAACCTGCATGAGCGACACGCGCCCCGGCCACGCCCCGAGCAATGTGTTTCCGGTGGTGGACGACTGCCTGCAGATCGGCGGCGTCGCCCTGTCGCAGCTGGCACAGCGCGTCGGCCAGACACCGTTTTATGCCTATGACCGGCAGGCGATGACCGATCGGCTCGCCGCGCTGTATGCCGCGTTGCCCGAGGGCATCAGTGTGCATTATGCGGTCAAGGCCAACCCCATGCCGGCGCTGGTGCAGCACATGGCCGCTCTGGTGGACGGGCTGGATGTGGCGTCGGGGCGGGAGTTGCGCGTGGCCCTGGATGCCGGCATGCCGGCCCATGAGATCAGCTTTGCCGGTCCCGGCAAGTCACTCACCGAACTGACGATGGCCGTGGCCGCCGGTATTACGCTGAATATCGAGTCCGAGACCGAGCTGGAACGGGTCGCGGAAATCGCGGCACGGACTGGCGAGATGGCCCACGTGGCGGTACGGGTCAATCCCGATTTCGAACTCAAGACCTCCGGGATGAAAATGAGCGGTGGTCCCAAGGCCTTCGGCGTGGACGCCGAACGGGTCCCCGCGCTGCTCGGGCGCATCGGCGAGCTGGGTCTGCATTTTCGCGGCTTTCATATCTTCTCCGGTTCCCAGAACCTGCGCCCCGAAGCCCTGATCGAGGCCCAGGGACAGACCTTCGACCTGGCGCTGCGCCTGGCCGAGTCGGCCCCCGGGCCGGTGGAGATGCTCAACATGGGGGGCGGTTTTGGTATTCCCTATTTTCCCGGCGAGATGCCGCTGGATCTGGCGCCGATCGCCGAGCATCTGGAAAGTCGTCTGCCGGCGGTGCGCCAGCAGTTGCCCGAGGCGGAGATCATTCTGGAGCTGGGTCGCTATCTGGTGGGGGAAGCGGGGATCTACGTGGCCGAGGTGATCGACCGCAAGGAGTCCCGGGGCCAGATCTTTCTTATCACCAACGGCGGACTGCACCATCATCTGGCGGCCTCGGGCAACTTTGGCCAGGTGATCCGCAAAAACTACCCGGTGGTGGTTGGCAACCGGGTGCAGGGCCGCGAGCGCGAGATCGTCAACGTGGTGGGACCGCTGTGTACCCCGCTGGATGTCCTGGCGCAACAGATGGATCTGGCCCGCGCCGAGATCGGGGATCTGATCGTAGTGTTTCAGTCCGGCGCCTACGGTTATACGGCCAGTCCGACGCGGTTCTTGAGTCATCCCGAGCCAGTGGAGATCCTGGTTTAACCGGCCCTGTGCCCGCCACGTTGTAGGCCAGGTTGCGCGCAGCGCTACCTGGCATTCCGCTTCGATTCAAGGTTGTGTCAGGCAGGCTTACCGCCAACCTGATCTGCGCTATTGTCCTGTTTTGGGATGATTACAGGTGAATAACTGGCTGAGAGCTCACATCTGGTCGCCGCGTTGCGCGGTGGCCGGCGGGCGTACTTTGAGGGTGGGCTGACTGCCTGGGCTCAACGACAAATGCACAAACGGCCGGCAGCTGGCCAGCATCCCCTGCCACGGACCGGCACAGACAAACAGCGCCCAGCCTGTCTTGTGCGCACCCAGCCGCTGGTGCGAGCCCCGCGAGGCGGGGTTGAAGGCCGATATCCGACTGGCGGAGTGATGAATGCCCTCGGCATAAAGACGTTCGTTGGCGGCTTGCCACAGTTTCAGGAACACCGGCGAGAGACGGTGTTTTTTTGCGACATACACATCGTAGTCCCAGACACTCTGCCCTTCGGGCAGGGGTCGAAACAGGCAGCGCACTTCATCTTCGGGATAGTCCCCTTGCACGAACCATAAAAACCCGGCCAGCTCGCCGTTGAGCTCGGCCACCAGGCAGCGCGCGCCCCGGGCAAAACGCTCGGCGAATACTCCCTCACGGCGATCCGGCACACCCTGCAGCAGGGGATCGCCCGATATGGCTTCACGTACCTGGATTTTTTTGCCGCGATGTTCGGGCAACAGGGGCGCGGTGGTGATCGGCTGGCTGACCAGATCGTATTTCACGAGACGCAGTCGATCGGCGCTGAGCCGCGACAGTGCCGTGCCCAGCAGATACAGCATGCCGTTCCACCAGCCCAGTGTCTGAAGGTTTGTGCGCAGGGTCCGCAGCATCGCCAGGGGCTGTCAGTTGCCGGATTTGCGCGCGGCGATCAAAAAGGCATGGCTCAGGGGCGAGGCCAGCCAGGGGAGCCTGGCCAGCAGCCAGCGTACGGGCCGGGATTCGAGCCAGGGCTGAAAGCGGCGTAACGATCCCGGCAGAATCGGCACCCAGTACAACCGGACTTCGGTGGCGCCGGCGGCGCGCAGCAGGCGGGTCAGTTGCGCGGGACTGTCGTAGCGCAGTCCGAGCGGACGGCGGCGCAGACGCGCCTGAAGGCGGTTCAGTACGGTGGTCAGGGCGTGCCGGTTCAGGGCATCGATCCAGATTTGTCCGCCGGGCCGAATCAGGGTCAGCAGCTCACGGGTTGCCCTGTCCGGGCCGGAGAGGGCCTGCATCACCCCGAAGCACATCACCCCGTCCACGCTGGCCGGGCGTACCGGCAACTGGGTGGCATCGCCGACCAGCCAGGGAATCGAGGCATCGCTGCGGCTGCGCGCTTTTTGTAACGAGGGCAGCGAGTAATCGACACCCACGGGCGCAATACCCTGGCTGGCGAGATAGCGGGTATAGCTGCCCGCGCCACAGCCGATATCCAGCCAGCGGGCGCCCGGCGCATCACCGGGCCAGACCCGCTGAAAATGCCGTAACCGGACTTCCAGGCCGGACTCGGTCCAGCCGGCGATGCCTGCGTCGTCATCGAACATCTGGCCACGTTTGGTAAAGCGCTGGCGCCAGGTTTCTTCAAAAGAGGATCGGGGCATAGCGACTGTTTTTATCCGTTATAGTGATGTGAACCCGGGTCTGACAACGTCACGACGCACTGGGACGTGCTGTGCCGCCCGATTTTAGCATTAAAAGCGGGTCGAATCCGGTACCCGAAAACCCGGTCTGGGATAAGATGGCCGGCGAGCTTGATGTAACTGGGACAGCAAGGGAAGGTGCCCGCTGTCGAACGAGATTGCCAGATGCGAATTATCGAGGTGGTGGCCGATTGTGGCCACGTTGATACATTACAAAGTATTGCCGAGCAGTACGAAGTCTACGATCACTGGTGCTTTCAGCCCCGGGAAGAAACGGGCCGCTGAATTTCGACAGCCAGGAATTGTTACTACGCACCGATGTCGGGCTGGAAGGTATCGCTCTGGCGCTGGCCTCGGGGATGGCCGCCGGTCTGAGCCTGACCAGTGGTGTTTCGGCGACCCTGGTCGGTGTGATGGTGGCTGTAGCGCTGTTGCCACCGGCGGCCACGCTGGGACTGATGCTGGGGGCCGGAAACTATCAATATGCCCTGGGCGCCCTGTTGCTACTGGCGGTCAACGTGGTGTGCGTAAACCTGGCCGAAAGTGTGCAGATCCTGGTCAAATAACGACGATATAACCTGTCACAGCCGGGTCTAACGATTGCCCCAGATGTTGGCGACCGCCCGATCGCTGCCAAGCAAACCGACCACCAGGCAGACAAAAGCGACCGTAAAAAAGACGACAACAGGAATCAGGTAGCCAACCTGAGCCTGACCCATGGCAAAGTAGGCACTGACCAGACCCAGCCCCGAGAATAGCACGCCCACAACGATCAAAATCTTTCGATTGAGCGGTTTGTAGTTAAAGGGCTTCTCGCCGGACTCAAAATAGCGCAGCACAAACCAGAAGAGTTGTCTCAGTAACGCATGCATAACGGTCAATAATCCTGTGTCGGCAGATTGGGCCCGCAGAGTATTAAAGGTGCGGGCAACAAGGTGCGTCAAGTGAGCTGGTTAAACGCGTTCCTGGCAGCACAGGTGTGTTGTGGACGCAGTGTATAGACTCTTTCAAATCATGGGTTCTATGAGTGGCCTGTAGATGTCGTCCACAAACCGGTATAATGAACATATTACCGTTTTTTTCATGATTTAAAGCAACTTAAAGTAACAAGGAGCCCCCCAATGGCCAAACCGGACGTTCGCACGGACGAGAAAAAGCAACATTTTGATGATATTTACGTGGCCGAGAACCCGGTGCCGTTCAAGGAGCGGATCCTCGATACGCTGGAATATGTCTCCGATAACTTCAATCGCCAGACGTTCGATCGGCTGATTTTGCCCTGGGTACAGAAGAAGGCCGGCGACAAACCGCTGAACTTCGTGGATCTGGCCGGCTGTTTCGGCAACACCACCATGGCGACCCTGTATGGCATGGATTATGACGCCATACGCAATAACTGGCGCGATGCCGAAGCAGCCAGCAAGGTCGATGCGCAACGACGGTTTGCCGCCAACACTACCGGTATCGACATCTCGGCCAATGCCCTGGCCTACGGCCATTCGGCAGGCCTGTATGACACCACGATCGAGGCCGATCTCAACGCCATGTCGCCCGACGTCGATCAGCAGGTTACCGCGGCGATGGAAAATGCCGACATCGTGATCTCCACCGCCTCGCTTGTTTATCTGGAACCCGAGGCCATCGACAAGCTGCTCGGTGCGTTCGCCGGCGGTAAAGGCGAGGGCTACATGCTGGTCAACTTCCTCAATCCTTTCGCCCTGGAGAAAGCCGACGCCACCAAGCGCATGTTGCTCAACCACCTGGAATTTGTCGGCAGCATGGCCTCCCGCCACCGCCGCCTGTCGCCGCTGGAACAGGAAAACTACCCGGGTGAAGAGTGGGCGTTACTCGAAATCTGGGTATTGCGGCGTAACGGCTAAACGGCTGGCGATCCGGCGGTCATTCTGACCGCCGTGATTCCTCGTAAAAGGATAATGAGAAAAGGCGTTGCACCTTGATTTGAAGGATCCGCCGCGATGCCAATGCTCGCCCTTATGCCACGTCCGCCAGCGCCCTGAATTTGACCACCCCTTCTGCCGGGAACGGGGTCAGGTCCAACATTCGAACATTCAAGTTGTGAGTTGATTGTGGTATTTTAAGGTAAAATCAGACAACAGGGAGGTTGTTTTATGGCGAGACCATTGCGTTCTGGAGTTTTCCGGTGCATTGTACCATGTGACGGCGCGGGGCGACCGGAGGGAGCCGATCTATACAGATGATGAAGATCGGCGAGAGTGGATTGCTGTGCTGGACGAAGTCTGGCCAGCGATTTAACTGGGTTATCCACGCCTATTGTCAGATGACACGCCTATTGTCAGATGACCAATCACTATCATTTTCTCGTTGAAACACCGGATGCGAATTTGTCAAAAGGAATGCGACAACTTAACGGCGTCTATACCCAACGCTTCAATCGCCGCCACGGATTATCCGGTCATCTTTTTCAAGGTCGCTATAAGGCTATTCTGGTACAAAAGAAAGCTGATCTTCTTGAAGTCAGCCGCTATGTGGTACTCAACCCGGTACGTGCCGGGATGGTCAGCAATCCGGCCGACTGGCCCTGGAGAGTTCTGGGATGCTGGCCCTGAGTATGATGATCGCCGGTCTCGATATTTACAGCGCCATGCTGGCGTGGCTGGGATTCAGCGTGGCAAGCACGGCAGTGATCGGGTTTTTGATGCGACCGATGAACAATGCCATCGCGGCGGCAAAAAAGGTCTACGATAATCCACTGGCCCGCTGGATCTATACCGGGCGCAATGACGAGGCCGGGCAGGTTTTGCTGGCACTGAAAAAACTCGAGTCATCCACTGGCGGGATTGTTGGACGCATCGCGGCATACGCTCCATACGACTAAAAACAGCTCGGATCAATTGATGTCGAGCATGCGAACAAGCCAGGAGACCATAGAACAGCAGTATTCCGAAACCGATCAGGTGGCAACGGCGCTGAATGAAATGACCGCCTCGATCCGCAGTGTTGAGGAGCGTTCGAAACAAACCGCCGAGGCAGCCAATGAAGCCCATACCGAGACGGAGAAAGGTCAGCAAGTGGTGAATGAAACCACCCGGTGCCATTAACGATGCTTCCAGTGGGTGATTTCTTTGGCGTACATGCTGTAACCGTAGGGCGAGCTGTAAGAAGGCTGGCGTCGCGTGAAGACTGAGTGTTCGAATGTTGGACCTGACCCCGTTGCGCTTTTCAGCATCAGCTGATACTGGGTGACGAGGCATTTGCTCGTCGCATAAAGGCCTAGTTGATAACAATACTGTCAGAAATGTATCAAAAGCACAAAGGCGCATGCTGGCCAAAAGTCTCGAAGAGTATCAACGTCAGCATTCAGCCCGAGACGAGGCGATGGTCCGGGCTTATCTATCAGGTGCCTATCTCGATGCAAGGAAGTGAACGTGGTGGCCGGGGATATGCAGGTTCTGGCGGAGCAGTTCTGGGCCAGACAGTAAACACAGCGGAGGCTTGATTTCGGGTCGTCAGAGGTGAAAGCATCTCGCGCCAGGCTACAGCTCAAACAGCTTTGCCACCGGCACGTCCAATGCCGTGGCCAGTTTTTCGATACTGTCCACGGTAATACTCTGTTCGGCCCGCTCGACCGTGCCGATGTAGGTGCGGTGCAAATTGCTGGCCACGGCCAGATCCTCCTGGGACCAGCCTTTTTCCCGGCGCAGCTCGCGCACGCGCCGGGCAAGTAATTCTCTGGCGGTAACTGACATGGTGCAAGTCTATGTAAATGCAGATAATTCATCGACCTACTAACAGTAGACAGACGATAAATAGCATTCTATACTGACCGGGACTTGATGAGAATCAGGGAATGGAAAGGAGGCCATGAGATGCTGTTACTGTTTCGCAAACCCGGACAATCCATCACTATCCAGCCTGCCCCAGAGGTGGACCTGACGGCGCCACTGGGGACGTTCTTCGAAAACGGGCCGATCCAGGTGCTGGTCAACCGGATCATCGAAAACGAGGTCAAACTCGGTATACAGGCGCACCCGGATCTGATGATCCTGCGCGAGGAAATCTCTCCCCACTATCCGGCGACCCCGCCGCCATCTCCCTCCGGGCTGAGAGAGGGTCAGATCCGCGCCATTGTCGCCCGTAACCTCAGCCATTACCGCCACGAGCGTCAGTGGAGTACTCAGCAACTGGCCGAGCAGGCCAACCTGCCGCTGACCACGATTACCGCCATGGAGCAGGGGATCGGCACGATCACGCTGGATGATCTGGATCGGGTCGCTCTGGCGCTGGACCTCGGCGTGGCCGAGCTGTTGCGGGAGTGACGACTCCGAACCCCGAGCAGCTGAATGGACTTGTTAACGGCCGGGCTGTCACTTATCCTTATTTTATGCGCATTATAGATGCGCATTGTCAGCCTGTCAGAGGAGAGTTCCCCATGAGCCAGATCTACGACCGTACAGCTGTCAAAAAAGCCACAAACCTCAGTATAAACAGTGACTTACTCTCCAGGGCGCGGAGCCTTAAACTGAATTTGTCGGCCACGCTTGAAGCTGCCCTGGAAGCCGAGATTAAAAAAGCCGAGCGCGATCAATGGCTTGAAACTAATAAACAAGCGATCGATGCTTCAAATCGGCTGGTCGAGAAACAGGGATTATTTTCCTCATCATACAAGACGCTTTAATGAATGGCGCAATTTACACTTTATGAGAATCAGAATCCTGACTCGAAGGAGACATACCCGTATTTTGTCGATGTTCAATGTAATCTCCTGGACTCACTGAACTCCCGGCTTGTTATCCCGCTGACACAGCATCGTAATCTTGAGAAAACAAATATTAACAATCTTTGCCCGCAAGTTACCCTGAATGATGAGTCCTTTGTCTTGCTGACTCACCAGATGACAAACGTTCCAATGTCAGCCCTGAAAAGTCCTGTTACAACGATTGAACATCTGCGTGGCGAGATACTCGAGGCAATCGATATTCTTATTACCGGGATTTGATGATTAAAGCGCCTTTACAGGGTGATGCCTTGTTTGTTTCTCATTGAAAGATACGAGGTCTTGCCTTTTGCCTGTGCAGGTTTCAGTGGCTGATTAGCCTGACTATAGGGAGTTTAAGATAACTCCTTTTATTATTTAAATTTTCTTCTTTGCGTACTTTGCGCCTCCGCGTCCTCTGCGTTAATTTCCAGTGGATTCAAAGAATCGGTGAGAATCAATCGTCCCGATAATCCGGCCAGGCGGCGAGCAGGATGACGATGCCGACGGCGCCCATCACCCAGGAATAGACCGGCAGATCGCCGAGCATGGGTTTGGCGTAGCCGTCCAGCGCGGCGAGGATGGTGGCGGAGAGCAGCAGGCTGCCGCCGACGATCGCGCCCCAGGTGCGGCGGTTGGCGCGGCGGATTTCACCACGTAGCTGGCGCATTTGCTTGTCCTGTAACTCTACGGTCAGGTTGCCTTCCTTGGCCTGCTGCAGCACGTCATGCACCATGTTGGGCAGTTGCGGCATCCGCTCGGCCCACATGGGGAAGTTGATGCGCAGGTGTTTGATAAAGGCTTTGGGGCCAATCTGCTCGCGTATCCAGCGCTCCAGAAACGGCTTGGCGGTTTGCCATAAATCGAGTTCGGGATAGAGCTGACGGCCGAGCCCTTCGACATTCAGTAAAGTTTTTTGCAGCAGCACCAGCTGTGGCTGGACTTCCATGTTGAAACGCCGTGCCGTCTGGAACAGGCGCAGCAACAGATGGCCGAATGAAATCTGGCTCAGGGGCTTGTTGAAAATCGGTTCACAGACGGTGCGAATGGCCGCTTCAAACTCATCAATGCGGGTATCGGGATCGATCCAGCCCGAATCGATGTGCAGCTGGGCGACGCGGCGATAGTCGCGGTTGAAAAAGGCGTGAAAATTTTCCGCCAGATAACGTTGATCGCTGGGGTTGAGGGTGCCCATGATGCCGAAGTCCACCGCCAGGTACTGCCCGTCGTTGGAGACGAAGATATTGCCGGGGTGCATGTCGGCATGAAAGAAACTGTCGCGAAAGACCTGGGTGAAGAAAATTTCCACGCCGTGTTCGGCCAGTGCCTTGAGGTTGATATTGGCCTGACGTAAGCGGTCGATGTTGCCAATGGGAATGCCCTCGATGCGCTCCATGACCATCACATGCCGGCGACAATAGTCCCAGTACACATCCGGCACATATAACAGTGGCGAGTCGATGAAGTTACGCCGCAGTTGCGAAGCATTGGCGGCCTCGCGGGTCAGGTCCAGCTCATCGAGAATGGTTTTTTCGAATTCACTGACCACATCGACGGCGTGCAACTGACGGCCGACGGCCCAGTAGCGTTCGAAGGCGCCGGCGAACAGGTACATCAGACCGATATCACGCCGGATGACGGGCAGGATATTCGGGCGCAAGACCTTGACCACGACTTTCTGGCCATCATGCAGCGTGGCGCCGTGGACCTGGGCGATGGAGGCCGAGGCAAAAGGTGTCGCGCCGAACTCGGCAAAGACGGCATCGATCGGCTCGCCCAGATCGCGCTCGATGATCGCGCGCGCCTGCTGATCGGAAAACGGCGGGACCTGATCCTGCAGCCGGGTCAGTTCATCGGCAATGTCGTCGGGCAGCAGATCGCGGCGGGTGGAAAGGATCTGCCCGAACTTGATAAAAATCGGCCCGAGATCTTCCAGTGCCAGACGCACACGCTCGCCGCGTGGCTGCTTGCGCGACCACCACAGCCAGGGCATGAAGATTTTCAGAATCCGGAAGGGGCGAAACAACGGTGTGTTGAGCACCAGTCCGTCCAGCCCGTGACGCATCAGCACAAAGCTGATGTAAAACAGACGAAAGAACTGGCTGAGTTGTTTCATGCGCGGTCCAGAGCGAAAATCAAATCAACCCGCATTGTACGGGGAGTGCCAGTCTGAAACCAGCAACAGGAATCAACGCCCCTCGTCCCTCGTCCCTCGTAACTCGTCCCTGTCTCGTTGGCATGTGGCTTCGAGCCCTTCCTGCAATGTCGGGTACTGCAATTGAATACCCAGTTCCTCGCGCAGTCGTGAGGTATCCATACGCCGTGACTCACCCAGGTAGGAGAGCATGCCCTCGCTCAGGGTCTGTTGGGCCTCGTCTCTGTCGATCAACGGCGGGCGTGGCAGTCCGAGAAAATCGGCGACGGTATTGAAGTACTGGGTCATATTGCTGTCATTGCCATCGCTGACATTATAAATCGCATCCGCTGTGCCGCGTCGGGCGGCGGCGACGCAGATGGCAGCCAGATCGGCGGCGTGAATGCGATTGGTCTGCGGCGCGAGCGCCTCATGAACCATGGGCACCTGTTCCCGGAGACGTTTGATCGGCAGGCGGTCGGGGCCGTAGATGCCGCCGACTCGCAACACGATCACCGGCACGGCGTGTTGTCTACCCCATTCGCGCAGCGCCTGCTCGGCGGCATAGCGGCGACGGGCACGATCCACCTGCGGGTTGGGTGCGGTATCCTCACTAACGATCTCGCCCTGCCGATCGCCGTACACCCCCGAGGTGCTGATATAGACAATCCGCTGTGGGCGGCTCCCCTGTTGATCGAGGGCCTGTAAAAAGTGCGCCATGCGCGGATCATCCTGGCCGTGTTGCGGCGGTGGCGCAAAGTAATAGACCAGGGCCTGGTTGACCGGCAGATCGCTCAGGCTGGCCGGGTCATCCAGATCCGCCAGGTATGCCGGGATACCCGTCGCCGTCAGGCGGCCGCCATTGCGGACCAGACCGGTGACCGGGATACCTTCGGCCTGCCACAGCCGGGCGACACGGCGGCCGATGTCGCCGCAGCCGACGATAAATACCTGTTCAGGGGGTTTTACTGCCGGGTTCATTAGGAGATAATTCCGCGCTTTGTGATGAGAAGTTGAGCAATTTTATGCGTTTTTCCGTCAAAGTCGAGCCCAGTGGCCACACCTTTTTGGTAGAAGAGGATGAACCGATCCTGGACGCGGCGCTGCACCATGGTCTGGCCCTGCCCTACGGCTGCCGTAACGGGGCCTGCGGATCCTGCATGGGCAAGGTGGTGGAAGGCAAGATCGCCTATCCCGACGATGAGCTGCCCCCGGCGTTGACAGAAGAGCAGGCCACCGCCGGCATGGCGCTGTTTTGCCAGGCACGGGCCCGGGGCAACCTGGTGATCGAAACCCGCGAGGTGGCAGAGGGTCAGGACATCCCGATTAAAAAGCTGCCGAGCCGCATCGCCGAGATGACCCGCCTGAACCATGATGTCATGTTGCTCAAACTCAAGCTGCCCAGCACCGAACGATTGCAGTTTCTGGCCGGCCAGTATGTGGATTTCATTCTCAAGGATGGCCGGCGGCGCAGTTTTTCCCTGGCCAACGCACCGCATGACGATGACTATCTGGTTTTGCACATCCGGCATGTCGAAGGCGGCCGTTTTACCGGTGAAGTGTTCGACAAGATGAAGGTCAAGGATATCCTGCGCATCGAAGGCCCGTTCGGGGGGTTTTATCTGCGCGAGGAGTCGGACCGGCCGATCATCTTCATGGCCGGTGGCACCGGATTTGCCCCCATCAAGGGCATGATTGAACATGCCTTCGCGACCGGGATCGAGCGGCCCATGCATCTGTACTGGGGCGCACGGGCGCGACAGGATCTGTATTTGCCCGAACTGCCCGAACAGTGGGCCGAAGCGCATACCCATTTCAGTTACACCCCGGTGCTCTCCGAGCCCATGGCGGACGATCACTGGCAGGGGCGAACCGGTTATGTGCACGATGCGATAATCACCGATCATCCGCAGCTGGCCGGTTACGACATCTATGCCTCGGGTCCGCCGCCGATGGTCTATGCCGGTC
This sequence comes from Thiohalophilus sp., assembly GCF_034521165.1. Classification (NCBI taxonomy): domain Bacteria; kingdom Pseudomonadati; phylum Pseudomonadota; class Gammaproteobacteria; order Thiohalomonadales; family Thiohalophilaceae; genus Thiohalophilus; species Thiohalophilus sp. The sequence goes on from NZ_JAXHMV010000008.1 coordinate 258,673, forward strand.
AGGACGCCTTCCCCGCCCACGGCCTGGATCTGGAACACTATTATTCCGACGCGTTTGAATACAACAAGGATTGAGGGAACAGGCGGGTCGCAAATCCCCACAGTTCTGCTATCTTTGGAAACAGGACAGTCGGTGCCGTAACAAAGGAACACTCAGGTGATGGATTCGGTCGGGGAAAAAGGCAGTCGTCTGCTGGATGAGACGGCCCAGTTATGCGATTTGTTGCGCATGGCGCATGGCACGGCCCATCGCATGCAGCAGGATCTGCATGGTGATATTTACGACAAAACGTCTGAGGTGGTCACTCAGCTGCATGATCTGCGCGTGGTATGTAACAACCTGTTCGATGAAGTTGCCAAAGAAGTCGGCGAGATGGAATCGGGTGAATACGAAATCCGGTCCGACGCTGCCTCAGATCGTCAGTAACAATCCCTTGCGATAATATTCGGCGGCCAGATCCGTTTCATTGAGCCGGTCCAGTAACTGCCCCAGCTCGCGGCAGGTTTCGGGCTGTTCATGATTGCCCAGGCTGGCTTCCAGGTAGCTGCGGGCCTTGCCCCACAAGTCGCAATGCATGGCCAGTCGGCCCAGGGTCAATAATAGATTGGCGTTGTTTTCCCGCCCTTTTAACCAGTGCTCCGCCTGTTGTAACTGGCGATCCGGGCTGGTCGATTGCACCAGGCCATACAGGCGCACCAGCTCGTTGTTGTATTCCCGTTTGATCGCATCGCGCAGAATCGACTCGGCCGTATCGTGTTGATCCAGGGCGATCAGGTGCGAGGCATATTCTTCCGCCAGGTCCTGATCGTGACGCAGGTTACGCGGAATCTGTTGCCAGATATTGTTGAGGTCTTCCGCCTTGTGGCCATTGATCTGTAACAGGTTGCGATAGACGGTTTTACTTAACCGATCATGTGCCTTTTCGTCGAGGACATGGTATTTGTCGAGTTTGGGCAGCAGGGCCTGCAGATCGGCCCAGCTGTGCAGTTGTTCGTACAGCTGCGCCAGCAGATAGAGCACATGGGGATGACGCGGTGCCAGGGATTGCAAATGCATCAGCGAGGCCAGGGATTGTTCCAGCTGACCATGAGCCAGTTGCAGCTCCGCCTGGGTCAGTTCCACCGCGACATCCGCGCCCGGCGCGCTGTTATGCGCCAGCGACAGATAATGATCGCGGCGTTCGTGGGCATGCTGTTTTTGCGCCGCACGGGCGGCCGACAGGTAATTGAGCAGCGGGGTGTCGCTGTCTTTGGCGTGATTGATCAGGGCCCGTTCGGCGCGTCGCCAGTTGCCTTCGGCCAGTTCGATGAGGCCGCGATTGGAGGAATGACGTGCCTTGCGCCGGCGCCGCAGCTGACGCCAGCGGCGCAAGCGCCCCGGTACATGCCAGCCGCGCACCAGCGTGCGAATCACAAAGTAGAGCAGAATAAAACCGATCACGATGATACTGGCAAACAGCGACAGACTCATCTCCATCGTGGTCTGGCCCCGGCTGATCAGCACATAACCCGGGTCCTGATAGGCCAGCAGCCCGAGCAGCACGGCCGCCAGCAGAATCAAAAAGGCCGTGAACAACCACTTCATGAGGCGTCGCTTTCGGTTGTGTCGGCGGGCGCGTCACTGCCTTGCGCGGGAGGCTCGTCGCCGAGGCGACGTTGTTGCCGGAAGCGCTCCAGTGCCTGATGGGTGTCGCTGATATCCGGCAGCTCGGGATGAATCTCCCGCCCGGCCAGCTCAGCCAGTTGCTCGAGGGTCTGCCGGGTCGGCGCCTGCTCGGTGTCGAAATAGGTTTCCACCCACTGGCGGGCCTGTTGCAGCCGCTCCTGATAGACGCGGGTCTGGCCGTTCAGCAGGGCCAGGCGCGCCTGCTCGAGTTGTAACTGCAGGTTCTGGGTCAGGAAGAAGCGTTGCTCCGGGGCCAGTAGCGGCTGGATCGGTTCATCATGCTGACGAATCACCACCAGGGATTTGAGATCCTGCCACAGGGCCTCCGGCAGTTCGCGCCAGGTCTCCACCTTATCGCTCTGCGAGGCCGTCTCCTGCTGTTGGCGGGTCCGGGGATCGGGGGTGGCCAGCGGCAGGCGGGGAATATCCCCGGCCAGGCTGCTCAGGCTGAAGGAAAGGCCGGCCAGATCGGGCTGATCGACGGCCCGCAAATCATTGATATCGGCGGCAATCCGCTGGCGGATTTTCAGCAGGCCGGGATCGGCCACTTCATGCAGTCGCTCGTCAGCCGACTGCAGGGCAACGATGGCGGTGGCCACGTCCCGTTCCAGCAACAGCCGGTGATTGGCCAGTTTGAGCAGGTATTCGGCCTCGGTCAGCAGCCAGTCATTACGCAGATGGCTGCGGCTTTTGATCAGGGTCTGCAGCGCGTCATCCAGGTTCCGCTGGCGGGTTTGCAGCTGCTGCAGCTGATCGTCCTGGCGGCTGTTCTGCTCACTGTGTTGTTGGCGCAGGCCGGTGAGGGTCTCCTGCAGCGCGGCCAGTTGCTGGCGTTGTTCGCCGGCCAGCTGTTGCTGGGTCTGCCACAGATAATAGCCGCCGGCCCCCACACCCAGGGCGCCCAGCAGCCCCAGCAAGGCGACAAACAGGGCGACGCCGACACCGCGCGTACGCGGGGCCGGTTCCCCGGCGGGCGCCGTCGTCTCGCCCGATTCCGATTCCGGTTCCGGGACCGGCGGATTGTCGGCGTCGTCATCCCCGGGCGGGGTGGTGTCGTTGTGTGGCTTGTCGTTGTCAGTCATGACCTGTTACTCAGCATGGCGCCAGTGGCGCAGGGTGTCGAGCAGCCCCTGATCGCCGGGTTGTTCGCAGACCTGTATCGGTCCGGTAAAGCCCCGTTGCCGGGCGGCGTCGGCAATGCGTTGATGAAACACCACCAGCGGGGTGTGTTGCAATGTTTCCTGTTCGCTTTTGCCCATCTCCAGCAGGTTATCCAGCGCTTCGCTGCTGCTGAGGCTGATGATATCAATCTCGCCCCGACGCAGCGGCCCGAGCAGGGTTTCGGGATCATTGGCCGGTTTAACCCGGCGATACACCTCAGCATACCCCACCTGCGCGCCCCTGGCACGCAGGCTGGTCGCCAGTTTTTCACGCCCGCCCTCGCCGCGCACGATCAGCACCCGTTTGTTGCGAATCTGTGGTTGTTGCAGCGCTGGCAGGGCCAGCAGGGCTTCACTATCATGGCCCTGTTGCGGCAGCAGCTCGGGCGAACGCCCGGCGGCCTGTTGCAGGGCGCGGGCGGTGCCGCGGCCGACACAGGCGAGTGGCAGGTTGTTGGGCAAGCCGTCGGGCAACAGGACCAGGGCATGCTGTACCGCGTTGGGACTGATGAAGATGAGCAGGTCATACTCCCGCAGCCGGCTCAGGGCCTGTTGCGCGGCGGCGGGGTCGGCGGGTTGGTCGATGGCCAGCAGGGGGAACAGCAATGGCCGCGCACCGGCCTGCTCCAGCTGCTGTTGCAGGTCGGCGCTCTGGTGAGGCGGGCGGGTGATGACCACCCGCAAGCCGGCCAGATCATTCGGCATACAGCGCGTCCAGAATCGCATCGGCGCCGCGCGAGAGCAGGTCTTCGGCCAGCACCCGGCCCAGTTCGGCGGCGTCTTCCGGCTGGCCGGCAATTTCACCGCGCACGATTTCGCTGCCGTCGGTTCGCCCGACCAGACCGCGCAGCAGAATGACGCCGTGGGACAGTTCGGCGTAGCCGGCGATCGGGACCTGGCAGCCGCCGTTGAGGCGGTGGTTCATGGCCCGCTCGGCGCGCACCCGCAGCGCGGTGGTCTTGTCGTTGAGCGGGGCGATCAGCCGGTTGACGCGTTCATCGTCGCGGCGACATTCGATACCGACCGCGCCCTGGCCGATGGCCGGCAGGCTGATCTCCGGACCCAGGAACCGGGTGATGCGTTGCTCGAAGCCCAGCCGTTTGAGGCCGGCGGCGGCGAGGATGATGGCGTCATACTGGCCGTCATCCAGCTTCTGCAAGCGCGTGTTCACATTGCCGCGCAGGTCGATGATGTGTAAATCCGGCCGCAGCTCGGCGATCTGGCACTGGCGGCGCAGGCTGGACGTACCCAGGCGGGCGCCTTGTGGGAGATCTTCCAGGGTTTTATGAGTGTTGGAGACGAAGGCGTCGCGCGGATCCTCGCGCGGACAGATGACCGGCAGATGCAGTCCCTCGGGCAGCTCCACCGGCACATCCTTCATCGAATGCACGGCGATATCGGCCTCGCCAGTGAGCAGACCGGTCTCCAGCTCCTTGACGAACAGCCCCTTGCCACCCACCTTGGCCAGCGGGGTATCGAGGATCTTGTCGCCCTGGGTGGTCATTTTGACCAGCTCCACCTGCAGGTCGGCGTGGCTGGCTTCCAGCGCGGCCTTGACGTATTCGGCCTGCCACAGGGCCAGCTGGCTTTTGCGTGTCGCGATGCGGAGAATCTCGGTCATGCCTTACTCTTGGTTTAAAATTAATAGGGATATAAAAAGAGGTTATAAAACTTTTGCGGAGCGATTCGCACAAACCTTTATAATACACCAATTCCCACTGGCCCCGATGCCCCGATGTTAAGACGTTTACTGCTCACTTTCCTGTTACCCCTGCTGATGACGCTGCCCGTGAGTGCGACCGGTTCGGGCGCTCCCGCCTACAAGGTGCCGCGAACCACGGATCTGAAAGCCGACGGCCAGCTGGCGCGCCGACAAAATCTGCCGATCCTGATCATGTTTTCCCAGACCGGCTGCAGTTATTGCGAGCAGGTGCTGGAGCAGTTTCTTGAGCCCATGCGCAAAAGCGGTGACTATACCGACAAGGTGATCATGCGCAGGATCAAGCTCGATGCTTTCGAGGAGATAAAGGATTTTGACGGCCAGTGGCGCGAGCCGGATGAGATCGCCCTGCGCTACCGGGCCAGTGTTACGCCGACCGTGGTGTTTGTCGACTATCGCGGCCATGAACTGGCCGAGCGGATTCTCGGGCTGACCACCGTGGACTTTTACGGGGGTGAACTGGATGATGCGATCGATCTGGCCTTGCAGCGGCTGCGGCCGGTAAATCTGTCGCTGCAGCCAGGGTCGGATAAGCGCTTGCAATAACGCTTCAATCTCCCGCCGCCGACAGGCTGCGCAGCAGTTCCCGCACCTGCGGCAAGTGGCGGCGGCTGACTTCCAGCTGATGATCGCCATGGCGCAACTGCAAGAATACCCGCCCTTCCTTATCCTTGCGTAATCCCGCGATAAATTGTTTGGCCACCAGCGCGTTGCGGTGGATGCGGATGAATTGATCCGCGAATTTCTGTTCCAGGGATTTGAGCGGCTCCTCGATCAGTACTTCCCCCGCCTGATAACAGACGGTCACGTATTTGTGTTCGGCCAGAAAATAAAGCACTTCGCTGATCGGCACCAGGCGCACGCCGCTCTGGACCCGGGCGCTGATATGCAGGGGGGACGTCTCCTGTTCCTGTTGCAGTTGCGCCAGGGACTGTAACTGGGCACGGGTTAACTGGGTGGCGGCCTGCAGGGCCTGTTCCAGTTGTTGCTGCTTGATCGGTTTGAGCAGGTAATCCACCGCATGGTTTTTGAACGCCTGCAGGGCATATTGATCGTAAGCCGTGGTAAAAATGATCGCCGGCGGGTTGGGCAGCTTGTTGAGATGTTCCGCTGCCTCCATGCCGTCCATGCCGGGCATGCGAATATCCAGCAGCACGACATCCGGCTGGTGTTGCTGGACCCGCTCCAGTACCTGCCGGCCATTGGCCGCCTCGCCGATGACCTGCCATCCGTTCAGGGCGCCGAGCAGGGATTGCAGGCGCGAACGGGCCAGTGGTTCGTCATCGGCGATCAGAATTTTCATGCCAGGGCTCATAGGGAAAACTCAAGCAGACTCTATAGTGATGATCCATTTCGTCAAGCGCCAGATCGGTCGGACCTTCGAAACCGGCGGCCAGACGATCGCGAATGTTCTGATGGGCCAACTGATTGCCCCGGCCATGTGCCCGGGCCGGATTGTCGGGGATCGGGTTCTCGATAGTGATTTGCAACTGATTGTCGGTCAGCTCGCCGCTGATTTCGATTGTGCCGCCATCGGTACGCGGTTCGATGCCGTGATAGATCGCGTTTTCGATCAAAGGCTGAATAAGCAGGGCGGGCAACTGCGCATCCTCGGGCAGTGCATCGACCTGCCAGTGAACGTCGAGGCGTTCGCCAAGGCGCAGTTTTTCAATCTGCAGATAGCGGTGACACAAGGCCAGTTCATCGGCCAGGGTCACACGCTGGCGCGCATCGCTTAAGGAGGCGCGAAACAGATCGGCAAGATTTTCCACCACCTGTTCGGCCTGTTGCGGCTTGTGCTGAATGAGACTGACGATGGTGTTCATGCTGTTGAACAAAAAGTGCGGGCGAATACGGGATTGCAGGGCCTGCAGACGGGCTTCCGATTCGGTTCGTACCTGACGTCGCCACTGGTGCTGGACATAGAAATAACGCAGCAGGGGGCCGGTGATAATCAGCCCGATCAGCAGGTTGCGGGCCACAAACTTGACGTGCCACAGAGCGTTCATGCCGCCGGGGTAATGAATCAGCCAGTAGGCGCCCTCGCTGACCAGGGCAATGACCAGCAGAATCAGCAGGTAACTGCCAAGCCCCGCCTGCCAGGGGCGCAAACGGCACAGAGGCTCGCGCAACAAACAGAGCAGCGCGCAGCTGCTCAGTGCACACCACTGGACAAACAGCGAGATCAGCCCCAGGCGGGCCCAGCGCTCGGTCAGGGGGGTTTCCATCGGCGCCAGTGCAATGACAATGGCGGCCAGCTCGGCGATCACCACCACCAGAAACACCATGCGGATGCCGCAAAAATCCGGCAGGAATAGATTGTCCTGTTCCGCTTCGGGCGAGCTGGGGCGGGGGTGTTCCGGGGTGGGCATAGTCTGTTCCAGATTGATTGTGAGAATGATGTTAACTGAATTAAAGCACAAATTGGGCTATCCCATGCGCGCCCGGGATGAACCCGTTATAATCGATTTCACCAATACACAAATGGATGATCCGTTATGAGCGACGCCAGTCAGACCGACAAGCCCTGGGCCGGGCGTTTTACCGCCCCCACGGATGCCTTTGTTGAAGTGTTTACCGCCTCGGTCGGTTTTGACAAGCGTCTTTACAAGCACGACATCGCCGGTTCCGTCGCCCATGCCCGCATGCTGGCGCACGTCGGGGTATTGAGCGAGTCCGAGCGCGATACGATCATCGAGGGTCTCAGGGTCATCGAACAGGACATCGAGCGCGGCGAGTTTGCCTGGTCGACCACGCTCGAAGATGTGCACATGAACATCGAGGCGCGGCTGACCGATCGCATCGGCAGTGTGGGCAAGAAACTGCACACCGGACGCTCGCGTAACGATCAGGTTGCGACCGATATTCGTTTATATCTGCGCGAGGAAATTCGCGAGATTCAGGCGGAACTGAAACGGCTGATCGACGGGTTGCTGCAACTGGCCGAGCAGGAGGCCGATACGATCATGCCCGGCTTTACCCATTTGCAGACCGCCCAGCCGGTCACTTTTGGCCATCATATGCTGGCCTGGGTGGAGATGCTGGTGCGGGACCGGGCGCGCCTGGGTGAGACCTTGCAGCGGGTCAATGTGCTGCCGCTGGGTGCCGCCGCGCTGGCCGGAACCACCTACCCCATCGATCGTGAATTTACCGCCCGCGAACTGGGGTTCGATGGCGTGGCGCAAAACTCGCTGGATGCGGTCAGCGACCGGGACTTTGCCATCGAGCTGGTCTCCGACGCCGCCCTGCTGATGATGCACCTGTCGCGCTTTTCCGAGGAGCTGATCCTCTGGTCATCGGCGCAATTTGATTTTGTCGATCTGGGTGACAGCTTCTGTACCGGCTCGAGCATCATGCCGCAGAAGAAAAATCCCGATGTGCCCGAGCTGGTGCGCGGCAAGACCGGGCGCATCTATGGCCACCTCATGTCCCTGCTGACCCTGATGAAGGGTCAGCCGCTGGCGTATAACAAGGATAACCAGGAAGACAAGGAACCGTTGTTCGATACTATCGACAACCTCAAGGGGTGTCTCAAACTATATGCTGACATGATGCCGCAGATTGAGGTCAAGCGGGACAAGCTATACGAGGCCGCCCGCAGCGGCTTTTCCACCGCCACCGATCTGGCCGATTATCTGGTGCGCAAAGGCGTGGCCTTTCGCGATGCCCACGAGATCGTCGGCAAGGCGGTGCGTCACGGGGTGGACAACGACAAGGATCTGTCCGAGATGAGTCTCGACGAGCTGCAACAGTTTTCCAACGTCATCGAACAGGATGTGTTCGAGGTACTGACCCTGGAAGGGTCCGTCGCCGCGCGTAACCACATCGGCGGTACCGCCCCCGAACAGGTCCGTGCCGCCATCATCCGGGTGCGTACCCGGATAAAAGAAGAGGGCCGAGTTACGAGGGACGAGTGACGAGGAAAATATTCACCACGAAGGCACGAAGGAAGAAAGAATTTCAATATTTCGTACTTTGGATTAGAATCGGTAATAGAGGGCGCTGGCCCGCAGACGCGCCCTTAAGAAGCCTTTCCTCGTTACTCGTCCCTCGTCACTCGCCCCTACCCATGAGACATGGGTTCGGCGGGCTGGGGATCGCTGTCGTCGTCGAGCATTTGCCGGGCGCGCATCAGCAGCAGGCTCATGTCATCGCCCTTGCGCCATTCGGCGATACCGAAGCGGGCGGTAATGGTGAAATCCTCGGTTTCGGGTTCGTCAATGGTCAGTTCACCCAGCTGCTGGCGCAGGTTATCCACCACGGTACCGGCGTCGTCGGCGTGAATTTCCGGCAGTACCACCAGAAAGTCGGTTTCGTTCAGGCGCCCGACAATGTCCGCCCAGCGCAGCTGATCACTGAGTAGCTGACTGAGGGTAACCAGCACCGGGCGTGCATCCTCGCGCTGGTATTGCTGTCTGAAACGGTCCAGGCAGTCGAGGCGCAGCAGGATGATGGTCAGGGGGCGATCGTAGCGGCGACTGCGGGACAGTTGCGGTTCCAGGCTGTAATAGAGTCCCTTGCGGTTACGCATCCCGGTTTCGCTATCCACCATGATGACGTCGTTGAGTTCATCCTTGAGCTGATCGCGCTCCTGCATCAGCCAGTGCAGGGGCGTGATGTCGACAAAATACTGTACCTGGCCGGCGTCGCCGGGCAGCAGTTGCCGATGGCCCATCAGCCACAGATCCTCGTGCAGTTCATCGCCGGGCAGGTGCAGGGTGGTGGTCAGATCGAACAAAGTTGAGAAGGGTTCGGGCACTTCATCGCTGCGCTTGTTGAGCAGTTGTGCGCAGCGGGTTTCACCCAGCATCTCACCCAGGGCGTCGTTGACCCAGCTGACGCGGCCCTGGTTATCCAGCAGCAGGATACCGGCAGGACAGGCGCGGATGATCTGCTGGAGCCGGGCGGGGTCGAGTTTGTCGAGCATGTCGATAAGCCTGTTGCGCTGCGGTGGCGAGAGGAGACCTAAGCTACCGCCGCAGCGGCCGATGTGCAAGTGCGTTACGCAGGTTGGCCGCAATGGCGGCCTGCGCCATGAGGGCGGAATCCGGGCCGGGGGCCAAAGTGTGACGCCTGTCCCGGGCGATACTGAAGAAACCGCGGCCGGCGCCGATAACCTCAAGGTGATGGAACAGCGTGACCCTATCGAGCCGACAATCGACGAATTGCCCGATTTTCGGGCCATCCGGGCCCGTTTTCAGCGCCTCAACCGGGCCCGGTTGGCGCGCATCAGCGGGGATTTGCGTCCCCTGCAGCAGGAATTTCTGCAACTGCTGCCGTTGCTGTTTCATATCAACCACCCTCTGCTGCCCGGTTATGTGGACAAGGCGGCCCCGGCGGGGATCCCCGATTATTCGCCCGACACTCCGGCACTAAGCGCCGCGCGGCGGCTGGCCAAAAGCTTCGAGCTGAAAAAGCGGGCCTACCGGCGCTTCGAGATTCAGGCGCTGTATCTGATGGGCAGCCCGGGCACCATCGCCTACTCCCCCACCAGCGACTTTGACATCTGGGTCTGTCACGATCCGGCCCTGGATCCCGACCAGGTCGAGGCCCTGCAACTCAAGGCCGGGGGCATCGAGCAATGGGCGCGCACGCTGGATATCGAGGCGCATCTGTTTCTGGTCAACCCGGAGCGTTTTCGCCAGGGCGAGCACAGCCGGCTGACCCGTGAAAGCAGCGGCAGCACGCAGCATTACCTGTTACTGGAGGAATTCTACCGCACCGGGGTGTTGCTGGCGGGACGATATCCGTTGTGGTGGCTGGTGCCGCCGGAACATGAGCTGGACTACGATGAATACGTCGCGGACATCAAGCGCAAGCGCTATATCCACAGCAAGGATCATATCGACTTCGGTGGCCTGGCCGCCATCCGCGCGGAGGAGTTTTACGGCGCCTCGCTGTGGCTGTTGTACAAGGGGATCAATGCCCCCTACAAGTCGATACTCAAAACATTATTAATGGAAGCCTACGCCAGCGAATTCCCCGATATCGATCTGTTGTGTGTCGAGTTCAAACGGCGGCTTTACCGCGAAGACGAGCCGGATGTCGATGCGCTGGATCCCTATCGCATGATGCTGGAAAAGGTCGAGGCGTATCTTCACCGGCAGGAGGCACCGCAACGGCTGGACCTGGCGCGGCGCAGTTTTTATTTCAAGGTCAATGAGAAGCTTTCCGAACCGAACAGCGTGGGTACCCGCTGGCGGCGGGAGCAACTGATCCGGCTGGTCGAACGCTGGGGCTGGCCACATGGGAAAGTCCTGCGCCTGGACCGGCGTGATGCATGGAAGCTCGACAGCGTGATGGACGAGCGCAAACAGATCATTCGCGAATTTACCACGACCTATCGCTTCCTCTCGGAATTTACCCGCCAGCAGGGGAATACGACGACCCTGATCAAGGCGGAGGACGTGCATATCCTGGGGCGCAAGCTGTATGCCGCGTTCGAGCGCAAGGCGGGCAAGATCGAGATCATGTATCGCGGCATCACGCCGGATATGTATGCCAGCCATTTATCTTTTCATCGTTTGTTCAGCGAGGAGGGCGATGAATACTGGATGGTCTTCAACGGGGTGGTTCCCGCCTCAGAGCTGGCGGTGACCCGCCCGCTGCGGCGTGCCTATAGTCTGCTGGAACTGATTGCCTGGTGCTATTTCAATCGCATATTGCATGCGCGTACGGTGATGGGCATCTATACCGATGATACCGATCTGACCGAAAAAGAGCTGCAGCAGGTCGTGGAGAGGTTATGCCGGCTGTTCCCGGATGAGGTGCTCGAAGAGTCCTCGATTCACGAATTACGCCAGCCGGCGCGCATCGTGGCGATCGGTACATTTGTGAATGTGGGACTGGATCCCTTCTCCAGCCGCACAAGACAGGGTCGTCACCTGACCAGTAATCGCACCGATGCACTGAAATATGGCGGACTGTTCGAGAATCTTGCTTTGAGTATCGACCAGGTGATCGTCAACAGCTGGCAGGAAGTGATGACCTATCGTTATCTGGGTGTCAGCGGGTTGATGAAGTGTTTGCAGGATTATATCAAATGGGCGCCACCGGCCTCGGGCAAACACCCGCCACCGATCAATGCGTTCAGTTTTTCCTCCTACCGGGGCAGTGCCATCGCCCGGCGTATCGAGAATCTGTTCGCCGGGATTCTGCGCTGTTTTTATGTCAACGGTGACGCGGAACATATCGAGTACGTGCTGGGTATTGAGTCCGCGTATTATGTACTGCGCATAGAAAATGACACACTGCAGTATCATAAGGTCGGTAATATGGAGGCCCTGTGCGGCTATCTGGGTAATCCGCAGGCTCACTTTCGTCGTCCGGTGTTTGACGAAGAGAATCGGGGGGACAACGTGTTGCCCGTGATCTACCAGAATAACCGCCCCGGTATGGTCCAGTGCTTTTATGAAGTGCGTGGTGAGCAGGTCACGGTGTATATCCTGGATGAGCGGGGTTCACTGACCGTACAGAACAAACCATTTTATGACGTGGTGGGCCTGATCCGGCATTACCAGGAGTTCTTTGATTCCATCCAGGAACGCCAGCTGTTACTCGGCCAGGAAGAGTTCTTCGGCGAAACCGCAATGGCCGAGGTTCAGTTTTACCGTATCGATAGTGGCAACGACGGGCAGAAAAGCGTTAAACCCCATTCACTCAACCAGTATGTTAAACCGTCCGACTACCTGCGCTTGCAGGTGCTGGTCAGTGCTGTCGAGGACAAGCCGGCGTTTTCGGTGTTTTGCGAAGACCGTGAATTTTCCACGCTCGAATATGGCCGGGATCTGTATCGCCAGGTGGCAGCGCATATTCTGGGTTTGCGGCGCAGTGGCGAGGCGTATCCTATTTATATTACCGATATCGATCTGGCACCGAACCTGCTAAACGAAAGGGGTAACCAGGTTCAGACGGTCCGGTTTCTCGAGTACAAGAAAATGATCGAGGAGCGACTGCTCGCCGAGCTGCAATAAACAGGTTATTCCCCGCGCATGGTCTCCATGATCGACAGCAGATCGGTCGACCAGTCTTTCAACACCCGATTGAGTTCGGGCTGATCGGTTTCCAGCAATTGCATCGGGCTGGATGCGACCAGCAAGGTATCCTCGGCTTCGGCGAAAATGGCGATTTTCAAGGGTAAATAGGGGATCAGCTGTGGATATTCGTCTGCCATCTCGCGGATCTGTTCGGGTTTGCCGTAAAAGACCACCCGGTACTTGTCGGTCTGATACCCGAACGTGGTCAGGCCGATGTCCACCCGCTGGACCCGGCTGACGGTGTAACCGTGCTGTTTGATCACTTCCTGCAGTTGCAGCATGGCTTCCGGGAAGGCCTGGGGAGTGCGCGCCATCTGCAGACGATCGGCCGCCTGCAGCGGCGACAACAGGAGCACCAGGGAAAACAGCAATGTGACTCTTTTTATCATCAGAACGTCGCTTCTTCGATAATATTGGAATAGGTTTTTACCATTTCATCGCAAAGCCGATTCAATTCAGCATTATTGAACAAATAGGCCAGGCGTTTGGGGTTGATCGACATCACCTTCACGCCATCTTCCTGCTCCACCACGGTGACACGACAGGGCAGGAACAGCCCGACCCGGGGATCGATCGCCAGCGCACGATTGACGAGGTCAAAGTTGCAGAAATAGACAATTACCTGGTTCGGGTTTTGTTCCTGTTCGGGAAACAGACCGTCTTCCAGCGTCTGGGTACGGATAATACGGAAGTTTCTGCCAACCGCAGCGCGCTCCAGTGCCTTGACCGTGTCTTCAACCGAATAGGGGGAGTCGTGGGCGATGGTCAGCGGTTCATCATCGGGGTTGCCCACCGGATTGGGATCGGGCTGATTTTCAAAGCTGCGCACATAACTGACAATATCGTTGATCTGAGAGTCACTCAGTCCCTGTTCGCGGAATGAGGTCATCGGTGTGCCTTCGCGACCGTTAACCACCGCGGCCTTGATCAGTTGATCCGAGGCGGCGGCCAGAAAGCCGTCGTTATTCAGTGCCGGGGCGATAATGGGCAGATCGCGGGGGCGGGAAAAGGTGACTCCGGTGCCCTCGCCGCCCTCGCCCTGACTGCCATGGCAACTGGCGCAGTGTTGGGCATAAAGGGCCTTGCCGCGCTGGGGATCGCCCTCGATATGGCCGTTGGCCGGGATGACCGGTCTACCCGGCGCCCAGCTGCGAAGATGTTCGACCAGGGCGTTGACTTCGGCCTCGCCGAGTTCGGAAAACGCCGGCATGATCCGACCGGGCCGACCGTACTGGATGGTCACTTTCAGGAATTCATCGCTGACGCCATACTGAAATGCCGCGAGGTCCAGGGGCACCCCCACCCCGCCGCCGCCATTGTCACCGTGACAGGCGGCGCAGTGTTGCGCATACAGTTGCGCCCCATCGGGTTGTGCGGCGGAATCCGAAGTCGGTTCCTGGCAACCGGCCAGGGCGATTGACAGCAGGCCAAATAGCAGCACAATGCGCATGCCGATTCCTTTATTGCGTGGCGAATTCATTAGTAGTTACTGTATTACTTATATAGAATCGGGTTGTTGATGCAGATCAAACGCGGTCAATTTTTAAGCTGTGGTGTCACTTATGATAAAGCCTTTTGCCGAAGCGTGTGAACAAAACAAGGCCCCGATTCTGGCCGTCCTGCAGCGGCAGTTCGCCGAGGCGCAGACCGTTCTGGAAATCGGCAGCGGTACCGGTCAGCATGCGGTTTTCTTCGCCGCCCGGCTGCCTCACCTGCAGTGGCAGCCCAGTGATGTCGCCGAGAATCTCCCCGGGATTCACCAGTGGCTGACGGAAGACGGCGGCGATAATCTGGGCGAGCCCTGGCCGCTGGATATGCTGGCGCCGCAGTGGCCGCAAACGCATTTCGATGGCGTGTTCAGTGCCAATACCGTGCACATCATGAGCTGGTCGGCAGTGGCGGAAATGTTCGCCGGGATCGGCCGGGTACTGAAACCCGGTGGGTGTTTCTGTTTGTACGGCCCCTTCAAATACGGCGGCGTGCATACCAGCGAAAGCAACGCACGCTTTGATGTCTTCCTGCGCCAGCGCGACCCGGACAGCGGCGTGCGCGATCTGGACGATCTGCAACAACTGGCCGGGGCCGCCGAACTGTCATTGATCGAGGATCTCGAAATGCCGGTCAACAACCGGACGTTGGTCTGGAAGAAACAGTGACGAGGCTAAAAAGCACCGCAATGTAGAATTTCCGCCACCGTGCTTACATGGCTCTTCTCTGGGTTTCTGGAAGAAACGCGGAGGACGCAAAGGCGCAAAGAACGCGGAGATATCTTTTATAAAAATCACTTGCAGATGTTACATTAAGTTGGCTCTGTGACGAGACAACCTCTCTGTAAACATGCCCATACAATATTAACTTTGCGCCCTTTGCGCCTTTGCGTCCTCAGCGTTATTTTCCAGAGCGTCTGATAAAAGGTGTGAATGTTCGGTCAGACAATCAAGCGAAGTTATGTCCAAGCCAGGCCGCAATATCGCTCACTTCATCCAGCGAGACCTGGTGTTGCATCGCATAGGTATGCCAGTCGACGCTGTAGCCCGCCTGTTCCAGAAAATAGCGTGAATCCTCGGCCAGCCACAGGGGCACGATGGGATCGCTTTTACCGTGGGCCATGAAAATGGGTATGTGCTGATTGGTCGGCTCACGCTCCTGTTCGAACGTGCTAACCAGCGGCAGGTAGGTGGATAACGCCAGAATTCCGCCCAGCGGTTCATTATGGCGCAGGCCGGTATGCAGGGCGATGGCGCCGCCCTGGGAAAAGCCGGCCAGAACCAGTCGACGAGTGTCGATACCGCGTTCGACTTCGCGGCGGATCAGGGCTTCGAGTATCGCTTGCGACGCCTGAATCCCGTCGCGGTCCTCATCCTGCTGAATCTGTGGCGAACGGATATCGTACCAGGCGCGCATGGCCATGCCGCTATTGACGGTGACAGGCTGTACCGGCGCATGGGGAAAAACAAAACGTACGCCGCGATCGGTCAGCCCCAGCTCGGGAACCAGGGGCTCGAAATCATGCCCGTCGGCCCCCAGACCGTGCAGCCAGATGATGCTGTATTGCGCGTCGGCCGGGCCGACTTCCACACATTCGGGTAATTGGGACATCAGTTTATCGCGTGTGGTGATTGTGTCGCGATTGTGCACCAATAAAAAAGGCGAAGGGAGACCCCTTCGCCTTTTATTTCAAGTGGCGGGTTAACGCTTACTTGATCTGGGTGGTCAGGGAATCTTTCTGTCCTTTGTTGTCGACCCAGCTGATGGAAACGTCGTCACCGGATTGGCCACCCGTGAACTGGTAAGACAGATACGGGTTCTTGGAGACGGCCGGTCCCCACTGCGCCAGCACGATTTCGGTGCCGTTGTGGGCGCAGCTCACTTCCTGAATGAAGTGGGCGGGAATTTTCTTGCCGGTTTTCTCGTCTTTGCGCATACCGGTTTCCATAACGTGCGTAATCAACGCTTTGACCGTGACGGTGTCCCCCTTGAGGGTCGCCCGGGCTCGGATACTCTTAGCCATAATTAAAATCCTCTTGATTCAATTCGTTTGAGGTCGGGCTGATTAACCGCCGCAACCGCCGATGGTGACTTTGACCTCTTTGCGGGCCGAGTAGGCCTTGCCGCCGGTTTTGACCACGGCGATGACATTCGAGGTTTTGGCCATCTTGATGCGGGTGGAGACATAGCCTTTGGCATTGTTCGCCAGCTTGAAGTTGGCGGCCAGGGGGCTGCCGTTCTTCTCGGCGATGATGGCGATTTCCTCAATGCCGCCGATGCCGGTTTCCACGGAGACCGGGACCACGGCGCCGTTTTCGGCGATATCCGGGGCCTTGATGGTGATGTCATCGGTCGGCTGGGTCTGAGCGGTGCCGAACAGGTCGTTCATGGCCGTTTCCATGCTTTCGGTTTCGAACGCCCGCTTGGGCCAGGCGGCCATGACGGCGCCGGGCGTCAGCAGGCCGGCGCTGACGGCCACCGCGACGGTGCCGCTGGCCAGGCTGCCTTTCAGAAAGGTTCTACGTTGCATGTTTATCCTCCTCCTAATATAGGTGATGTTTGTATCGCAATTTCCGGGCCAAAACACAAAAGTGCGTAAAAACAATAAGATAGTCTCGCATCAAGCCGGCAACCCGGGCTCAGATCATGCAATCTGCACGACGGGATTGCAGGATTCGCGACGGCGAGAGGGGTGGCGCCTATTGATGCGCGATTTCCTTCTCGGTGAACAGATAATCCTTCAGTTCATCGTTGAGCTTGCTATCGCGCCGGCGAATCCACTCCAGCACCATGGCGGCATGTTCTTTTTCTTCATCACGGTTGTGCTTGAGAATCGCGCGCAGCTCGTCATCCTTGCAGGCATCCATGCGCTGGTTGTACCAGTCCACCGCTTCGAACTCTTCCATCAGAGAGACGATGGCGCGGTGCATGTCGCGGGTCTCGTCGGATAATTCCTCAATCGCTTCGTGAAAACCTTCGTTTGACATCGATCGTGTTCCTCTGTGCTATTTCATTGCCAGTGGTCACGTTACTGTAAAAACGGGCTCCTCGTCACGCACAAAAATGCGCATCGTGAGCAATGAATAAGCGGCTGTTCAGCGTGACAACAACAACAGGACACCGGCGGCAATGGCGATAACGTCCAGAAGCTTGCGCAGATCGCCGAGATTCACAAAGGCCGACAGGCCAGTCAGAATCAGCCAGATAGCCAGAACAAGCGTTCCTACATGACGTGGCAGTAGCATAGAGTCCTCCTGGTCAGGTTTGAATAATCCATTGTAGCGCGTCCGGGCCGGGAACGGGTTTGTACCGATTAACGTTACGGCGATCCGGCCTGCGGCGTTCCGCCTGAGCGAAACAGGAATCGTTGGCCGGCTTGCAGGTCAAGCCGTTGCCGGCTACCGGCGGGCAATTCGAGCACGTATTTGACCGGTTGGCCGCTCTGATAGACCGGGCATGGCAATGCGGGACAGGGTGGCACGTGGGTGTCGGCGCGCAGGAAAGCCCGGTGCTCGTCGAAGTAGAGAATATCGATGGGAAAACGGACATTTTTGTTCCAGAAGCGGGTCGGTTGAGGTGTTGCGTAGATGAATAACATGCCGCTGCCCGCCGCCAACCGATCCCGGTGCATGAGGCCGCGCCGTTTCTCCTCGTTGCTGATCGCCAGTTCAACCTGAAAGTGTTCGCCGGCGAGGGTTAGCTGTGCTGACTCAAGGGCGTGTCCGGCCGACAGCGCCAGAGGCGATGCCAGAACCAGGAGCGCGGCGCCAACGCGGGCTAATTGACGACAGCGATCGGGCAAAGTCTGTGAACTGAACCGGGCGTGTCGCCCCGTTCCTGCCTGGCGCCGCATCAGGGTGAGGAGGCTTTGCCGAACAAATACCGCAACCGGGTCGGGCCGCCGACAAACTCCCGCTCGACCCAGGCCAGATGCAGATGGCCCTCGTCATCCAGGGTCACGGACGGATGATTCTGGATCGCGCTGCCGCTGGCCCCGGGGACGGACAGATCATCACTCCATTGGCCGTCGCTATACCAGCTGAGCAGAATGTTGGTCTGATCATCGCGGCCGTCGTCCCAGGCCACGACCAGCTGGCCGGCCGGGTTGCCGGCGACGCTCGGATGCCACTGCTGGGCGATGCCGCCGAACGGATCCTGGACTTTCTGGTTGGGGCCGAACAGGGCGTCGCCCTCAGCCGGATAATGGCTGGCGTAAATGTCATAACCCTCGCGAAAGTTGCGCTTGTCGGCCCAGGCGGCGAGAAGCTGTTGTTTGCCATAGGCGTCCATGGCGACCCGCGTGACGCCGTGCCCCTCGCCGTAGGGCGGACGGGGGCCCGGCAGCGGTTCACTGATGCGTTGTGGTTTGTCGAAGCGGCAGCGGCCGGGCTGGTGGTTCTCGGCTGCCATGATGATGGTATGGCCGTGACGGCGATCTTCCCAGGCGACCACGGTGCGATCGGGTAATTGACTCACGCTGGGATAGAGCTGGGCCTGCTTGAGCGGTTCGGGATCCACGCCACAGGCCGTGTCGGCATGCAGGGTCAGACCGTCGGTCTCAAATTGTTGCAAGTAGATCCGTCGATGACGGCTGTTCGGATCGGTCGCGGCATAGGCCAGCAGCAGCCCGTCGTCCCCGGCGGTGAGACTGGCCTGGCCGGCCCGGGGGGCATCGAGGGTCAAAACGGGGCCGAGTTGCTGGCCGTCGCCAAGGCGCAGACGGACGCGCCCCGCTTCTTCCCAGGCGATGGCAAAGCGTTCCCCGTCCAGCGCGGTCAGTGACGGCTCATAAGCGTCATCCTTGCCGCTGATCCGCACGGCCGGACTGAAGGCGTCGTCAGCGAGGGATTTGCGTGCCAGATAGATCGCCGGGGCCTCGTTACGGTTATCTTCCCAACTGACCGCCACCGTGTCGCCGGCGACGGCAATGTTGCGGCGTCCCGAGGATTCCAGATGGTGAAAGATCCCCTCGCCCTGTACCCCGGTGACCGCCACCGGCGGGTCAAACGCCCAGGGCTGGGCGACAGTGGGCGTGGCCAGGGCGTAAGCGGCGAGCAGCAGGACGGAGGAAGCAAGCCGAAACATCATGACGGGTCACCGGTTTGGGCCTGGATTGCCTCGTGGGCGTTGAGCAGATCCTCGATCCGCTGGACGCCGACCAGGCGTTTCAGCGGTTTGCCCTGTGGCGTCATAAAGGTGAATACGGGGGTGACAAACGCGTCGTAACGGGTGCCGACCTCATGTTCGGTAATCCGTTCACCGCTGGGCAATTGCAGGCGCTTGCCGCTTTCCGAATCGACATAGGCCAGCACATAGTTGTCGGTGTAGATTTGACGAACCTTGTCATCGGAAAACGCTTCCTTGTTGGTTTTCTCGCAATAGCCGCAACCGTAACGGCCAAAGTAGACAAACAACGTCTTGTTCTGTTCGCGTGCCTCTGCCATGGCCTCGTCGAAGGTGTGGAAGGGATAGCCCTCGGGCGCATCGGCCCAGACCGACGTGAACGGGATCCACAGTACGGATAATAAAATGAAGACAAAACGTCGCATGGCAGCTCCTGCTCTCGGGTGGCTTTATTATTAGTTAATAATCCTGTCGCAAAATTCGGGCCAAAATGTAAAGTTTAAAAAAACAATAACATAGCGTGGTGCGGTCGGTTGATTCAATGGTGGTAGCGTGCGATTTGCACGGCCCGATTGCGGACAGCCATCAATGACACCGCTGCGTAATGCTAATTAAAGGGATTTGCGCGGCCTTGTCCAGTGCCGGGAGGTCATTGCCATATTGCTGTAACCGCGATAGGGAAAGCCCCGCGACGAGCGAGGTATTGTCCGTATTTATGTGCGCGGTTTACGTGGCGGGGCGCGATGAATCGCCCGATCTGCCACATCCAGCGCGGCTTCGTGGAAGGTTTCGGACAGGGTCGGGTGGGCGAACATCGTCAGGGCCAGATCCTCGGCGCTGGTGGCGAAGGCGCGGGCGATTACCGCCTGAGCGATCAGCTCGGAGGCCTGCGGGCCGAGCATGTGCACGCCCAGTACCCGATCGGTGCGCGCATCCGCCAGTATCCTGATGACCCCCTCGGTGTCGCCGGCGGCGCGGGCCCGGCCGTTGGCACTGAAAGGAAACTGGCCGACACGATAATCGACGCCGGCCTCTTTGAGTTGTTGTTCCGTGCGCCCGGTCCAGGCGATCTCCGGGTGGGTATAGATGACAAACGGAATGTTGTCGTAATCCACGTCGGCAAATTGCCCGGCAATCCGTTCGGCCACCGCCATGCCCTCCTCCATGCCCTTGTGCGCCAGCATGGGACCGGGGATCAGATCGCCGACGGCATAGACTTTCTCCAGATTGGTCCGATAGTGATCGTCCACCTGCACAAAGCCGCGCTCGTCGCTGCTCAGGCTCAGGTCGTCGCTGCATAAATCCTCGCTGTTGGGCCGCCGGCCCACCGCGACGATCAGCTTGTCGCATTCCAGGCTCTGGCTGCCCTGGCCATCGGTATAGTCCACCCTGACGGTGTTGCCGGTGTGGACCGCGTCGACTCTGGTGCCCAGGCGAACGTCCAGACCTTGCTGGCCGAGCAGTTTGTTGGCCTGTTTGGCAATCGTGCTGTCGGCATCGGGCAGAAAGGTTTCCTGCGCCTCGAGCACCACCACCTCGGCCCCCAGGCGTTGCCAGAGGCTGCCCAGTTCCAGGCCGATGACCCCGGCACCGATAATGCCGAGGCGTTTGGGAACCGATTCAAAGGCCAGCGCGCCGGTGGAGTCGACTACCTGCTTGCCATCGAACGGGGCAAAGGGCAGCTCGACCGGGCGCGAGCCGCTGGCCAGAATCACGTGTTCGGCGGTCAGTTGTGTGGTGGTGTTGTCGTGAGCGACGACGTCGACCCGGTTGTTTTGCCCGAGGGTGCCGCATCCGGCATAAAAGGCGATCTGGTTGGCCTTGAACAGCGACTGGATGCCGCCGGTCAGATCCCGGACCACCTGTTGTTTGCGAGTTTGCATGGTGGCCAGGTCCAGCTCCAGCTGACCGATACGGATACCGTGTGCGGCAAACTGCTGTTGTGCCTGCTGGTAATGGTGCGAGGATTCCAGCAGCGCTTTGGAGGGAATGCAGCCGATATTCAGACAGGTGCCGCCGGGCGAGGGCTTGTTCCGTTCATCGAGATAGTCATCGATACAGGCGACCCTGAAGCCCAGCTGGGCACAGCGAATGGCGGCCACGTAACCGCCCGGGCCGGCGCCGATCACGATCACATCATACTGTTCACTCATAAGAGGCTTCCTGAGACGGGGGTGATTTACACATCCAGCAACATGCGGGCCGGATCTTCCACGCACTCCTTGATGGTCACCAGAAACTGCACCGCCTCGCGACCGTCCACCAGGCGATGATCGTAAGAGAGAGCCACATACATCATCGGCCGGATGACGATCTCATCCTCGATGACCACCGGCCGCTTTTCGATCTTGTGCATGCCGAGGATGGCGCTTTGCGGCGGGTTGAGAATGGGCGTGGAGAGCAGCGATCCGAAGATCCCGCCGTTGGTGATCGAAAAGGTGCCGCCGGTAATCTCATCCAGCGACAATTTGCCGCTCTGGGCCCGTTCGGCATAATCGGCGATCTGTTTTTCGATCCGGGCCATGCTCAGCGCGTCGGCGTCGCGCAGGATCGGCACCACGAGTCCGCGCGGTGAACCGACCGCAATGCCGATGTCGTAAAAGCCGTGATAGACGATCTCCTCGCCGTCGATGGAGGCGTTGATCTCGGGAAAACGCTGCAGCGCCTCGAGACAGGCCTGGACGAAAAACGACATGAAGCCGAGTTTGACCCCGTGCTGTTTTTCGAACTTATCTTTATAGCGGGCGCGCAGATCCATCACCGGTTGCATGTCGATTTCATTGAAGGTGGTGAGGATCGCCGCGGTCTGCTGAACCTCGACCAGCCGTTCGGCGATGCGCGCGCGCAGGCGGCTCATGGGCACCCGCTTTTGCGGGCGTTCCCCCGGCTCGGGGACGGGTGTTGAGGGGGGCGCTGGTTGCGCCCCTTTTTGTGGCTGGGGCTGATCCTTGTCCAGATACGCCTGCACGTCCTCCTTGAGGATCCGTCCATCCTTGCCACTGCCTTTAATCCGGTTCGGATCAAGCTGGTGCTCGGCAATCAGCTTCTTTGCGGCCGGAGCGAGCCGGGGTTCCGCCGCGCCTTCTGGTTCGCTTTGGGGTGGAGTTTGTGCTTTAGCCGGCGCTTCGGAGGATTCGGTATCGGACGGTACGGCCTCGCCGGCCTGCATGCGGGCGATGACCTGTTCCGAGTTGACGGTGTCGCCCTGCTGGACGAGCAAGTCTCCCATCACGCCGTCTTCGGGGGCATTGACCTCGAAGACCACCTTGTCGGTTTCGATCTCGGCTAGCAGTTCATCCTGGCGAACGGTCTCGCCCGGTTGTTTGTGCCACTCGATCAACGTGCCTTCGGTGATCGATTCGGGAAACTGTGCGACCTTGATATCAATGGCCATGATCGATTCCTTTGTCTTTTATTGTCAGGCGGGGGTGCCCAGCGCGTCGGCGAGCAGGTTTTCCTGTTGCTGTTTGTGCAGGGAAGGATAGCCGACCGCCGGGGCGGCCATCAGCGGACGGCCGGCATACTGCAGACCATGCTGCTCGCCGATCGCCCGGCGCATGTGATGCTGACTGGAATACCAGGCGCCCTGGTTCATGGGTTCGTCCTGGCACCAGATGTAGTCCTGCACATTCGGATAGCGCCTGAGTGCGGCTTGTAAGGCTTTTTCAGGGAACGGGTATAACTGTTCGATGCGAAGGATCGCCACATCCTCGCGTTGATCCTGTTGTCGCCGATGATCGAGATCATAGTAGACCTTGCCGCTGCAGAGTATCAGCCGTTTGACCGACTCCGGGTTTTGAACCTGTTCGTCATCGATAACCCGATAGAATTTTCCTTTGCTTAATTCGCTTAACGGCCGGGAGGCCTCGGGCAGGCGCAGCAGGCTCTTGGGGGTCATGACGATCAACGGCCGGCGGCACTGGCGGAGCATCTGGCGGCGCAACAGATGAAAGATCTGCGCCGCATGGGTCGGAATACAGACCTGCATGTTGTTCTGCGCGCATAACTGTAAAAACCGCTCCAGCCGTGCCGAGGAGTGTTCCGGTCCCTGGCCTTCGTAGCCGTGGGGTAAAAACAGGGTAATGCCACAGAGGCGATTCCATTTTTGCTCGGCGGCGCTGATGAACTGATCGATTACCACCTGCGCTCCGTTGGCAAAGTCGCCGAACTGGGCTTCCCAGATGACCAGGGTTCTGGGATCGGTGGTGGCGTAGCCGTATTCAAACGCCAGCACGGCCTCTTCCGAGAGCAGGGAGTTGATCACCAGAAAGTTGGCCTGATCGTCACTGAGATTACGCAGGGGTACATAGGCCTCGCCATCGTGCTGGTTATAGAGCACGGCCTGGCGATGAAAAAACGTCCCGCGGCCGCTGTCCTCGCCGGAGAGCCGGATGGGATAGCCCTCGTGCAACAGACTGGCATAGGCCAGGGTTTCGGCAAAGCCCCAGTCCATCGCCAGTTCGCCGGATGCCATGCGCCGGCGGTTGTCCATGATCTTCTCGACCGTGCGATGGAGTTTAAAGTCTTCGGGCAGACGATCCAGTTTTTCGTGCAAGGCCTGCAGGGTTTGCGGGTCCACTGTGGTGTCGATGTCGCTGACACAGTCGCGGGTATGATAGGCACTCCAGTCGGCACTGTAGGGGTAATCGGCCTGCTCGGGCGGGATCATTTCGTGGACCACCGGCCGGTTGTGCTCCAGTGCGTCGCGATAATCCGCGATCATCTGCTTGGCGCCGACGGCATCGATAACGCCTTCAGCTTCCAGTCGCTGCTGATACAGGTCCCGGCAGCTTCGCAAGTTGTCGATGTGTTGATACATCTGCGGCTGGGTCGCCATGGGCTCGTCGGCTTCACTGTGGCCGTGACGCCGATAGCAGACCAGATCGATGATCACATCCTTGTAGAAGCGCATGCGGTAATCGAGCGCCAGCTGCGTGAGAAACAGCACGGCCTCGGGATCGTCGGCGTTGACGTGGAAAATGGGCGCATTGACCATTTTTGCCACGTCGGTGCAGTAGAGAGTCGAGCGGGCCTCGTCCTGATTGCTGGTGGTAAAGCCGATCTGGTTATTGATGACAATATGCACGGTGCCCTTGGTGGAAAAGCCGCGCGACTGGGACATATTGAGCGTCTCCATCACCACGCCCTGCCCGGAAAAGGCGGCATCGCCATGGATCAGCACCGGCACCACCTGTTTACCCTCCCAGTCCTGGCGCCGATCCTGGCGGGCACGTACCGAGCCCTCGACTACGGGATCCACGATCTCCAGATGCGAGGGATTGAACGCCAGCGCCACATGCAACAGGCCGCCGGGGGTGTCGAGATTGGAGGAGAAACCGAGATGGTATTTCACATCGCCGGTGCCGTTGCCATTGCCGGGATGGACGCCCTCGAATTCGCGGAACAGTTCCTCCGGTGTTTTGCCCAGCACGTTCACCAGCAGATTGAGCCGACCGCGATGGGCCATGCCGATGGCCATCTCTTTGACGCCGCTTTCGCCGCCATGCTGGATCAGCCGGTGGAGCATCGGGATCAGGCTCTCGGCGCCCTCCAGGGAGAAGCGTTTCTGGCCGACGTATTTATTGTGCAGGTATTTTTCCAGGGTTTCGGCCGCGGTCAGTCGGCTGAACAGATCGCGTTTCTGGCCCTCGGAAAGATCGGCGTGGCCACGGGCGGATTCGAGATAGTGCTGAATCCAGCGTTTTTCCGCCGTGTCGACCAGATGCATGTACTCGGAGCCGATCGAACCGCAATAGGTGTTGACCAGAATATTGATGATCTCGGCCAGTCGCGCCCGATCCGGCCCCACCAGCGAGCCTGTTTCAAACTCGGTATCCAGATCGGCATCGCTGAGTTCGTGATGCGCCAGCGTCAGCTCGGGGATGTGACCTTTGTCGCGCAGGCCCAGCGGATCCAGATCGGCCAGCTGATGGCCGCGGAAGCGGTAGGCGTTGATCAGCTGCAGGACCTTGACCTGCTTGTGGATGAGTGTCACGTCGACATCGGCGTGGCGGCGGGTCGGGGTCAGGTGGCGGAACTGGGCGCGAATCGCCGCGTGGGAGATGTCCTTGTCGATGCCATCCACTTTGGGCAGATCACGGAACAGTGCCTGCCACTGGGGATCCACTGACCCGGGATCCCGCAGGTATTCTTCGTACAGTTGTTCAAGATAGCCCGCGTTGGCGCCGGCAAAAGGAGTGCTTTTCCAGCGGGATTTGAAGCCTTTGTCATCGGACATTCGCCGACATCCTTGTAACAATTTTCGCGTAGTTGGACCTGTCAGGTTGACTCGTATTCATACCTGTTATTTCGGCAGATTCAGCAGATTTTTCAAGTGGAAAATCACTGAATCGCTATTTCAAGGGTACTGACAGAGGCAGCGTGAAACCCGGTAGATATCACCAGCATACTACGGTCGGTAGTCAGGCAATACCTCCGGTTTGGGGTAAAGCGTACTCATCAGGACGGATTTGCCATCCGGCTGAACAAGGCGGCAATGCGCGCGAGTCAGGGCACGCTGGTGAGGGACTCCGCAGGAATGGGCGATCAGCGCCGTGCCGTAATGGATCTTGTCGACGAAATTCTTCACCTTGACCGATTTTTCCTCCGGGTTCAGGCCCTTTTGCAGGTGGGGATTGTGTGTGGTGATGCCCGTCGGGCAGGTGTTGCGATTGCATTTCATCGCCTGAATACAGCCCAGAGAAAACATAAAGCCGCGGGCGGAGTTGATGAAATCGGCGCCACTGCATAACGCCCAGGCAACGCCGGAGGGCGTGATCAGCTTGCCCGAGGCGATCACCCGTATTCGATCGCGCAAACCGTAACGGGTCAGAATATCGACAACCGTGGGCAGTGACTCCTTGATCGGCAGTCCGACATCGTCCATCAAAGGCATCGGTGCGGCACCGGTGCCGCCGTCGCAGCTGTCCACGGTAATAAAATCAGGCGCATGCTGGATACCGCGCTGGTGTATTGCCATACAAAGTTGCGTCAGCCATTCGTCTTCACCGAGCACGAGCTTGAAGCCGGTCGGTTTGCCCGTCGCTTCGCGCACGACATCGATAAAATCCAGCAATTCAGCGGTGTCGCCAATCTCGATATGCCGATTGGGTGAGATGGAGTCCTGGCCGGGGGCAATGCCGCGGATGCGGGCGATTTCGGGCGTCACTTTCTCTCCCGGCAGGATACCGCCCTTGCCGGGCTTGGCGCCCTGACTTAACTTGATTTCGAACATTTTAATCTGGGACGAGGCGGCAAGCTCGTGCAGGCGTTCAACATCAAACTGGCCTTCGGGATTGCGCACGCCATACTTGGCCGTGCCGATCTGGAAGACCAGATCGCATCCCCCTTCCAGATGATAGGGGGCCAGCCCGCCCTCGCCGGTGTTCAGCCAGCAGCCGGCCAGTTTGGCCCCGCGCGACAAAGCGCGCACGGCGGGTTCGGACAGCGCGCCATAACTCATTGCCGAAATATTAATTAAAGAGGTCGGTTCGTAGGGCTGCGGGCAGTGAGGCCCGATGACAACCGGTGGCGGTTCGCTGGTGTGCTCCGTCAACGTCGGGAAAGAAGTATTCACAAACAGTGGCGTGCCGGGGGGAGTCAGATTTTTCGTGGAGCCGAAGGCCACGGTATTGTCGTGAGCGGAGGCGGATTTATAAACCCACTCCCGTTCGGCGCGATTGAACGGCATCTCCTCGCGATCCATGGCGAAGAAATACTGCCGGAAAAACTCACCCAGTGAGCTGAACAGATAACGAAACCGGCCTATAACAGGATAATTGTGCCGGATAGCATCTTTCTTCTGGGAAATATCCCGGATGAAAATAATGATGATGATTAATACTACAATGCCGACAACAAAAACGAACAATGTTGCCATAATGATCAGTGCCTGCATGGTGACGTCAGACAGTAGGGTCATGTTATCTCCCTCTTGTTGCTTGATTCCGGACGGGTTTCGAGAAAAAGTTTTTCATATTCATCAGCTGGAACAGGGCGACCGAAAAGATAGCCCTGCATAATATCGCAGCCGTATTCGCTGAGCATTGTTTGCTGCTCCGGCGTTTCGACACCTTCGGCGACAATCTCAAGGCCGAGATGATGCCCCAGCTCGATAATAGAACGCACGATGGCCCGATCAGACGGACTGTTTTCCAGTTGTTTGATAAAGGATTGATCGACCTTGAGTGTCTGGATTGGAAATTGTTTGAGGTAGGCCAAGGACGAAAAGCCCGTGCCGAAGTCATCGATCGCCAGTGTTACACCGAGGTGGCGTAACCGGTGCATTATATCGATCGATGAGTCGATGGACATGGCAACCCCTTCGGTAATTTCAAGTTCCAGGTATCTGGCATCCAGACCGGTTTCGCGCAGAACCTGGGCAACGAGATCGGGAAGCTCGTTGGTAAACTGGTGGGCGGAAATATTGACAGCGACGGGTAATTGGTCATGTGATTGCCATAGTAGGTTACGAGCGCAGGCGGTGCGCAAAATCCACTCGCCGACCTGGTTGATACTGCCCGTTTCCTCGGCAAGAGGAATGAATTCGGCCGGCGATATCATCCCGTGTTTGGGATGCTGCCAGCGGACCAGGGCTTCCGAACCGACGAGGTTGCCGCTGAACAGATCGATTTTCGGCTGGTAGTAGATCAATAATTCGTTTCTGGCTGTCGCCTGACGCAGGTCATGGGATAATTCGAGTCGTAACAGGGCATCGGCGTTCATGTCGGACTGGTAGACACAAACCCCGTTGCCGCCCCGGGTGCTGATGCGACGCATGGCGCTTTCGGCATTTTTGAGCAGCTGAAAGATATCCTTGCCATGCTCGGGAAAGTACGCCAGCCCGACACTCATGGTAAGTGACAGAGTATGATTGTCAACAAGAATGGGATCCCGGGCGATACGTCGTAGATGTTCAGAGAGTTCACCGAAAAAAGACTCGTCCGCATTGTCTGCCAGAATGACGAAATGATCGCCTTCCAGTCGGTAAATTTTAATCGGATTGTCGTACTCCGTTTCAGAGAAACAGTGTTGCAGGCGGTTCGCCACAGAGGTGATCAGCTCATCGCCCGCCAGATGGCCCAGGCTTTGAGATACCATGC
Organism: Thiohalophilus sp.; assembly: GCF_034521165.1. Classification (NCBI taxonomy): domain Bacteria; kingdom Pseudomonadati; phylum Pseudomonadota; class Gammaproteobacteria; order Thiohalomonadales; family Thiohalophilaceae; genus Thiohalophilus; species Thiohalophilus sp. The sequence continues at coordinate 286,967 of NZ_JAXHMV010000008.1, forward strand.
TGAAACGATCAATATTGGCTAAGGCGACTGCAATACGGTTGTCCGGCCTGTTTTTCGAAATCATTGCCGCGACATCTTTTTCCAGCTGCCGTCGATTGGCCAGATTAGTCAATGAATCATGATAGGCCAGATATTCATTGCGATTTTCGGCGCTGCGGCGCGCGGTAATATCCTGCAAATAGACATGGCAGGTGTCGAGATCCTCCAGGTATTGCAGAGTGCAGAAAAAAATATAGGTTGAGACCGTGTATTCAAAACGCATTAGAGGCGCATGTCTGGTGTGCATTGCATTGATATTTTTTTGAAGGTCAGGCGGCAGCAACCTCTCTATCTCCCCGCTGTTCGGGAAAATAACACTGTGCATGTTATAGGCGGCGGGGTTGGCAAACAGAACCTTGCCGTGCGTATCAACCTGAAAGACCGGGTTGGGATTGCGCTCCGGAAACAGGGCCAGTAAACGCCGCGCCCGGGCGTCGGACAAATGTTGATAGGCGTAATGGCCGAAAAACAGCGCCAGAATAAATATCACCACGCTCACGGCGACCACCGAGTAAAACATCTCCAGCGTGGCAGCGGAGACGTAGTTACCGCGTTCGGCAACCTGGCGTTCAACCGAGCGGACAAAACGTTCCAGCCGGTTGTTGAGCGAACGGGAGACGATGGCGACCTCGCCGAGTATCCGGCGCGCCTCGTCCCAGTCTGTTGAATCGGCAGTCAATACCTGGTCGAGCTGTTTTGCCAGCTTCTGTAGCACCGAATGGTCGCCCTGTAATTTGGCGAGCTCGGGATTGTCCGCAAAGGTCCTGGCCAGCCACGCCATACCGTCATTAACCCGCCTGGTATTACGTCTGTACGAGGTCAGGTAACTGTCGCGGTCGGTGTCGGCGTAATAACGGTAGAGAATCGGTTCACGGGCGGTGACCGCTTGTTTGAGATCGGCAATCCGGTGCAGGTGCGCGATATCGTCGTTGCTCAGACGTAATATTTCGTCGCGGACGTTCTGACCCTGCTGGTAAATATAGATCGACAATACCGAGCCGAGGCCGAGCACGATAAGATAAATCAAAAACCACCAGCGACGTCCAAAGTTCATCGTATCTCTTTTCCGCTAGTTATAAGACAGATATGTCATGACAAGTTATGAGAGGTCCTGCCGGGGCGATATCCGACTAACTCTCTGGCTAATCCTGCAGGTCATGCTGGCGTTAGACTGTGCGTTGCCCCTGCTGATACGGAGAGTGTCAGGTAGCGCTGCGCGCAACCTGACCTTCTGCGCACCTTTCAGGGACAGTTATTTAGACGTCCGGCAGGGTCAAACCTTACAGCCCGTCGCGAAATGCGCTGTCTGACGTTTGTAAGGATTCCGGCCGTTAGACGACCAACCTGCAAGAAGCCGGGATTGGCCCGGCAAAATATGACAAGGAGAGAAAAATGAAGAATGTGACTAATGGCCTGATGGCCGGCCTGACCGCCACTGTCGTGCTTTCGATACTCATGGTGCTAAAAGGCATGATGGGTCTGATGCCCGATTTGAACGTGATCGCTATGCTCTCTGCCCAAATGAGTTCGGGAGCGGCCATGGGCTGGCTTGCCCATTTTATGATCGGTGTTATCGGTTACGGCCTGGCCTATAGCCTGGTATTCGGCAATCTGCCACTGGGTGGCCATGGGCTGCGCGGCATTATCCTGGGTGTCGTGGGCTGGCTGGTGATGATGGTAGTCCTGATGCCCATGATGGGGGGTGGTTTGTTTGGCACGGCCATGCCCAGCGGTATGATGGTGCCGGTCGCGACTCTCGTATTGCATGCCATTTTTGGTGCGGTTCTGGGTTTGAGCTACGCAAGGCTCAATCGTAGCGGAACATGAGCCGGGATCTTCATGAAGATTCTCATTTTGGGATTGCTCGTTGCGGGAATCGGTTTCCTGTTATGGTGGCAATGGTCGGTATTACGCAAGGCCCAGCGTAATGTGGGCCGGCCGGTGCCGGATACCACCGCGATCGACGGGACGAACAGGGCGGCGCGACGAATCTATTTCTTCCATGCCGCCCATTGCGGCCCCTGCCGGGCCGCGGCCCCGCTCGTGGATCGGCTGCGCCGGGAATACCCCAACCTGGTCAAGGTGGATGTGGCCAGTCATCCGGAGCTGGCACGCGGGTTTGGCGTGGCCGCCACACCCACTTTTATTGTTGTCGCAAATGACCGGATCGATGAGGTCAGACTCGGCGGCGTCACGGAGGCGTGGCTGCGCCACCGTCTGAATATTGAGGAGGCTGCTTGCTAGCAGATACCGTCAGGATACCGCCTGGCCGATGGCTCGGTTACAATGGGGAAAATTCTTTACCCGGGGCTATTTCTGCCATGCGCCAGCCATCACAGGATGCCGATAATTCGCAGGCCAGCGGGCCTTTCTCCGACGCGAATATCGCCGCACTGCGCCATGATATGCTGCGCTTTGCCCGCTTTCAGCTGCGTGATGAGGCCGCCGCGGAAGATGCGGTGCAGGAAGCCCTGGCGGCGGCCTACCTCGCCCGCGACGGTTTTGCCGGCCGGTCCCAGCTCAAGACCTGGGTCTTCTCGATCCTGCGCAACAAGATTATCGATATGCTGCGCTATCGGACCCGGCATCCGACCCAGAGTTTGACCGCCGAGGACGGCAGCGATGTGGAGATCGAACAGCTCTTTAATGAGAAAGGCGAGTGGCGCGAGGAAAAGCGGCCGGCAAACTGGGGCGATCCCGAAAACGAGCTCGATAATGAGCAGTTCTGGCACATCTTCGAGCTGTGCCTGGCCGAGCTGACCGAACAGTCGGCACGGGTGTTTACCCTGCGCGAATTTCTTGGCTTTGAAACGGCGGAGATCTGCGCTCAGCTTGAGATCAGCGAAAGCAATTGCTGGGTGATACTGCACCGGGCACGTTCGCGGCTGCGGCTGTGCCTCGAAAAAGAATGGTTTGCACAGGGGTAATGCACGATGCTCAATTGTAAAGATACCACCAAACTTCTGTCGCAACAGCAGGATGAGTCACTGTCGTTTCGCAAACGGGTGGCCCTGCGGTTCCATCTGATGATGTGTTCGGGGTGCCGTAACTACAACAAGCAGATCGATTTTATCCATAAAGCCTGTCAGCGTTTCAGCGGTAAAAATTAGACACATCGGCCTGTCAGGGCTGGTTCTCCCTGATTAAACCCTGGCAAACCGCCGACGTTGGCGGTGAGGCACAACCGGGCTGTGCCGTAGAAGAAAAAAGCTGATCTCTCGCACAGACGCCACGGCGCAGAGAAAAAATGATATCGCTTGTTCTCCGCGTGATCTGTGTCTTTGCGAGAGTTTTGTGGCCGGGTAGAGTGTGTCACATCAATCCGGGGGAATGGACTAAAATACCAGGGAGCAAGGCGCGTAATCTGCTCTATGCATCTATGCCTCTATGCCTCTGTGCACCTTTTAGGAATGGTTATTCAGCTTTTTACCACGTATTACATTCATGTCACCGAGGACATCCAGACATAAAAAAGCCGGTCCAGGGTGGACCGGCAACGATTCACGAGGAGGCTGCGTGAATCAAGTGACCAGCTTTCGGCCAATCCAGTAATCCAGACTGACATAACGTCCCGCGCCGTAGAAGAACAACACCAGCAGCATGATGAAATAAGTCGCGGCAAACTCAATGCCGTTTTTCAAAATTGTAATGCTGCCATATTCGGTCAACCAGCTGTAATTGCCATGTTCTTTGAGAATTTCGCGTGCCATATCGCGGCGTTCAACGGCACCTTCGATCATATCCATGCGCCACTCCCAGGGTACCGTCAGGGTGGTTTCCGGCAGAGCGTGCCAGCCGTTTTCCCAGTGCGCGGTGGTGGCGGCCATAATCATGGTGAGCATCAGGGGTATGGCAAACCAGCGAGTGGCCAGCCCGATCAGGATGGCGATTCCACCAAAGAACTCCGCGGCGCCGGCCAGCAGGGCCATCAGCATGGGAGCCGGCATACCCAGCATTTCGCCGAAATAATAGGCCGTATTATCCAGGGAGGTTAGCTTGCCATAGCCCGCGAGAATAAAGATCGGTGCGAGAAACAGCCGCAGTAAAAGCGGCGCGATAAAATCAAATTGCCTGCTCTTATCCAGCAGACCTTGCAGTTTGAACAGAAAATTCATTGCATCCTCCGGAGTCGTTCCGTTGTTTTGATTGGGGTTTCCATTTATAGCAGGGGAAACAGGCGTACACTGGAGTTGAATGCCTGAACGGACATTCTGATGAAGCGGGCAGAGCGCGATGGTCAGGGAAGGAGACCGTCGCGGCGCCCGCTCGCATCAGTCGAGCCGTCAGGTAACCGGCTTAGCGGCTGCCACACTTTCCTTCACCGCATTTGCCTTCGGTGCCCTTGTCCTTGGATTTGCCGCCGCATTTGCCTTCGGTGCCCTTGTCCTTGGATTTGCCGCCGCATTTGCCTTCGGCGCCCTTGTCTTTGGACTTGCCGCCACACTTTCCTTCGCCGCATTTACCTTCGCCACCCTTTTCAGCAAGCAGCATGTAACCGCCGCCCAGTTCGCTCATGGCGAAGGGGTTATCTCCGGCGGGTGTGGCCGCGGAGGCGACATTACTGGCGGCCAGGGTGGTTGCCAGTGTGGCACCGGCAGCCCATGAGAGGGATTTGAGGGTTTTCTTTGACTGTGACATGGGATTCTCCATTTATCTCTGTTGAACTTTGGTCGTCCGGAAACAGGGTTCCTTACAACGCGGTTGGTGAAAATAACGATCCTGGATGACCGGTTATTTACGCCTGTTTGGCAGGCGCACTTCCGGCCCAGGCATACGGGTTCATGGCCTCGTCCAGTGGCGTTCTGGCGATGTGATTGAAATAATTACTCAGGGTTTTCATGCCCACCGCCAGGATCACATCGCCGACCTGTTGCATGTCGAAGCCGGCATCCAGAAAAGCCTGGGTATCGGCCTCATCGAGCCAGCCGCGCTTGTCGACCATTTTGGTGGTAAAGACCCGCAGGGCTTCCAGTTTCGGATCGTCAATCGGTCGATCATCGCGCAACGCCTGAATCGCATCGGCCGACAGTTGTGCCATCTCGGCGATCATGGAGTGGGCAGCGATGCAATAGTCACAGCCGTTGTAGCGACTCACGGCCAGCAGGGCCACTTGTTGTTCCTGGGGAGTGAGACTGGTGTTGGCATAGAGCCCGGAGAGGGTGAGATAGCCTTCCGCCAGAGCCGGTGAATTGGCCATACCCCGAACCAGGTTGGGGACAAATCCGAACGCCTGTTTGGCCTGTTCCATTGTCGGTTGTGCTGCCTGGGGTGCGGAGTGTTCATCATGAAAAGTAAATCGGGTCATTGTGCCCTCCTGGTTGTTGAGTGACTATTCAATAATCCCGAGTATGGCAATACTTGAATGATCGTTCAAGTTTGTTATGATTGAAATTGAAACAAATTTTGAGAGCCCGCTGCCCGCGCCTGTGGAGTTTGGCCGGGATGAAGGCCTGCCCTGCGCGACACGCCATTCAATGACCTTATTAATCGAGGTAGATTATGCGAAGTTTACTGATCAATCACAGTTACCTGGGGACAGGTGATTTATTCGCGCCGTCGCGTTGGCTGGAGAAGCTGCGCCACCCGCATCAACATGCAACGCAGTGCCAGTACCGGGACAAGGAACTGACCGTGCGCTGGACCCGGCGGGCCCAGCGCCAGTTGCAGGAGCGGGAGGAACCGTTGCTGGTTGAAATGCAGTTGTATTTTTCCTGCATGGTCAAAAAACGGGTATTGTTTCACCCGGCGGACTTTGAGTCCGACAGTGAGATCATGCCGGTGACGCAACAATTGTCTGTTACCGTGCGCACGGTACAGTCCGATCAATGTGATCCGGTTGAATTTGCCCGTCATTATCCGGGTAAACGAAAGCTGGATACACCCGGGGCAAAAAAGATGCGTCCCCGCGAGCTGACGATAGATTTTAAACAGGGTCAGTGGGAAGGGGAATTCTCAATCTAGAGCAGCAATCCCTGGTCCGCTTTAGTTTAAGTCCTTGAGACAACAACGCCCGGCCGGGTGATTGTCATAAGCGCTAAATGGACAATGCCTGAAAACAAAAAGGGCCTGACAATTAATGTCAGGCCCTTTTTAGTCACGCTATTTTAATCGCGACAGTCTTATGCACGCTGGCGCCGGCGGACAGCACCCAGGCCCAGGAGGCCAATGCCCAGCAGCGCGAGGGTGGCCGGAGCCGGAACCGGAGTGACATCCTGGATTTCCTGGAGTTTTGCGTTAACAAAGTCGTTGGTAAATCCTTCCGGATCGTCATTCAGATAGCCAAGGTCAAAAAAGCCGAGGTAATCGCTTGTGCTATAGGCGGCTTCATCCCACTCGGATGCACGGCTCTGCGGGGCAATGACATTCAGCAGGAAGCCGCCAGCGGTCATATTGGCACCGAGCTGGGTCTCGGTAATGCCGCTGTTCTGATCCGCCGCCTCGTCGGTGACCAATACGATGACTTTGGCGTAATCGCCGCCGGTCCAGCTGAAGCCGGTGCGGGCCCAGTCAGCAGCATGGTAGCCGCGCTCCGTGCCCCCATAAAGATTGGTATTGTTCACGGCGGTGGTGATGTCGCCCACGTTGCTGGTGAAATCAAGGTAGGTGCTACCTGCAGGTGCACCAGGTTCATTTCCAGCAAATTCCTCGTAGCCTGCAAGGCCATAGTTTGCGGTGACGCCCCCTGCTGATAATGCTGTGTCGATAGCGCTGATGCTGCTTCCCAACCAGTTGTATTCGCCCCCCATACTGCCGGACTGGTCGAGAACAAAGGCGATATCGGCAAAGCTTGCCGCTTTGGCGCCTGTCGCATTGAACATCAACATGACGCTGAACAAGGATGCGCCAAGTAGTTTTGTGAACTTCATGAGAATTCTCCCCTTATATTTAGCTGTGTTAAGTACTAAGCAATACCTATGCCAACCGAAATAAATATCATAACTATCTGTTTTTAAAGCAAGAAAAAAACCTGCCCAGGGGCTGTGTAAATTTTATTGTAAAGTTGCTCGACGGTTCATTGGTGTTTGGCGTGAGTAAAATAACTTACATTTTGATGTTCTATTTTTAAGTTACTGATAACAAGGAGGAAGAATATGACACTCGTTGTTTGGCCCGAGTGGCGGATGCACTATCGGGGCTGCACTGAGTAAAAATTTCTGACAGCGCCGATCCGTTACCCTGGTTGACAAGTTTGTACCGGAAAACGATTTCAGGAACGATGAGTCGTAAGGGTGTTCTCGAAACAGGCCTGCAAGATGGGCTTGCTGCAAGAGAGTGGAGGTAGGACGGGCTTGCAGAATACTATCTGCAGTCGACTATGCCTTCCTTGCTGTCGGGAAAATCGCCCAGGCAACACCGACCCGCCGGGTTGCGGGTCTGGCAAGCACAGACACCCTGTCGGGTCTGTTGCTGGACAAAAGCCTTGATCGTCGAATCGCGCGCGTCAGCGCGCGTGACCCCGAAGCAGTAGCAGAGCAAGGCCGTATCCGAGGGATCCTTGAGTCCCACCGGCGTGCGTACGCCGGTTTGTTCGATGACAGAATCGTCGTCACCGAAATAGATGACAGGGCAGTCCGGATCGCTGCAGAAATAATAGTGCCGTTCGGCCAGATTCCACTGCCAGGGCTGTTCGAGGTGATGCAAAAGGGTGGTGGTCGAAACCACGGGATAGCTCTTGCCATTGCGCGGGCAGGCATGCCGTCGCGCTGAAGGGGGGTGGCAATCATCTGTGCAGTTTGTCATAGGTCGTTCCTGCGGATCATGTCTTGCGATCGGTGTCGTTATCCTCGTTATCGGTGTCGTTGCTGTTTTTCAGTTCCTCTTCCTCGGCAATGGCCCGCTCAAGTTCAGCTTCCATTTCAGCTTCCATCGCTTCGCTGCTAAGCGGAGGCTCTTCCTCATCTGTTTCCCCGGTTTCGTCGGCGGTCTCTTCGCGTTTGCGCTTCATGATACGCCCGAAGATGACACCGACTTCAAACAGCAGCCACATGGGCAGGGCCAGCAGGGTCTGGGAAATAATGTCCGGCGGGGTCAGCAGCATGCCGATCACAAACGCGCCGACGATGATATAGGGGCGTTTTTGGGACAGTGACTCGGGCGTCGTGATCCCGGCGAGGATCAGCATGATGGTGGCAATGGGAACCTCGAAGGCGACACCAAACGCGAAAAACAGTTTAACGGCAAAATCGAGATAGCTGGCGATATCAGGCCGGTAGTCGACGCCTTCGGAGGCAAAGTTGGAGGTGAACTCGAATACCAGCGGGAAAACCACGTAATAGGCAAAAGCCATGCCCAGGTAGAACAGGATAATGCTCGATACCAGCAAGGGCCGCGCCAGTTTTTTCTCGTGTTGATAGAGGCCGGGGGCGATGAACGACCATAGCTGATGCAGTACATACGGTACGGAAAGAAAAAACGCGGCAATCAGGGCCAGTTTGAATGGCGTGAAAACCGGCGAGATAACACCGATGGCCAGCATTTTGGCCCCTTCGGGAAGATAACCCTGAAGCGGTAATGAAAAGTAATAATAGAGATCATTGGCGACGGCCATCAGCGCGACGGTGAGTACCAGTACGAGACCGACAATACGCAGCAGGCGATCGCGCAGCTCGACCAGGTGCGAGAGAAACGGTGTCTCCTGTTCAACACCCTGATCGTTATCGTTGCGGTTTTTCTGGCTCATTATTCGGGGTGTCGGTGTGTTGGGGAGTATCGCTGTCGTCGCTGCTTGCGGCAGAGGGTTCTTCCTTGCCGGCCTCGGCCTCTTCATCGCCGATTGACTTGACCAGGTAATCGGGTTTGTCTTCTTCTTCGATGGTGAAGCGATCGCTGTTCATGATCTGCTTGAGCTCATCAAGACCGGCGTCGCGTTCCAGCGCCTGTCGCAGATCTTCCTGCTTCATCTCGCGATCAATATCGGATTTGACCTGGGTAACAAAACGGCGTGTGCGCCCGACCCACTTGCCCACGTTGCGGGCCACACCGGGCAGGCGCTCGGGACCGATCACCACCAGGCCGACGACGGCAATGATGATCAATTCAAGGAAGCCGATATCAAACATAAATAAGGGACGAGGGACGAGGGACGAGGGACGAGGAGACGAATCGTTGTCCGGCTCCGCGCAAATTTACCATGATCAGAACCCTCTCAGGTTTTGTCCTGGTCCTTGACCTTGGTGGCTTCGCCCTCGATGGTCTGACTGTCGTCGTCGCTGCTTTCCAGTTTGGCCGAGTCATTGTCCTGAGCGGCGTCTTCTTCACTCTTGACCGCGCTTTTGAAGCCTTTGACGGCTGAGCCGAGATCGGAGCCGATGTTGCGCAGCCGCTTGGCGCCAAACAGCAGCAGTACAATCAGCAGAATAATAACCAGTTGCCAGATACCAATACCCATGATGTTACTCCACGTCCTGAACGTTAACGTTTATTGAAGCGCTGTCTGTATTGTTCAAAACAATCAACGCTGTGACTATTCAAAGCCGGGCATATTCTTTCCGCCCATCAAATGGATGTGCAGATGGAAAATGATCTGCCCGCCGCCTTCGCCGGTGTTGATAATGGTGCGAAAGCCGTCATCCAGCCCCTGCTGTGTGGCGATTTTCGGCAGTTGCCGCAGCATATGCCCCATCAGGGCATCATGTTGCGGATCCAGCTCATTGAGGCTGGCAATGTGCTCGCGCGGAATTGCCAGCAGGTGCACCTCGGCCTTGGGATTAATATCCTTGAAGACGATCATCTGCTCGTCTTCATAGACCCGATCCGAGGGAATTTCATCAGCGAGAATTTTGCAAAACAGGCAGTCGCTCATGATGACCTCATTGGTTCCGATTGGCTTTCTCTTCCAGCCCCGAAAGGCCGAAGCGGCGCGCCAGCTCATCGAGCACCTGATCCGGGCCAAGCCCCTGGTGCGCCAGCATCACCAGTGTATGAAACCACAGATCGGCGGTTTCATAAACGACCTGTTGCGGGTCCCCGTCCTTGGCGGCCATCACCGTTTCGGTGGCTTCCTCGCCGATTTTCTTCAAAATCGCGTCCAGCCCCTTGCCGTAGAGCCCGGCGACGTAGGAGCTGTCGGGATCGGCCTCCTTGCGCTGCTCGAGCACGCTGGCCAGCTGTTGCAATATGTCGCTCATAGAGGGGGATTATTCCACGTTTGGCGCCGTTTGTGGGGACACTATTTATATATGGCGTCGGGGTCCTTGATAACCGGCTCCACCTCGACCCACTGATCGCCCTGTAACTGCTTGAAAAAACAGCGATGTCGGCCGGTATGGCAGGCGATTCCGCCTTTTTGCTCCACCTCCAGCAGAACCACGTCGTTGTCGCAGTCCAGGCGGATATCGTGGATGATCTGCTCGTGACCCGACTCCTCGCCCTTGCGCCACAGCCGCCCGCGCGAGCGCGACCAGTAGATCGCCTTGCCCTCCTGCACGCTCAGCGCCAGCGACTCGCGGTTCATCCAGGCCAGCATCAGCACCTGGCCCGTACCCGTCTCCTGGGCAATCACCGGCACCAGCCCGTCCCCGGTCCACTTGATCTCATCCAGCCAGTTTGTACTCATAAGTCGTATCCCGATTTAAAACGCAGAGGACGCGGAGTCGCGGAGGCGCAAAGGACGCAAAGCAATTTTGAATGTTTCATGTTGAATTCTGAATTATAAGGCAGATGCCATAATTCAAAATTTAAAATTCAACACTAAAAATTATTTCTTCGCGTTCTCCGCGCCTTTGCGCCCTTCGCGTTACTGATCAGGGTGCAGGTTCAGAGGCGGACTTCGATGTCGCTGCCGGCCATGCGCCGCTTGGCTTCCTCGATGCTGTACTCGCCGAAGTGAAAGATGCTGGCGGCGAGCACGGCGTCGGCGTGGCCCTGTTTGATGCCGTCGACCAGGTGATCGAGGTTGCCGACACCGCCGGAGGCGATGACCGGCACGCTGACCGCCTCGCAGATGGCGCGGGTCAGATCCAGGTCGAAGCCCTGTTTGGTGCCGTCGCGGTCCATGCTGGTCAGCAGGATCTCGCCGGCGCCGTAGTCGACCATCTTCTTCGCCCACTCGACCGCATCCAGACCGGTGGCCTTGCGCCCGCCGTGGGTGAAGATTTCCCATTTTTTCGGATTATCGCTCACCTGCTTGGCGTCGATGGCCACCACGATGCACTGCGAGCCGAATTTTTGCGCCGCCTCGCGCACGAATTCGGGATTGTCCACCGCCGCGGTATTGATCGCGACCTTGTCGGCGCCGGCGTTGAGCATGGCGCGTACATCCTCGAGCTTGCGAATCCCGCCACCGACGGTCAGCGGAATAAACACCTGTCCGGCGACTTCCTCGACCACGTGCACCATGGTCTCGCGGTTTTCATGGCTGGCGGTGATATCCAGAAAGGTCAGTTCATCGGCACCCTGCTCGTCATAGCGTCGCGCGATCTCCACCGGATCCCCCGCATCGCGGATATCCACGAACTGCACCCCCTTCACAACCCGGCCTTTATCGACGTCCAGGCAGGGAATAATACGTTTGGCAAGGCCCATAATTGCTCTCTTTTCTAGATACAAAATTAACGCGGAGTTCGCAAAGACGCAGAGAACGCAAAGATACAAGATTGATATTTAAGCTTTGAATTACCAACTTTGTATTTGATTCAAAATTACCACTTTGCGTCCTCTGCGTCTTTGCGTTCTTGGCGTTAGTAATCAGTGTTAGCAATAAGTGGCATTATTCCCCGCCGCAGGTGTCGGCCAGGGCGGCGCCTTCGGCGAAGTCGAGGCTGCCTTCGTAGATGGCGCGGCCGGTGATGGCGCCCATGATACCCTCATCCGCCACTTCGCACAGGGCGCGGATGTCGTCCATGTTGGTGATGCCGCCGGAGGCGATCACCGGGATGGCCATGGACTGGGCCAGCTTGACCGTGGCCTCGACGTTGACGCCGGTCATCATGCCGTCGCGGCCGATGTCGGTGTAGACGATGGCCGAGACCCCGTCCTGTTCAAAATGCTGGGCCAGATCGATGACATCGTGACGCGAGAGTTTGGACCAGCCGTCGATGGCCACCTTGCCGTCTTTGGCGTCCAGGCCGACGATGATGTGACCGGGAAATTCCAGGCAGAGATCGTTGACGAAATGGGGGGCATTGACCGCCTTGGTGCCGATGATGACGTACTGCACCCCGGCGTCCAGATAGGTTTCGACCGTCTCTTCATCGCGGATACCACCGCCGATCTGGATGGGCAGATCGGGAAAGGCGCTGGCGATGGCGTGAACTACCTCGGCGTTGACCGGTTTGCCGGCGAAGGCGCCGTTGAGATCGACGATATGCAGGCGCCGGGCGCCGGCCTCGACCCAGCGTGCGGCCACGCTGACCGGATCGTCGGAAAAAATCGTTTCATCTTCCATTTTGCCCTGACGCAAACGAACGCATTTGCCGTCCTTGAGGTCGATGGCAGGGATAAGCAACATGGTAAAGTCTCTCGTATTGGCTGAAAGTGACCGTGGTGTCCGGGGTATCGTCTAGAGGGAACCGTCCCAGTTCAAAAAGTTGGTGTACAGTTGTATACCGGCATGCTGGCTCTTTTCGGGATGGAACTGTACGGCAAATACATTACCCTTTGCCAGCGCACAGGTAAACGGGATGCCGTAGTTGCAGGAGGCGGCGATCAGATCCGGGCTGGCCGGTTCCACATAATAACTGTGGACAAAATAGAAGCGCGCGCCGTTGGCGATATTCTGCCACAGCGGATGTTCGACCTGCGGATAGACCTGGTTCCAGCCCATGTGCGGCACCTTGAGCCGCTCGTCGCTGAGCGGATCGCGCATGTCGCGGGGAAAGGACTGCACCTTGCCGGGCAGCAGCCCCAGGCAGCGGGTCCCGTCGTTCTCGGCACTGTACTCCATCATCGCCTGCATGCCCACGCAGACCCCCAGCAGCGGCGTGCCCTGTTCAGCCACCTGAAGAATCACCGGCTCCAGTTCCAGACGGCGGATCTCCGCCATGCAGTCCCGAATGGCGCCGACACCGGGCAGTACCACGTGATCGGCGCCGAGGATTTGTTCAGGATCCGAGGTCACTGTCACCCGGCGGGCAGGATCGGCCTTTTCCAGGGCCTTGCTCACCGAGTGCAGGTTCCCCATTCCGTAATCGATTACAGCAACAGTCGACATAGTCTTCGGATACTCAGGCGGGGCAGCCCCGGTGTTGTGGCTCAGAGGCTGCCCTTGGTTGACGGCGTGATACCCTGCATGCGTGGATCCGGCTCCAGTGCCATGCGCAGCGCCCGGCCGAAGGCCTTGAAGGCGGTTTCGGCAATATGGTGGGCGTTGCGGCCGCGCAGGTTGTCGATATGCAAGGTGACACGGGCGTGGTTGACGAAGCCCTGGAAGAACTCGCCTAACAGGTCCACGTCGAACTCGCCGATGTGCGAGCGCGGGAAATCGATGCCGTACTCCAGACCGGGGCGGCCCGAGAAGTCGATGACGACCCGGGACAGCGCCTCGTCCAGCGGCACATAGGCGTGGCCGTAGCGGCGGATACCCTGTTTGTCGCCGACCGCCTTGTCGAAGGCCTGGCCCAGGCTGATCCCGATATCCTCCACCGTGTGATGGGCATCGATGTGCAGATCACCTTTGGCCTGGAGGGTGATATCGATCATGCCGTGGCGGGCCACCTGCTCGAGCATGTGCTCGAGAAACGGCAGGCCGGTGTTGAACTCGGCCCTGCCCTGGCCGTCCAGATCAATACGGGCCTGGATCTGGGTCTCCAGCGTGTTGCGTTCGATGTTGGCACGACGTGCGGACATGATGACTCCAGTCAGGGCGCGCGGGCCGGCGCCAATTAAAGCGATAGCATACCGAAATAAGCGGCTGCGGGAAAATCCGGATTCTACCAGATTCCCTGAACGATGCCGC